>NZ_VEJQ01000021.1:0-102605 GCF_007680745.1 Pseudomonas sp. DE0010
CTGTCACCTCCCTCCGCAAGACCTGCGTTCGGCCTTCTGAAGTCGCGAAGATCAAAAGCAAGATCAAAAGCCAAAGCCAAAGCCAAAGCCAAAGCAAGATCAAGATCAAGATCAAGATCAAGATCAAGATCAAGATCAAGATCAAGATCAAGATCAAGAGCAATTGGCGTTAGTTATAGCGGGGGTTTATTGGCTAGAGTGCCCTGGGTAGTAATTGCTGATGATCAATCTATCTATCCACAATGGCAGCTGCATCACGAGTCAACCCGCATGCACGGTCATCGCAACCAGCTTTCCCACAATTGGTCTTACAATCAACACGCAAACAAAGGCTACCGGCATCGCCAATCGATAGGCTTTCAGCACGTTGCTTATATAATCCTGATCAATTCCGGCGTTGGCTGCCGTAATCACGAAACACATCAGCAACGCCATGATGGCCGACATGTAAAAGGCAAACACATACGGCGTGGCATTCACATGCAACCTGCGGCGACGGCTTTGAGTGGCATCAGTCATGCGACCTCCTGGAGTACGATTGAGGCGTTACCCTATCAACCCACGGCGCTCCCCCAGTAGACCGCTGCGCCTTAGTCCTTTATAAAGCAACACTTACGAATCCCAAGGGCATAGCATGGACCTGCTCAACGCCATCCGCAGCTTCATCAAGGTTGTCGAAGCGGGAAGTATTGCTGCGGGCGCCCGCAGCCTGGGCATCAGCCCAGCCGCCGTGAGTCAGAACCTGGCGCGTCTTGAAGGACACCTGCAGGTCCGCCTGCTGACCCGCACAACGCGGCGCATGACGCTGACTCCCGCCGGCACCCAGTACTACAAGCATGTCAGGCTGATAGAGCGTGACCTGGCGCGCGCTGAGCAAGCGGTGATGACGCCTGAAACCGAGCCCCAAGGTCGTCTGTGCATCGCTTCGACCTCCGCGTTCGGTCGTCACGTCCTGGCGCCACTGATACCTGGGTTCAGCGAGCTGTACCCGCGTATCTCGATCGAGCTGGTCATGAGTGACAGAAAGGTTGACCACGCCCGTGAAGGTATCGATGTCAGCCTACGCATCACGCCCCAGTTGGACGAGCACCTGGTCGCCAAGCACATCGCCCGCATTCCTTTCGTCTGCTGTGCAGCGCCAGGGTATCTGGCCAGTGCCGGTATACCGCAAACGCCAGAGGCCCTGTGCAACCACCGTTGTCTGGTGTTTCGCTACCCGGTCGATGGCCGTCTGTTGCGTTGGGGGTTCATGCGTGATGGGCAGCGCCTGGAGCCCGAATTCGGCGACGTGCTCATCTGCGACGACATCGATGCGCTCACGCAGATGGCGGTGCATGACGGCGGTATCACTCGCCTGGCAGCGTTCATTGCACGTCCGCACCTGGCTTGCGGTGCCCTGGTGCCGCTGTTCGAATACAGCCCTGACGGACAGGCGTACGCGCAGACAGAACCCATGGACGTTTATCTCTGCGTGGCCGATCGCTTCGCACTCACGAGCAAGGTACACGCCTTCATGCATTACCTGCGCGACCGTCTTGGCGAAGATTGGCAAGTGCCAACATGAAAAAACCGCCACGAGGGCGGTTTTCCAGTAGCGGGAACGATCAGAAGCGGTAAGTGAGGGATGCCCCTACACCGTGCGCGCTGTTCTCGTACTTGGCACGGTAGGCGCCCTTGGTGGCGCTGACCTGATTGACCTTGGTGTCTTCTTCCCACAGGTAGGAATACGCCACGTCGATGGTCATGTCCTCGCTCGGGCTCCAGCCGGCGCCCAGGCTGAAGATCTTGCGATCGCCTGTGGGGATGCGCGGCGAGCGGTCCTGGTTGTTGGTCGGCGACTGGTCGACGGTGAAGCCAGTGCGCAGCACCCACTCCTTGTTGACCTTGTACGACGCACCCACGGCGTGGGCCCAGGTGTCATGCCAGTTCTGTTCTTCCGAAATGGTCTGGAAGGCTGAGCCGATCAATGGGCGCGGCACATCGTTCTGTACAGTGATGTCCTTCAGACGGCTCCAGCGCGTCCAGGTGCTGCCGGCGTACAGCGTCCACTGATCGTCGAGCTCATGAGTGACCGAAAGGTCCACCGACTCCGGCGTCTTGATCTTGAGCGAGGCATCGAACTTGCTGCCGCTGAAAGGTCCGATCAGCGGGGTGTTGACCTTGGTCTTGCCCTCGAGCTTGTAATCGACCATGGAGTGATAGGTCAGGCCGATGCGCGTGCGGTCGGTGGCTTGCACCATCAGGCCGATGTTGTAGCCGACCGCCGTGTCGTCGCCCTTGATCTTGACTTCACCGTCGTTGCGCCCGGGAGTGGCCGGGTTGATCAGGTTGGAACCCAGTTCGCCCTTGATCCGGTTGAAGGTCGGGCCGAAGCCGATCGACACCTTGTCATTGAAGGCGTAGCTGATGGTAGGCTGGAACGTCACCACTTCCACGTGGCTTTTCTTGCCCCAATAACGCGCCGCGTCGTCACTGCCGTAGTCGGTGACCAGACCGAATGGCACGTAGACACCGAAGCCGACGGTCCAGTGATCGTCGATGGGCTTGACGTAGTAACCCATGGGTACGCCGACGACCGGTACCATGTCACCGTCAGTTTCCCCCCCAAGGTTGCTGCCAGGCCCCGAGATATCGGTTTTGGCGATGACCGCTGCGCCACCGACGGTGACCTGCTGGCGCTTGAGGCGGGACATGCCGGCCGGGTTGCCGTATACGGTGCTGGCATCCTCGGCAGAAGAGGAACGTCCCGCGAAACCTGTCCCCATGCTGCTGACGCTTTGTTCGTTCAACGCGAAGCCGCTGGCGAACAGTTGGCTCGAAGCGAGCGCAACAGCAACGCCAAGGGAGGTTTTGAGCATTACTTTTTTCATTATTAGAACTCCTTGGGATCTCCGAGGCGAAAAGCTACCAACAAATCACGCGCCGCGCTATAGGCGCAATCGCAGGAGATAGAGCGGTTTTGTAGGACAATCCGACTAAAATTCCTTTTCTCAGTTGAGTCTGTAAGAACCGTCTCAAGAAGCCACTGGCAGTTTCTGATCCACGCAGGCTTGCCAGGCTTCTGTGAAGTCTCGCAAGCGACCTTGGGGGTTGAAAATCTGACGCCAGATGCGCGCCTGGCCTATGCGGTCGTCCACTGCAGGCAAGGTCACAACCTGGGCTTCGACAAGTAGCCAGGCAATGGCGGTGGCGTAGCGCAGGTTCACGGTAAGTTCCAGGTCGGGTCCGCCCAGGAAGGCATGCTGGCTGGCCAGGCCGCGTACACGGCTGGCCAAGTCGGGATCGCGTGCCAGGTAATCGTCCCAGAGCGTCCGATGACGCTGGTCATCTATGCGAAACAGACCATGCCCACGTCTACCGTGCAGCGCCGATCCCAATGCCGACTGGCAGGCAGCAATGCCGAGTAACAACATTTCGGCGCTGACGCAGTGGCGATCAAGGTAGATCAGTGTGGGCCTGATGACATGCTGACGTAATTCTTTGGCCGCAATACCCATGGTGCCCCCGAGCAGTAAGAGACCGACGGGCGCAGGCGCTTGGCAGCTGGATGAACGGTCAGGCCCGCCGGAAGCGGCGTGCACCGCTCGAGTTGAAGTGTAGTGTGATAAGGATGATGTAAAGGGCTGTTTTTAAATCGATTGCTGCCTGACAACCCGAGCGATATACCCGAAGGCAATTACGCTGGATTTGTACAGGCAAGCGGGGAGGGGGTGTATCTGACGGGTGAATGCCGCAGCATTCACCGCTCACGCGGTGAGTGACTGGCGGGTACGGGCGATAACGGCCTGCAGCGGTTCGCTGCGGCTGTACTGCTCGTGGTACAGACGTTCGGTGTGGCAGGCGATACCGTGTTCGTCCACCAGCGTGAAGCTGAAGCTGCCCTTGCGCGGTGCAACGAGCAAGCATTTCAGCGGCGAGAACGCTTGGGAAAGGGTACCGATTGCAGCCTGGATTTGATGTTGAGTTTGCATATTATTGGAGGTTCCTGCATTAAACACGGGGAGTAGATCCGTGCATCATAGAAACGTTCCAGTGACGTCTTTATTAAGGGACGAGAGAACCTGCTGGAACAAAGCAGCCAGAAGGAGCGCAATCAAAAGTGGGCGCTTGGGCTGACTGGTAGGTACTTCAGAGGACAGGCAGCACACGGGGCCAAGGTTCTGGGCCTTCGTGCGGGATCCTGATCAATTAGTCTCGTGATGGATGTCGCGGCAGCATATCGGCTGCGGGCGAGTCATCGAAAGGGCCGGTCCTGGTTTCAGCAGCGCGCTTTTGGGAAAGCGGATCTGCAAGGACATTGTTGGCCAGAATTGACTTTCAGCTTGGTACTAACGAGGCGCATCCTACCTGAACCTTTTAATGAAGGCAAGCCCTGGAAGCGCTTGGGTAGCCGAGCAGTATGGCCCTTAATTTTGCCGGTGGGAAGGGGGTAGAGCACGCTTAGAGGGTGCCCAGAACGCCTGCCTGACACACGAACGGATGCCCGGCCGAAGCTTGTTCACACCGAAAGGATGATTTGTATCAAACGTGTCCTACCTTCTGCTCCAGTCGCCAATGACTTGACTGGCCAGTTAAGTCAATGAAAAAAAACACTATTTTTGGTTGGTGAAAAAATCGTCAGTTTGACAGAAGCCCCCGTAATTCGGGGCTTGGCGGGGGGGAATAGGGTGTTGTCCACCGACTTATCCACAGGAACTGTGGATTGTCGTCGCCACTTGCTCTAGTGCGGGCTTGGCGCCAGGCTGCCTCGGGGCTCGCCAAAAATCAGACCAGTTCGGATGACCATCCATCGTCTTGCAAACGTCAAGAAACAATCACATGAAATTTTTATAAAAAAAATCTTCAGCGTTAGGCCAGCACGTTGAAAACCGGTAGAGTGGCGCGCTTTTCGATTTGCCTGACCTGCCGCTCATGAAGTCTCGCAGTAAACAAGTTGCCAGCCCCATGCCCTCGTCTGCACAGCGTCCCGGACGGTTCACGCTAAAGGTTGCCCTGTGGCTACTCGACAGTTCGCGTTTGGGTGACAAACCACAGGTCAAGCACCTGGCTGGGCGGTTGCTCAAGCGCCCAGCGCGCGAGGGTGTGGTGGTGGCTCAAAGCCGCCTGGGACAGATGCTTTGCCGCGATTGCGGCAGCGCCCGTGATCGGCGAATCGGCCATGACCTGCTCCGTCAGGCCGCACGCGCAGGCGATTGTCGCGCCCAGGTGGAGTATGCCCGAGCGTGCCGGGCGTCTGCGCCCGAGCAGGCCCGCAGCTGGCTGGAGTTGGCGGCCGGGAAGGGATCCCAGGAGGCCCGCCGTTTGCTGCGTCAGTGGTTCGGGCACTGATCACCCCTGCATGTGACAGCGCCGCGGGCAACCTGCCGGTCAGGCTGTTAAGCTTCAGCGAATTTGCCAGACAGTGACCGGGGTAGGCATGACAGTGGATCTGGCCAGCATTCTGCTGGGCTTGGTGGCGGGCGCGGTGCCGTGCCTGGTGTGGGTCATGCAGCTTCAGCGTCGGCATGCGGCACGGCATGGCGAGCGTGCCTTGCTTGAAGAGCGTCTGAACGCAGCACAGCTGGCCCAGGCCGGTTTGCAGGCGCAACTCGATGCCAGCCGTGATGAAGTCAGTGACCTGAGCGAAGCCAATACCCTCAAGCAGACGCAGCTGGCAGCCCAGGGCCGAGAGCTGGAGCTGCTGCAGATCGAGCGGGACAATGCCCGCGACGCCGCCCATGCCTGGAACCTGGAGCGCGCTACCCGCGAGGCAGAGCAGCGCCGCCTGGAGTCTCAGGCCGCACGCCTGGAAGCCGAGCTGCGAGAGCAGCAGGAAAGCCACCAGCAGCGTCTCGAGGACCTGCAGGAGGCCCGCGATACCCTGCGTGCCCAGTTTGCCGACATGGCCACCAAGATCTTCGATGAGCGCGAGCAGCGCTTTGCCCAGACCAGCCAGCAGCACCTTGGCCAACTGCTCGATCCGTTGAAGGAGCGCATCCAGGCGTTCGAAAAACGTGTCGAGGAAAGCTACCAGCAGGAAGCCCGCGAGCGCTTTTCGCTGGGCAAGGAGCTCGAGCGCCTGCAGCAACTGAACCTGCGCCTGTCCGATGAAGCGACCAACCTCACCCAGGCGCTCAAGGGGCAGAAAACCCAGGGTAACTGGGGCGAGCTGATCCTGGAGCGCGTGCTCGAACACGCAGGGCTCGAAAAGGGCAGGGAGTACCAGACGCAGGTAAGCCTCAAGAGCGCTGACGGTGAGCGCTTCCAGCCCGATGTGCTGATCATGTTGCCGGGCAACAAACAGGTGGTGGTCGATGCCAAGGTGAGCCTGACGGCCTATCAGCAGTTCGTGTCAGGCAACGACGAGGCGGCGCTCAAACAGCACGTCCAGTCCTTGCGCAGTCACGTCAAGGGGCTGTCAAGCAAGGACTACAGCCGTCTCGAAGGCCTGCACAGCCTGGACTTCGTGCTGCTGTTCGTGCCCATCGAGGCCGCGTTCTCGGCGGCGTTGCAGGCCGAGCCCAACCTGTTCCAAGAGGCCTTCGACCGGCAAATCGTCATCGTCAGCCCCACCACCTTGCTGGCCACGCTGCGGGTGATAGACAGTTTGTGGAAGCAGGAACGCCAAGGCCAGAACGCCCGGGAAATCGCCGAACGTGCCGGGTGGCTGTACGACAAGTTCGTGCTGTTTATCCAGGACCTGGATGAACTGGGCAGCCGCCTGCAACAGGTGGACAAGGCCTACGCGGCAGCGCGTAACAAACTGTGCGAAGGGCGCGGCAACCTGGTCAGTCGCAGCGAGCAGCTCAAGCTGCTCGGCGCCCGGGCCAGCAAAAGCCTGGCGCCCGACTTGCTCGAACGCGCCTTCGCCGATGAAGTGCCCGACCAGGCGCTTACTGCACCAGGCTCAGATGACGGTTGAGCAGGGCCCGCAAGGCAGCGGGCTTCACCGGCTTGGGCAGATAGTCCAGGCCTGCGGCATGCACCAGTGCGACGGTTTCCTTGCTGCCGTCGGCGCTGATGACCACCCCAGGCACCGGTTCGCCCAACCGAGTGCGTAGCCAGCCCATCAAGCGCGTGCCGGTGTCGCCTTCATCCAGGTGGTAGTCCACCAGGGCCAGGTGCGGGCGCATGCCCTCGGCCAGCAGCGCCTCGCACTCGCTGCGGCTGCGTGCGGTCCACACCTGGCAGCCCCAGCGGCTGAGCAGGCTGTTCATGCCAATCAGGATGCTGTCTTCGTTGTCAACGCACAGCACCTGCAGGCCGGCCAGCGGCTCGCTGCGCTGCTCTACCGCCGAAGTGACGGGGGCTGGTTGTTGAGAGATCGGCACGCTTACACGGAACACAGTCCCCTTGCCTGGCCAGGAACGTACCTCCAGTGTGTGGCCCAGGACCCGGCACAGTCCGTCAGCGATCGCCAGGCCCAGGCCCAGGCCTTTTTCGGCGCGGGTCTGATGGCTGTCCAGGCGTTTGAACTCCTGGAAGATCACGTGCAGCTTGTCGTCGGCAATGCCGGGCCCCCTGTCCCAGACTTCCAGCCACAGGCGCTCGCCCTGGCGGCGAGCCCCCAGCAGGATCGGGCTCTTGCCATAGCGCAGGGCGTTGGTGAGGAAGTTCTGCAGCACACGGCGCAGCAGTTTGATGTCACTGTTGACCCGCAGGCGGCTACTGCGCAGGCGAAACGCCAGGCCTTTCTCGGCAGCCAATACCTTGAATTCCGCCCCAAGGGTGTCGAACAGCTCGTTCAGGGCAAACGGCTTGGCGTCGGGGGTGATCTTGCCGTTTTCCAGGCGCGAGATGTCCAGCAGGTCGCTGATCAGCTCCTCGGCCGAGCGCAGTGAACTGTCCATGTGCTGGACCAGTTGCCGGGCTTCCTCGGTCATGCCTTCGGCTTGCTGCGACAAGGCCGCAGAAAACAGCCTGGCGGCGTTGAGCGGCTGCATCAGGTCGTGGCTGACCGCAGCCAGGAAACGGGTCTTGGACTGGCTGACCGCTTCGGCATGGCTCTTGGCTTCGGTCAGCGCCTGGTTCAGTTGCGACAGCTCGTAGGTGCGCTCTGCCACGCGTTGCTCAAGGCTCTCGTTGGCGTGGCGCAGCGCTTGCTCGGCTTCGCGAAACGGCGTGATGTCGGTAAAGCTCATGACGAAACCGCCACCTGGCATCGGGTTGCCGATCAACTCGATCACGCGCCCATTGGGGAACAGCCGCTCGGACGAGTGAGCCCGGCCCTGGCGCATCCAGTGCAGGCGCCGGGCCACGTGCACCTGGGCTTCCCCTGGGCCGCACAGGCCGCGCTCAGCGTTATAGCGAATGATGTCGGCAATGGGCCGTCCCACGCTGATCAGCCCGTCCGGGTAATTGAACAGCTCAAGGTAACGCCGGTTCCAGGCCACCAGGTGCAGGTTCTGGTCGACCACACTGATGCCCTGGTTGATGTTCTCGATGGCGCCCTGCAGCAATGCCCGGTTGAACTGCAGCACCTCGCTCGCTTCATCGGCAATGCGCACCACGTCTTCGAGCTGCATGTCGCGGCCCTCGATGGCTGCCTTGACCACTGCACGGGTAGACGAACTGCCCAGGACACCGGCCAACAACCGCTCGGTGTGCTCGATCCAGTCACCGTCGGCGTTCTGGTTGGGGTTGAAACCCTTGCCCTGGCGATAGGCGAACCGAATGAAGCTCTGCCGCGCGCGCTCCTCACCCACGAAACGCGACGCCAGGGTCAGCAGGTCGTCGATCTGCACCGCCAGCAACGGCTTGCTGCTGGGGCGGGCGCTGGTCTGCTGGCCAATGAAGCGGCCCGCTTGCCAATGCTCCGAGACGCGGGTACGCGACAGCAGCGAGACCCAGGCAAACAGGGTGAAGTTGCCGGCAAGCGACAGTACTACGCCTTGGGTCAGCGGGCTGATCGGCAGATTCAACGGGTTGCCATGCAACCACGCCAACCCTGGGAACACCTGCAGCGACCAGCCCAGGCTGTGGGCGGCGATGGGCAGCACCAGGGTGTAGAACCACAGGAAGATGCCCGCCGCCAGGCCTGCAAACACGCCCCGGCGGTTAGCCTGTTTCCAGTACAGCGCCCCGAGCATGGCAGGCGTCAATTGGGTCACGGCGGCGAACGCGATCTGACCGATGGTCGCCAGGCTGGCCGTGGAGCCCAGCAGGCGGTAACTGACGTACGCCAGCAGCAGGATGACCACGATGGTGACCCGCCGAACCGAAAGCATCCAGTGCCGGAACACCTCGAAGGGTCGCTCGGCGTTGTTGCGACGCAGCAACCAGGGCAGCAGCATGTCGTTGGAAACCATGGTCGACAGCGCTACCGCTTCGACGATGACCATGCCGGTAGCAGCTGACGCGCCACCGATGAATGCCAGCAGCGCCAGGCTGGGGTGTGCCTCGGCCAGGGGCAGGCTGATCACGAATGAGTCCGATATCACCGTACCCGGCAGCAGCATCTGCCCCGCCAGGGCGATGGGCACCACGAACAGGGCGGCCAGGGCCAGGTAAATCGGGAACACCCAGCGTGCCAGGCGCATGTCCTGCGGCTCGATGTTTTCCACAACGGTCACATGAAACTGCCGTGGCAGGCAGATGATGGCCATCATGGCAACGGCCGTCTGGACCACCATCGACGGCCAGTTGATGGTCTCCGTCCAGTAATCGTGCAGTTCGATGGACTGGCGCGCCTGGGTGAACAGATCATCGAACCCATCGTAGAGGTTGAAGACGACGAAGATCCCCACGGCCAGAAACGCCAGCAGCTTGATCAACGACTCGAACGCGATCGCCAGCACCATGCCCCGGTGGTGCTCGGTGACGTCCAGGCTGCGCGTGCCGAATACGATGGCGAACAGCGCCAGCACCAGCGACACCACCAGCGCTGTGTCCTGTACGCGTGTGCCGGTGGCGTCTGCACTGGCGCCGATCAACAGGTTGACGCCCAGTACGATGCCCTTGAGCTGCAAGGCGATGTAGGGCAGCACGCCCACCAGGCAGATCAGGGCCACCACCACGGCCAGCGTCTGGGACTTGCCGTAGCGGGCGGCGATGAAGTCGGCGATGGAAGTGATGTTCTGCTGTTTGCTGATCAGCACCATCTTCTGCACCACCCAGGGTGCGAAGACCAGGAGCAATACCGGCCCCAGGTAGATCGGCAGGAATGCCCACAGCTGCTCGGCCGCTTGTCCGACCGCGCCGAAGAACGTCCAGCTGGTGCAATACACCGCCAGCGACAGGCTGTACACCCAGGCACGCAATTTGGGCGGCAATGGGGTGCTGCGCCGGTCGCCATAGAAGGCGATGGCGAACATGACGGCCATATAGGCCAGGGCGACCGCGGCGATCAGCCCGCTGGACAACGACATGGTGACTCCGACGCTTAATGGATAACGAGGCCCGGTCAGCCAGTCTGGCACGACAGGTGGCGCGCCGTCAGCGCAGACGATGGTCGCAGTGGCAGGTGGTCGCAGCATGACGCCTCCAATTGCAGGCTCGGGCGAGGCCAGTTGACCGATGGAGGATTGACAGGTGATGCCGCGAAGCAAATACTTCCGAAAAATTCATATAGATGTCTATATAACAAGACGAGAACACGCCCATGCTTCCACTCGCCAGCGACACACGACTGCCACGCTACCAACAGCTACGCGACCATCTGGTAGCCCAGATTGCCAACAATCGCTGGCACCCTGGTGAAGCGATTCCCACCGAGGCTGCGCTGGCGACCGAATTCGACCTGTCGGTAGGCACCGTGCGCAAGGCCATCGATGCGCTGGTGGCCGAAGGCGTGCTTGAGCGCCAGCAGGGGCGAGGCACCTTCATCCGCCGTCCACAGTTCCAATCCTCGCTGTTTCGCTTCTTCCGCTTCGAGGCGGTCAACGGCGAGCGTGTCGTGCCGATGAGTCGCATCCTGAGCATGAACGTCGTGGCGGCGCCGTCTGCCGTGGCCCAGGCCTTGGGCCTGGCCCCCGCAGCCGATGTGATCCACTTGCAGCGCCTTCGTCTGCTCGACGCCCAGCCCGTGCTGGCCGAGGACATCTGGCTGCCCCGCCAGCCGTTTAAGTTGCTGCTGGAGACCGATCTGGATAGCAAGGGCCCGTTGCTTTACCCGATCTACGAACAGGTGTGTGGGCAAGTGGTCGCAGCTGCCGAAGAGACCCTGACTGCCGAGGCCGTGGATCAAGTGCATGGGCGCCTTCTGCAGGTACCGGCTGGCAGCCCGATCGTGGTGATCGAGCGGCTGGCCCGTGACTACGCCGGCAAACCCCTGGAGTGGCGCCGGTCGCGAGGGCACGCGCAGCACTTCCGTTACCGCATCGATATTCGCTGACCGCGCCGTTTCAACTTTTTTACCTGCCTGCGCCCCATCACCCGGGCGCAGTGGCTTCGCCTGCTCGGTTGCCTGCGCTGCATGCAACCCAGCGTACCCCTCACCATTAAAAGGATAAAAATCATGTTCAGCTGGTACCGCCAAATAACATCGCGCGAACGCAAGACCTTCTGGGCCTGTTTTGGGGGCTGGTCGCTCGATGCGCTGGAAGTGCAGATGTTCGGGCTGGCCATTCCCGCGCTGATCGCGGCTTTCTCGCTGTCCAAAGGCGATGCGGGCCTGATCAGCGGCCTGACCCTGGTGACCTCCGCGATCGGCGGTTGGCTTGGCGGAACCCTGTCGGATCGGTACGGCCGTGTGCGCACGTTGCAATGGATGATCCTGTGGTTCTCCTGCTTCACGTTCCTCTCGGCTTTCGTGACAGGGTTCTATCCACTGCTGTTCGTCAAGGCCATGCAAGGCTTTGGTATTGGTGGGGAGTGGGCGGCCGGGGCCGTGCTGATGGCCGAGACCATCAACCCCAAGTACCGTGGCAAGGTCATGGGCACGGTGCAGAGCGCCTGGGCGGTAGGCTGGGGCCTGGCGGTGGCGTTGTTCACCCTGATCTATTCGCTGGTGCCGCAGGAATTCGCCTGGCGTGTGATGTTCTTCGTTGGCCTGTTGCCGTCGTTGCTGATCATCTGGGTGCGTCGCAACGTGCCAGAACCGGACAGCTTTCAACGCCTGCAGAAACAGAACGCCATTCCCCAGGGCTTCTTCGCCTCGATGGCCGGGATCTTTCGCCCTGAACTGCTGCGTGTCACGCTGCTGGGCGGCTTGCTGGGCCTCGGTGCGCATGGCGGCTACCACGCGGTGATGACCTGGCTGCCGACCTTCCTCAAGACCGAACGCAACCTGTCGGTGCTCAATTCCGGTGGCTACCTGGCGGTGATCATCTTCGCGTTCTGGTGTGGCTGTGTCGTCAGTGGGCTGCTGATCGATCGCATCGGCAGGCGTCGCAACATCCTGCTGTTTGCGCTGTGCTGCGTGCTGACGGTTCAGGCCTATGTCTTCTTCCCGTTGAGCAACACCCAGATGCTGTTCCTGGGTTTCCCGCTGGGCTTCTTCGCAGCCGGTATTCCGGCAAGCCTCGGCGCCTTCTTCAACGAGCTGTACCCTGCCGACGTGCGCGGAGCAGGGGTGGGCTTCTGCTACAACTTCGGCCGTGTGCTCTCGGCTGTCTTCCCATTCCTGGTCGGACACATGAGCGAATCCATGTCGCTGGGTACCGCCATCGGCATTGATGCCGGCATCGCCTACGGCGTAGCGGTGATCGCCGCCCTGTGCCTGCCAGAAACGCGCGGCCGCAACCTCGAACCTGCTCCGCAAGCGCCCGGTGTGGCCGCCCAGTAACCTGACCTATAGATCAAAGACATGCCTCACGACCCTGCTTGCTCCGTTATTGCCATCGACAGCCATGCCCACGTGTTCAGCCAAGGGCTGACACTGGCGCGCGAGCGCCGTTATGCCCCCGCTTACGATGCACCGTTGGCTGACTATCTCAGCCAGTTGCAGGCGCATGGTTTCAGTCATGGCGTTCTGGTACAGCCCAGTTTCCTGGGTACCGACAATGGCTATCTGCTGGGCGCCCTGCAGGCCGCTCAGGGGCGCCTGCGGGGGGTGGTGATGCTTGAGCCGGACGCTGCCCGCCAAACCCTTATCCGGATGGACCAGCTAGGGGTCAGAGGCGTGCGCCTGAACCTCATGGGGCAACCGCTGCCGGACCTTGCGGCCCCGCAGTGGCGCCATCGCTTCGAATGCATGGCCGAGCTGGGCTGGCACGTCGAGCTGCATCGACACCTGGCGGACATTCCCACCCTGGTGCGGGCGCTGCAACCGTATGGGCTGGATATCGTCATCGACCACCTGGGAAGGCCCGATGCGCGCAACGGGCTGGGGCAAGCGGGTTTCGCCGAGCTGCTGACCCTGGGCGGGCAGGGTAATGTCTGGGTGAAGGTCTCCGGTATCTACCGTCTGGAAGGCTCGCCCGAGCAGAACGTGCTGTTCGCCCGCCAGGCGCTGGGCGCGCTGGAAGCGCATTATGGGGCCGAGCGCCTGATGTGGGGCAGCGACTGGCCGCACACGCAGCATGAAAGAGCGATGAGTTTTGGCCAGGCCCTCGAGCAATTCGAGGCACTGGGGTGCTCGGCTCAGCTGCGTCAGGCGCTGCTGGTCGATACGGCCATAAAGCTGTTTGGCTTCGCTTGAGCCAAGCAAGGCATCATCGACCAGCGCCCTTGGCAAACAGCCCGGCGACGGGGCATTGAGGCGCTGACGCTCCAAGGGCGGCTGGCCTGCTCGTCACAGTCCTTGCTTGCCTGCGTGTACCGAGGCAGGCTACCGCTGTCGGCGCGGGCCTAACCCTGGTCATCCGCTGACTGCCATCACGGCTGAACCTCAATCCAGGACCAAGGACGATGAGTCATTCCTCGCAATTCACCTTGCTCGGCAAACGGCGCTTCCTGCCTTTTTTCATTACCCAGTCGCTCGGTGCGTTCAACGACAACCTGTTCAAGCAGTCGCTGATCCTGGCCATCCTGTTCAAGCTGAGCCTCGGGGACGGTGACCGGTCCATCTGGGTCAATCTGTGCGCCTTGCTGTTCATCCTGCCGTTCTTTCTTTTCTCGGCGCTGGGTGGGCAGTTCGGGGAGAAGTTTCCCAAGGACGCGCTCATTCGGGTGATCAAGCTGGCGGAGATCGGCATCATGTCGGTCGGCGCGCTGGGGTTTGCGACCAATCACCTGGCCCTCATGCTGGTGGCCTTGTTCGGCATGGGTACTCATTCGGCGCTGTTCGGGCCGGTGAAGTACTCGATCCTGCCCCAGGCGCTGCGCGAGCAAGAGCTGGTCGGCGGCAATGGGCTGGTGGAGACGGGCACCTTCCTGGCCATCCTCGCCGGCACCATCGGCGCCGGGGTAATGATGTCAGCCGAAAACTATGCCACGGTGGTAGCCGGGGGCGTAGTGGGCACTGCCGTACTGGGCTACCTGGCCAGCCGCTGGATTCCCCGCGCCGCTGCTGCCTCACCGCACATGAAGCTGGACTGGAACATCTTCAGGCAGTCGTGGACCATCCTGCGCATGGGCCTTGCCCAGCCGCCTGCGGTGTCGCGCTCGATCGTCGGCAACTCCTGGTTCTGGTTCGTCGGTGCTATTTACCTGACCCAGATCCCGGCCTACGCCAAAGACTGGCTGCACGGCGATGGCACCGTGGTCACCCTAGTGCTGACGCTGTTCTCGGTGGGCATCGCCCTGGGTTCCTTGTTGTGTGAGCGCCTGAGCGGGCGCAAGGTGGAAATCGGCCTGGTGCCGTTCGGCTCCTTCGGCCTGACCGTGTTCGGCCTGCTGTGGTGGTGGCATTCCGGGGATGTGCCGAGCGCCGCCAGCGCCCATGACTGGCTCGACCTGCTGGGCCTGCACCAAGCGTGGTGGATTCTGCTGTCCATCGTCGGGCTCGGGGTGTTCGGCGGGTTCTATATCGTGCCGCTGTATGCGTTGATTCAGTCACGCACGGCCGTGGACGAGCGCGCGCGGGTGATCGCTGCCAACAACATCCTCAATGCATTGTTCATGGTGGTGTCGGCCCTGTTGACCATGGTTTTGCTGGGCGTGGCTGGGCTGGACATTCCCCAGCTGTTTTTGGTCGTCTCGCTGCTGAACATCGCCGTCAACGCCTACATATTCAGCATCGTGCCTGAATTCACCATGCGGTTTCTCATCTGGCTGCTCAGTCACTCGATGTACCGCGTCAAGCACCAGGGGTTGCAGCACATTCCCGATGAAGGCGCGGCATTGCTGGTGTGCAACCACGTGTCGTTCGTCGATGCCCTGTTGCTCGCTGGCGCGATACGCCGTCCTATTCGTTTCGTCATGTACTACAAGATCTACAACCTGCCCGTGCTGAACTTCGTGTTTCGCACCGCGGGCGCCATACCCATTGCCGGGCGTAGCGAGGACCTGGCGACGTACGAGCGCGCCTTCACCCGCATTGCCCGTTACCTGGCTGACGGCGAGCTTGTGTGCATCTTTCCCGAGGGCAAATTGACAGGGGACGGTGAGATCGACGTGTTCAAGGGCGGCCTGAGCCATATTCTTGAACAGACGCCCGTGCCAGTGATTCCCCTGGCGCTGCAAGGGCTATGGGGCAGTTTCTTCAGTCGCGACCCGGCCAAAGGTTTTTTCAGAAGAATGTGGTCCCGGGTGACTGTCGTGGCAGACAGCGCCATCCCTGCACAGGAGGCGCTGCCGGAGCGGCTGCGCGAGCAGGTCATTGGCCTGCGCGCAGGCAACCGCTGAGCGCGCCTGGCCAATGACCGGTATCAGCTGGCGCTGACCTTGAGGCCAACCAGGCCGCACACGATCAGTGCCACGCTGACCAGTCGAACCAGCGCCATGGACTCACCGAACAGGATGATGCCGGCGATCACGGTGCCCACGGCGCCGACGCCGGTCCAGATGGCATAGGCCGTGCCCAGCGGCAGCTCTTTCATCGCCAGGCCCAATAGGCCGAGACTGACGGCCATGGCAGCAACCGTGAGCGCGGTGGGCAGTGGCTTGCTGAAGCCGTCGGTATATTTGAGGCCAACGGCCCAGCCGACCTCGAACAGGCCGGCGAAGAACAGGATGATCCAGGACATGATGCGTCTCCATCGTTGCAAGTGATGGGGCCGTCCCCTGGGTGATCACGCTGGGCGTCGTGAGGTCGTCCTCACCGTAGGCCCATGGTGCACATCTAGGGTCTTCCGGGCAAGCCTGCAGGCCAATCGCCTGTCAGTGTCTGACGCGTTTTGCGTCCTCGCCGTCGGAAGGGGTGTCCTCCAAACGCCGGAACCAGGTGGAAAGCAGCGCCCCGGAAATATTGTGCCAAACGCTGAACAATGCGCTGGGCACGGCGGCCAGGGGCGAAAAATGCGCAGCGGCAAGGGCTGCCCCCAGCCCGGAGTTCTGCATGCCTACCTCCAGCGCCAGCGACTTGCGCTGGGCCAAAGGCAGTTTGCACAGCTTCCCGGTGATGTACCCCAGCAAATAACCGAAGCTGTTGTGCAAGATGACAACCGCCATGATCAGGAGCCCCGACTCGGCGATTTTCGCCTGGCTGGCGGCCACCACGGCGCACACGATCAGCACGATGCTCACCACCGACACCAGTGGCAGGATCTGAACCGCAGCCTGCACACGCTCACCCAGCAGGCGTTGGGCCAGCACGCCGAGCACGATCGGGAGCATGACCAGTTGCAGGATCGACCAGAACATGTCCATGAAGGACACAGGAAGCCAGGCCGAGGCCAGGAACCAGATCAGCGCAGGCGTCAGCAGTGGCGCCAGCAGCGTGGTGACGCCCGCGATGGCCACGGCCAGCGCCAGGTCGCCGCGCGACAGCCACACCATCACGTTCGAAGCCGTGCCGCTCGGGCAGCAGCCGACCAGGATCACGCCCACGGCAATTTGCGGCGGTAGCTGGAACAACTGGCACAGCAGCCAGGCCATGCCCGGCATGATCACGAAATGCGCGACCACCCCCAGCATGACCCGCCAGGGTTGGCGGGCGAGGGCGGCGAAGTCGTCGAGCTTGAGGGTAAGGCCCATCCCGAACATCACCAGCCCCAGCAAGGGCACGATGGCCACCTTCAACCCAATGAACCATTGCGGTTGCAGGAAGGCCAGCACGGCGAACACCAGTACCCACAATGCAAAGGTGTTGCCGACGAAGCGACTCAAGGTGGCGAGGGCGCGCATGGGGTGATCTCCAGTTCGACTGCATGCCCGGGCATTTGCGCTGCAGGCAGGGGATGAGGTGCGGCAACGGTGCCGCCCTCACGCATCATGGGTACTGCCAACCCTCAGCGGGCTCACACCCCTTGCGGGATCTCTTCGCCGCCCAGGGCTTCGAAGAGCACAGGCAGGAACTCTGCAAATGTCATCATCATCAGCTGGAAGCTGGCGTCGAACTGCTGCGCGGCCTCGTCACCGCCATCCTGCTCGGCCTGCTCCTGCAGCAGTTCCTCGAATTTCAGGCGCTTGATGACCATCTTGTCGTCCAGTACGAACGACAGTTTGTCCTGCCAGGCCAGGGCGAGCTGGGTCACCACCTTGCCGGTGCTCAGGTGCAGCTGGATTTCCTCGCCGGTCAGGTCCTGGCGCTTGCAGCGCACGATGCCGCCATCTTCGGCCGTGTCGCGCAGCTCGCATTCGTCCAGCACGTAGAAGCCTTCGGCGGCCTTCTGGGACTTGACCCAGTCGGTCATGGTGGCCACCGGGGCGATCTTGACGGTGGCCGGCCGCACGGGCAGCGAGCCCATCACTTCACGCAGGGTGGACAGCAGGTCTTCGGCGCGCTTGGCGCTGGCCGAGTTGACCAGAATCACCCCAAGGCGCGGGGCAATGGCAGCAAAGATCATGGAGCGGCGAATGAAGGCGCGGGGCAGGAAGGCCTGAATGATCTCGTCCTTGATCTGGTCACGCTCCTTCTTGTAGACCTTGCGCATCTGTTCGGTCTCGATCTCCTCGACCTTTTCCTTGACCGCGTCATTGACCACACTGCTGGGCAGAATACGTTCTTCCTTGCGGGCGGCGATCAGCAGGTAATCACCGCTGACATGGACCAGCGGCGCATCTTCGCCCTTGCCGAACGGGGCGACGAAACCGTAGGTGGTCAGCTCCTGGCTGGCGCACGGACGGGCTGGCTTGCTGGCCAGGGCAGCCTCCAGGGCTTCAGGCTCGAAGGGGACGTCCTGGGTCAGGCGGTAGGTCAGCAGGTTCTTGAACCACATCGGGGGAGTCTCTCATTAATGCATAAGGCGGGCATTATTCTCCTACCAGCCCCGGAAGGCCAACCCTGTCAGAGGGCCAGCAGTGCACAAACCGAACGAAATCGGGCCGCTGCGCTAGGTTGTTGAAAGATCTGTACTTTTTTCGAAATAAAGTGAAAGAAAGTGCTTGCCAGGGTGCAGGACCGTCCGTAGAATGCGCCCCACACCGAGACGAAGGGTGATTAGCTCAGCCGGGAGAGCATCTGCCTTACAAGCAGAGGGTCGGCGGTTCGATCCCGTCATCACCCACCACTCGATGTATAGCGCAGCGGTAGTTCAGTCGGTTAGAATACCGGCCTGTCACGCCGGGGGTCGCGGGTTCGAGTCCCGTCCGCTGCGCCATATTCAGCTTCAAGGGCCCACTGAACACCCTGAAGCAACGAGAAAGCGACCTTAGGGTCGCTTTTTTTATGCCTTGAATTCGGCGCGAACTGCAGGGCATAAAAAAAGCGATAAGTGCTTGCCAGCATTGAAAGTTGTCCGTAGAATGCGCGCCACACCGAGAGACATGGGTGATTAGCTCAGCCGGGAGAGCATCTGCCTTACAAGCAGAGGGTCGGCGGTTCGATCCCGTCATCACCCACCACTCGATGTATAGCGCAGCGGTAGTTCAGTCGGTTAGAATACCGGCCTGTCACGCCGGGGGTCGCGGGTTCGAGTCCCGTCCGCTGCGCCATATTCAGCTTCAAGGGCCCACTGAACACCCTGAAGCAACAAGAAAAGCGACCTCAGGGTCGCTTTTTTTTATGCCTGCAGTTCAGTCTCTGTAGACGCTGTTCAGGCTCGCGCAGCCTGGCCATTCAGGCCTTGTCGCTCTTCGGCCCGCAGGGTCAGTACCTCGAAACCTTCGTCCGTCACGGCCACCGTGTGCTCCCATTGTGCCGACAGGCTGCCGTCACGGGTCACCACGCTCCAGCCATCCTTGAGCGTGCGGGTGCCACGCCCGCCCTGGTTGATCATGGGCTCGATGGTGAACACCATGCCTGGCTTGAGCTTCATGCCCATGCCGCGCTGACCCACATGCAGCACCTCCGGCGCTTCATGCATCTGCTGGCCAATGCCATGGCCACAATACTCACGGACCACGCTGTAGCCTGCGGCCTCGGCATGAGCCTGTACGGCGTGGCCAATGTCACCCAAGGTCGCCCCGGGTCGCACTTGCTCGATGCCTTTCCACAGCGCCGCATAGGTGGTGTCGACCAGGCGCCGGGCTTCATCATCGATCTGCCCAATGGCATACATCTTCGAAGAGTCAGCGATGTAACCGCCTTGCTCCAGCGTGATGTCGACGTTGACGATCGAACCTTCTTTAAGCACTTCATGGGCATCAGGCATGCCATGGCACACGACATGATCGACCGAGGTGTTGAGCGCATAGGGGAAGCCGTACTGACCTTTGCTTGCCGGCCTGGCCCTCAGGGCCTGGACGATGAAGTCTTCGGCGTGGTCATTGATCTGCAGGGTGGTGACGCCTGGACGTATGAAGCTGTCGAGTTCGGCGAACACCCGTGCAAGCAGTTGACCCGCGCGGCGCATCAGGTCGAGCTCGGCGGGGGATTTGATGATGACCTTGGACATAAACGCGAACAATCACTCCAGCTAGAATGCCTCAGAGCATAGACCCACGGCATACCCACATGCCACCTTCGAGCACGGGTGCGACACTTGATCGTGGATGATTTCCCTGTCGCTGCCTGCTGTTTTCGACACGATACGAGGCGCACGAAAGGGGGATCTTCCAGGTCATGGCACATGGCCGTTACCTGGTTGATGAATAACGATTCACTTGCTGAACTTACTTACCCAAACCCGCTCCTATGCCGGTAGCCATTGGTGAGGGCCGCCTGCTAAGCTCGCGGCCTCTACCCTGATTGCCCTTATGGCGCATGAACAAGGAATTAGCATGAAACAGCATCGTTTGGCGGCTGCGGTTGCCCTGGTAGGCCTGGTACTGGCTGGTTGTGATCAGCAGGCCAGCAGCCCCGAACTGAAGACGCCTGCGCAGAAAGCTTCCTACGGCATTGGCCTGAACATGGGCAAGAGCCTGGCACAGGAAGGCATGGATGACCTTGATTCCAAGGCGGTAGCGCTGGGTATCGAGGATGCCGTTGGCAAGAAAGAGCAGCGCCTGAAGGACGAAGAGCTGGTAGAAGCCTTCACTGCCTTGCAAAAGCGTGCCGAAGAGCGCCTGGCCAAGGCCAGCGAAGAGGCGGCCACTGCGGGCAAGAAATTCCTTGAGGAAAACGGCAAGAAGCAAGGCGTGGTGACCACCGCCTCGGGCCTGCAATACGAGGTTATCAAGAAGGCCGATGGCCCGCAGCCCAAGCCAACCGACGTAGTGACCGTTCACTATGAAGGCAAGTTGATCGACGGCAAGGTCTTCGACAGCTCCGTCGAGCGTGGCAGCCCGATCGACCTGCCGGTCAGTGGCGTGATCCCAGGTTGGGTCGAAGCCTTGCAATTGATGCACGTTGGCGAGAAATACAAGTTGTTCATCCCTGCTGACCTGGCATACGGCGCCCAGAGCCCGAGCCCATTGATCCCTGCCAATTCGGTTCTGGTGTTCGACCTGGAACTGATCGCGATCAAGGACCCCGCGCAGCTGCAAGGCGGTGAGCCTGAGGCCGAGGCACCTGCCGAAGCACCGGCTGAAGCACCTGCTAAGTAAGCGGTATTTCGGTTGAAACGAGCGCGCCGTCCTCACGGAGAGTTCGGCTCACTCAATCCCATTGGGGCCGCTTTGCGGCCCCAATGGTTTGTGTGGCGAAGCCAGATCCTAGAGATCCTACGCCACCGATTCGGCGTCCCGGCAGGGCCGTTCCTACACGGGTACAGCGTAATCCTCCTGCACGGGTACCTGATGACACTCAGAGCCGTACTGAACCGGTGGCGAGGCTGCCTTGCAGTACCTACGTGTTCAGGCACACCCCATTCGAACCTGCCCCGGCACACACTGTCCGAACAGGGACAGGTACCCATTGTAAGCTGCGTCTGAAATTACGGTCCTGGGGCGGACCTGTGCAGTGATTTGTAACCGCTGTGTAAAAAATGCCCGATCTTGTCCGGCGCCTTGTTTATGGGCCAACGGGCTCGTAAACGTCCCCCTGTTCACAAGGTTATCCACAATAAATGTGGATAACCTTTTCCGTCTGGAGGCACCATGAATGCACCTTGGAATTTCGCGCGCTTCCTGCCCCTGGCCGAGCGCCTGCTCAGCCGTGGGCGCTTGCCAGCGCTGCTGTTTGCCGTGGCCCGCAAAGGGCCACGCTTGGGCAAGCTGCGCGAAGACGTGAAGTTGATGCAGGCCCTGTGCCTGGCCTGGTGGCGTGGCGAATACCGGGCGATCAACCGCAAGGCATTGATTACGATCGTTGTCGGACTGCTGTATTTCGTAAGCCCCATCGATGCCATCCCGGACTGGTTGCTGGGCGTAGGCTTTCTGGATGACATCGCCGTGCTGGGGTGGGTGCTCAAGACCGTTTCCGATGAACTGGAGCGCTTCAAGGCCTGGCGAGACAGCCAGTCCCCGGAGCGGCTGCAGGTGGTAGAGCGTCTTCCAGCTACCCCCGAAGAGCTGCGTCTGGAGCGTGAAATCCCTTGAGGCGTGAGTGACACAGTGGTCCCCTGGAAGGGCTCGACTGCAAAGATCCTGAACTTGGTCATATAATTGGCACATGAAACACGCCAATGGATTACCTCCAGTAATCCTCTCGAAGGGGTTTTGCAATGGATATTCAGGTCATCAGCCGGGACGGTCAACCCGAGTATGCCGTCCCAGCGTGGGAAGACTACCAGGCGCTGCTCAAGGCGGCAGGGCAGGCCCCAGCGAATACTCCGGCACCTGCACCTGTGCAAGAAAACGACTCGCACGCCGTCCTGCCTGCCTTTGCCGAGGTTGGGGCCATACGCCGGGACAAGGGTATCGCCGCCGAGCACCTGGCCCGCAATGTGGGCGTCAGCCCGGCCTACCTGGCGATGATCGAATCGGGTGAGCGGCAGCCCGACGCCGCCATACGCCGTGCGCTGGCTTGGCACCTGGGTGTGCCTGGCTGGAGCGAGGCTTCATGAGTCAGGTCAGGATCAGCCGCCAGCATTGGGACAACCTGCTGGGCGAGCTGGATCTGGCCCGACGCCAACGTCATTTGCTGACTTACCGAGCGCTCATCGAACGCCTGCAACTGCCAAGCCCTGCCATGCAGACCCTGACCGCGGCGCTTGAGTACCTGGCGGTGCTGGATGCGCGTGCCGAACAACCCCTGCGCAGTTCACTGGTGATCAGCCAGGGTGCCAGCCGTTTGCCGCGCACGGGCTTTTTTGAGTGCGTGGAGCGGCTGGGGCGCTTCACAGGGCCTGTCGATGGCATGGAGGCCGCGTCCTGGCATGCCTCTGAGGTCGCACGCGTATTCGAATACACGTACCCCGACCCCGCCTGACCAGGCACAGCGCGCATTCAGCGGCGCTGAGCCATCCAATCATTCGCTAGCCGCACCTATCAATGACCCAATAAAGAAAGCCGGGCATCAATGAGCCCGGCTTTCGATTACACATCAGGGAGGGTGGCGAATGATTCGTCCCTCCCCAGGGTCTGCCGCTTACTTTTTAGCCACCTTGGTGCTGGCGCTGAGGTAATCGATCAGGATGCGCCCGGTTTCCGATAGATAGGCGTCGTCTTCCGGCTTGGTGTTTTCATCCTCGGCCGGCAGTGCATCCTCGTCTTCTTTTTTCAGCTCCTTGAGCGGTTCTTCACCCTTGGCCTTGCGACGGATGTTTTCCAGGGCCAGCTGCTTGGCCTCGACTTCATCGTGACGCGCCCGGCGTGCCTGCTCGTTGAGGCTGACGGTTTTTTCGGTCATCAGTTTCTGGGTCAATGCCAGACGGTCGCGGATGTAGATGAACTCGGCATCCTTGTCGCTGCGCGCCTGGTGCTGAGCCTTGAGCTGGGCCAGGTAAGGCTTGAAGGGGTCTACCGCAGGCTTGACGACCGGGCGGATCGTGTCCCACGGCATCGCTTCGGGCAGGGCGCTTTCGCCGATTTCCTTGGTGTCGATGATCGACGGGTAGTCGATGTCCGGCAATACACCCTGGTGCTGGGTGCTCTGCCCGGAAACGCGGTAGAACTTGGCCAGGGTCAGCTTGAGCTCGCCATGGTTGAGTGGCTGGATGGTCTGCACGGTGCCCTTGCCGAAGGTCTGGCCGCCAATGATCAACGCGCGGTGATAATCCTGCATGGCGCCGGCGAAAATCTCCGATGCCGAGGCGGACAAGCGGTTGACCAACAACGCCAGCGGCCCCTTGTAGAAGGCACCTGGGTTTTCATCTTCAAGCACATCGACACGGCCATCGCTGTTGCGTACCAGTACAGTGGGGCCTTTTTCGATGAACAGGCTCGTCAGTTCGGTCGCTTCCTGCAGCGAGCCGCCGCCGTTGTTGCGCAAATCGATGACCACGCCATCGACTTTCTCTTTTTGCAGCTCGGTCAGCAGCTTCTTCACGTCACGCGTGGTGCTCTTGTACTCCGGGTCACCTGCGCGGTAGGCCTTGAAGTCCAGGTAGAACGCCGGGATCTCGATGATGCCAAGTTTGTAGTCACGCCCGTCCTGCTTGAGCTTGAGCACGGACTTCTTGGCCGCCTGCTCTTCAAGCTTGACCGCTTCACGCGTGATCGACACGATCTTGCTGGTCTGGTCGCTGGGGGCGTTGCTCGCCGGGATGATTTCCAGGCGTACCACCGAGCCCTTGGGGCCACGAATCAGCTTGACCACTTCGTCCAGGCGCCAGCCGACGACGTCGACCATTTCCTTGTTGCCCTGGGCTACGCCGATGATCTTGTCAGCCGGCGCGACCTGCTTGGTCTTGGCCGCAGGACCGGCGGGCACCAGGCGCACGATTTTGACCTGATCGTTGTCGCTTTGCAGTACCGCGCCGATCCCTTCAAGCGACAGGCTCATGTTGATGTCGAAGTTTTCGGCGTTGTCAGGCGACAGGTAGTTGGTGTGCGGATCGTAGGACTGGGCGAAGGTATTGATGTACGCCTGGAAGATGTCTTCAGCCCGGGTCTGATCCAGGCGTGCCAGCTGGTTCTTGTAGCGCTTGATCAGGGTTTCCTGGATCTGCTTGGGCTCTTTGCCAGCGATCTTCTGGCGCAGCACCTCGTCCTTGACGCGTTTACGCCACAACTCGTCCAGGGCAGCCTGGTCCTTGAGCCAAGGCGCGTCCTTGCGGTCGATCAGCAAGGTCTCGTTGACGGTGAAGTCGATCTTGTCCACGCCCTTGTTGAGCTCGGCCAAGGCGAAGTCCAGGCGCTGCTTGACCCGGTCCAAGTAGCGCTTGTAGATGGTGAAGCCAGGGTCGAGGTTGCCGCTTTTGAGGAAGTCGTCGAACTGCGTCTTCCACTTGTCGAACTCGGCGATGTCGGCGGCGGTGAAATAGCTGCGTGCCGGGTCCAACAGCTTGATGTAGCTGTCGTAGATGATGACCGAACGGGCGTCATCCAACGGCGGCTTGCTGTAGTGATGGCGCTTGAGCAGCTCCACCACGTTGAGGCTGGCGACGATTTCGTCGCGGTCCGGTTGCAGGCTGTCCCACTTGTTGGCGGCCGCCGCATTGCCGCCGAGCGTAAGGCTGCCAAGGCCGATCATCAGTGCCAGGGCGGTGCTGGGTAGGAAATGCTTCATGCTGATTCGACGTGGGGGCAATTGATCACGCATAGTAGGCCGTCTTTTCCGTTCGCCGGTTCCATAAAAACCGGGCGCATACTGCAAAAAGCCTGGGCACGGGTGCCCAGGCTCGGTCATATGATTCAACTATGGAGGCACTGTGAAGGCATTGCAAGGCGTTGACGGACATGTCACCTGGGTCGAAGCCGAACGTCCTGCGTGTGATGCAGGACAAGTACGCATCCGGGTCGCGGCTGCGGGGTTGAACCGTGCCGATTTGCTGCAGATGAAAGGGCTCTATCCGCCGCCGCCCGGCGCCAGCCCCTACATGGGCCTGGAATGTGCCGGCGTGATCGCAGAAGTGGGGGCCGGGACAGCCTGGCGGGTGGGCGACAGGGTGTGCGCACTGCTGGCCAGCGGTGCCATGGCCGAGGAAGTGATCGTTGATGCGCGGCACGTGCTGCCTGTGCCCGAAGGGCTCAGCCTGCATGAAGCGGCGGCCCTGCCGGAAGTCTACGCGACGGCGTGGCTGAACATCTTCCAGCTGGGTGGCGTCAAGGCCGGCGAGAAGGTGCTGGTGCACGCCGGTGCCAGCGGCGTAGGGTCGGCTGCCATTCAGCTGTGCAAAGCGTTCGGCAACAGCGTGTGGGTCAGCGTCGGTTCGGCCGAGCGACTGGCGTATTGCCAGGCCTTGGGCGCGGCAGGGGGTGTTGTGCGCAACCAGAACCTCGATGACCTGGAAGCCATCGGCCCATTCGATGTGATTCTCGACCCGGTCGGCGCCAGCTATGGCGAGCTCAACCTCAAGCTGCTGGCCCGCGACGGGCGCTGGGTGATCATTGGCGTGATGGGTGGACGCAAGTTCGAACTGGATCTTGCCCAGGTCATGGCCAAGCGGGCGCAGATTACAGGTTCGACCTTGCGCAACCGTGACGATGCGTTCAAGGCCGAACTGTTGAGTGACTTGCGCCAGCAAGTCTGGCCGCTGTTCGCCGAAGGC
Source organism: Pseudomonas sp. DE0010 (assembly GCF_007680745.1). Taxonomy (NCBI): domain Bacteria; kingdom Pseudomonadati; phylum Pseudomonadota; class Gammaproteobacteria; order Pseudomonadales; family Pseudomonadaceae; genus Pseudomonas; species Pseudomonas sp. DE0010. The sequence goes on from NZ_VEJQ01000021.1 coordinate 25,815, forward strand.
CGGTTGTCACCGCAGTTGGTCGATACCTATCCGGTGGAGTTCGCCCAGGCAGCCTACGCCGAACTCGAGACCAACCAGGTGTCCGGCAAGCTGGTCATGATCATCGACCCAAGCCTGGCCTAGTGCCGGACCCGTTTGCCTACTCGCGCACTGGCGTCATCGCGCCCTGATGGGCCCTTGGGCCTGCCTGAGCGCAGGCTTGAGGGGAGGCAGGGTAAGCGTTTGGCACTGAACACCGAGCGCGGGTTCAGTGCCAGCTCAAGATAGGCCAACCGTGAGCTTGCGCATGCTCGCGCAACACCGGGTCCGGGTTCACGGCACAAGGGTTATCCACCTTCAGCAACAGGGGCAGGTCATTGCGCGAGTCCGAATAGAAGCTCGCACCCTCCAGGTTTTCCTGCTCCTGGTCCAGCCAGGCCAGCAAGCGGGTGATCTTGCCTTCCCGGTAAGTGAGTACGCCGTGGGTCCGGCCGGTATAGACGCCGTTGTGGGCGTCCAGATCGATGGCCAGGTATTCGTCCACGCCCAGGCGTGCAGCAATCGGCCCGACCAGGTGTACGCCTGACGCCGAGATGATCAGCACCCGGTCCCCGCGCTTGCGATGCTCGGCAATGCAGCGGCAGGCATCGCCGAAAATGATCGGTTCGATGACATCTTCCACCCACGGCTCGACCAGGTGTGCGACTTCTTCCAGCGTCCGCCCGGCAATCGGCTCCAGGCTGAACGCCATGTAGTCTTCCATCGCCAGTTCGCCTTTGCCGTAGGCCTCCATGAGCGCGTGGTCACGGCGCAGGAACGTCTCGCCATCCACCCATCCCAGCCGTGCCATGTGTTCGCTCCACAGTGACGCGCAGTCGCCGTGGATCAGGGTTTCGTCCAGATCGAAAATGGCTAGCGCCATACATGCATCTCCTTAAGCCACTTCCCGTAGCGCACTGGGGTCTATCGACACGCTGACTCGCTGACCGTCGGCATGCAGGTCGGCCGGCGAGCGGTTGAGCACATCCACCACCAGCTCTACCTCACGCACCTGCACCCGATAACGTATCACGTTGCCCAGCAGGCTGTGACTGCGCACCTGGGCGTCGAGTTCGCCGTGCAGGCCCAGCGTGATGGATTCGGGGCGTATGGCTAGGCGCCCGGAGACAGGGCGCTGCAACAGGCGGCTGGCACTGTCGGCATCGAGCAGGTTGTAGTTGCCGATGAAGCCGGCGGCAAACAGGTCCACCGGGGCCGTGTAGAGGGTCTCTGCATCGCCGCTTTGCACGATACGGCCCTGATTCATCAGGAAGATGCGGTCCGACAGCGTCAAGGCTTCTTCCTGGTCATGGGTAACGAAGATCGTGGTCAAGCCCAGTTCCCTCTGGATGGCGCGAATCTGCTCACGCAGGTGTTTGCGAATGCGCGCATCGAGTGCCGAAAGCGGCTCGTCGAGCAACAGCAGTCGGGGCCGGGTGACCAGGGAGCGGGCCAGGGCGACGCGCTGGCATTGCCCGCCAGACAACTGATGAGGGTAACGTGCGGCGAAGTCATTCAATTCCACCAGCTGCAATGCCTCGCGCACCCTTGCCTGGCTCTCATCACCCCTGACCTTCTGCATGCGCAGCCCGAAGGCAACGTTCTGCTCCACCGTCATGTTGGGAAACAGCGCATAACTCTGGAACACCATACCGATGCCGCGCTTTTGCGGGCTCTGCGGCACGATGTCAATGCCGTCGAGCAGGATCTGCCCGCTGTCGACCGGCGTGAGCCCGGCGATGCAGCGCAGCAGCGTGGACTTGCCGCACCCCGAAGGGCCGAGCAGGGTGATGAACTCGCCCCGTTCGATCTGGCAATCGATCTGGCTGAATACCGGGCTACCGGCGTAGCTTTTCTGCAGGTTGCGTACGCTGACGTAGCTCATCTCAGGTCTTGTCCTTGTTCAGGCGGTTGGCGACCCACGTCAAAATCAGCACGAAGGCGAAATAGGAAATCACCAGCGCACTGTTGAAGTGGCCGCTGCTGTTGCGCATGTTGTTGAGGTAGACCTGCAGGGTTTCGTAGCGCGTGCCCACCAGCAGGTTGGCGAACACGAACTCCCCGAACAGGAACGAGAACGACAACAACAGGGCCACCATCAGGCCTTTGCGCAGGTTGGGGAGTACCACCAGCAGAGCCGCCTGCCAGGTGCTGGCGCCCAGCAATTGCGCCGCGTCCATCAGGTCGCGCAAGTTGATGGCCTGCAGGTTATTGGTGATGGCCCGGTACATGAAGGGCAGGGCAATGGTGAAGTAGCAGCCGATCAGGATCCACGGTGTCCCCACCATGGCCATCGGCCCGCTGCCATACAGTTGCAGCAACCCCACCGACGACACCACAGGTGGCACGGCAAACGGCAGCAGGATCAGGACATTCATCAATGCGTCGAGCCGGGGGAAGTGATAATGCACCACGAACAGCAGCGGCAGGATCAGCACCACCGATAGCAGCAACGCACCAACGCACACCAGCAACGACTGGCCGAACGCTGCCAGAAAGCGCGGCTCGCTCCACAACGCCACGTACCACTTCAGGGTCAGGCCGCTGGGTAGTAGAGTGGCCGACCAACTGGTGGCCAGGGAGTAGAGCAGGGTGCCGGCCAGTGGCATCAGCAGAATGAGAAACAGCAGGTAGACCACGGCGCGGTGGTACCAGCCGCCGCTACGGGAATCAGCGCGCATGGTAGCTCCTTTTCAACAACCATTGATGCACCACGGTGACCACTGTCATCAGCCCTACCAGCACCATCGCCAGGGCACTGGCAAGGTTCGGATCGAGGCTGATGTCGCCGGCCACCAGGCCCGCGATGCGAATGGGCAGTACGTTGAAGTTGCCGGTGGTCAGGGCATAGACCGTGGCATAGGCGCCCAGGGCGTTGGCCAGCAGGATGACGAAGGTGCCCAGCAGCGCCGGGGCTAGCACCGGCAGCCCGATGTGCCGCCAGAACTGCCAGTGGTTAGCACCCAGCAGCGCAGCCGACTCGCGCCAGTCTTCGCGCAGCGCGTCGAAGGCCGGGTACAGCAGCAGGACACCCAGTGGGATCTGGAAATAGGTGTAAACCAGGATCAGCCCGCTCTTGGAGTAGATGCTGAAGTCTTCCAGCAGGCCCATCTGCTTGAGCAACAGGGTCAATGCGCCGTTGAAGCCGAGCAGGATGATGAACGCGAACGCCAGCGGCACACCGGCAAAATTGCTGGTCATGTTGGCAAAGGCACTGACGAAGTCGCGCAGCCGCGAGTCCACCTGGCGCAGCGAATAGGCACCCAAAGTCGCGATGATGATGCCCAACAGACTGGACCAGAAGCTGATCTCCAGGCTGCGTTGCAGGGCTTGCAGGTAGAACTTGGAGGCGAACACCTTGCTGAAATTGTCCATGCCCCAACCTGCCTCCGACTGCAGGCTGCTCAGCGCCACCCAGGCCAGCGGGGCAATCTGGAAGACCACGAAAACGACAGCGAAAGGCACCAGGCACAACAACGCCAGGTACCGGCCACGGGGCGACTGGCTCATTTGAGCAACTCCCGGCAGACCGATTTGTCGTGAGCGGCGCCGAGCAACTCGCAGATGGTCCCGCACAGGTCGGTCTGCAGTGGCTTGGCCGAGGGGTCGAGGCTGAAGGCTGCGCCGAACACGAACAAGGGCACTTCGCGCTCTTCGGCCAGCAGCCCGTTGTGCGAGCGGTCGTTGTTCATGCCATGGTCGGCGGTCACCAGCACCTGGTAGCCCTCGTCGAGCCACTTGGGCAGGTAGTCGGCCAGCAGGATGTCTGCGCTGCGGGCAGCGTTGCGGTATTGGCTGCTGTCCAGCCCATGGTGGTGGCCTACATCGTCGATGCTCATCGGGTGCACCAGCAGAAAATTGGGCGCATGACGCCGGCGCAGGTATTCGCCGTCGGCCAGCAGGTGTGAATCGGGGTAGCGATCGTCCCAGTAGAACAGCCCATGCTGGATGGGCAACTTGGGGGCGTGGGTATGCCGGTCACGCTGGGGGTCGAAAGGCGAGCGGTTGTACAGCTCGCTCATCCAGTGATAGGCCGCGGCTGCCGTGCCCAGGTTGGCCTCGCGGGCGTAGTGGAACACGCTGCGCTGGTTGGAAAGCCGGTTGACGTTGTTATGCACGATACCGCTGTCGATAGGGGGAACACCTGTAAGAATGCACTCGTACAGCGGGCGGGACAGCGACGGCAGTTCGCACTCCATGCGGTAAAGCGCGGCGCGGTCGGCCTCGACATAGGCGTGCAAATGGCCCATGGCGTGGTGGGCAACCTGATAGTTCAGCCCGTCCAACAGCACCAGGATGACGTTGTGGCTCATTGATGACTCCGCAAAAACATCGGGGAGAGGGCGCTTGCAGTGCGCCGCGCCGCGCCAGGGGGATACTGCTGGCGCGACGCCGGCTCGCTAGGGCTGCCACGCAGGCAGGACGACCCGCGTGGCAGTTGGCAGGCCAGTTTGCCTGCCTCATTCCATTTCGATGATTACCTGCTCTTGCCACATCTGCGGCAGCTTCTTGGAGGTCGCTTCCCACGCTTCGGCGTTCTTGATCGGCTGCGCAGGCGCGTATTGCTCGTTGGGCAGCAATTTGGCCTGCACATCCTCTGGCAGCTTCAGGTGCTCGGCGCGAATCGGGCGCGCGTGCCCCTTGGCCAGGTTGATCTGCCCGGCATCGCTGAATATGTATTCACGCGTCAGTTTTGCGGCATTGGGGTGCTTGGCGTACTTGTTGATGATGGTGGTGTAGCCCGAGGTGATCGAGCCGTCCGATGGGATCAGCACTTCAAAGCGCTTGGGGTCGATCTGATCGCGGTAGCTCAAGCCATTGAAGTCCCAGACCACGCCCACTTCCACCTCGCCCTTTTCCAGGGTCTGGATGGTCGGGTTGGCCATGGACAGGCGTTTTTGCTGGGCCAGCTTGGTGAACAGTTGCAGGCCTGGGGCCACGTTGCTCTCATCGCCCTTGTAGGCGATGGCGGCGGCCAGCACGCCGTTAGCGGCCTGGGCAGCGGTGCCGACATCACCGATGGCCACCTTGTACTTGCCGCGTTCCAGGTCGTGCCAGGTCTTGGGCCGCTCTGATTCCTTGACCAGGTCCTTATTGATGATGAACGCGATGGTGCCGGTGTAGGCCAGCGCCCAATGGCCATCCTGGTCCTTGGCCCACTCTGGCACCTGGTCCCAGGTGCTTGGCTTGTACGGCTGGCTTACGCCCTTGGCAATGGCAATGGGCCCGAACGCTGCGCCCACGTCGCCGATGTCGGCACTGGCATTGTCTTTTTCCGCCTCGAACTTGGCGATTTCCTGGGCCGAACTCATGTCGGTGTCGCTGTGCTTGAGCCCATATTTGCTGGCCAGGTCCTGCCAGGTGTCCTTCCAGTTGGCCCAGGCATCGGGCATGCCCACGCTATTGACCGTACCTTCCTTGCGGGCTGCATCCTCCAGTGCCTTGAGGTCATCGGCGGCCATGGCCGACGTGCAGAATGCGATTGCCGAACCGAGCAGTGACGCCATGAACAACTTTTTCATCCGTAGCTCCTTGGGTGGGTGCATCGACCGAACGCTGATATGTATGAAGCCGTTGTCTGCAGCCTTGGTCTAGGTCAGCAAACCTTGAGCCAAGGTAGGCCGGTAGCGTGACAATTTGATGTAGCCCCAGGTTTTGCTGCCTGATCGCGGCTTCTGGCAGTACAGCGTAGACCACCTGCGGGCCGGGCTTCGCAAGGCCTGGCCCGTTTCTGGCAGCGCTAGCCGGGCAGGCTTGTCACGGGATGTTCATCAGCCCTGCCTAGGCTTGCACCCAGTGCCCGGTGCCCTGTCGTGGGGCTGGCCTAGTCCAGATAGGTAACCTTTGATGCAGCCAATGCCACCGCGCGCGGTAACAGCCATCTGTAACGCCCTTGAGGAGCAGATCGAGCACGGCCTGTTGGCGCCGGGCGGCAAGCTGCCCGCCGAACGCCGGCTCAGCGAACTCTTCGCCACCACGCGCATCACCCTGCGCGAGGCGTTGGTGCAGTTGGAGGCAAGGGGCTTGATCTATCGCGAAGAGCGGCGGGGCTGGTTCGTCGCCCCCGAGCGCTTGAGCTATGACCTCATCGCGCGCAGCCACTTCCATGCAATGGTGCGTGAGCAGGGGCGAGCCGCCAGTACCGAGCTGCTGTCGGCTCGGCTGCAGCCGGCTTCGGCGGCCATCTGCGCGCGGCTGCAACTGCCGGCGTTGTCCAGTGTGGTGCGCATCTGCAGGCTCAGGCGTATCGACGGCAGGGCGGTGCTGTACGCCGAGCACTACCTCAACCCGCGTTACTTCCCGGCCATCCTCGAACACGACCTGGCGCAGTCATTGACCGAAATCTATGAGCGCCAATACGGTCTGCACTACGGGCAGGTGTGCTTCGAGATCTTGCCCACCGCATTGCCCGTGCAGGCGGCCGGAGCGTTGAGGGTGTCAGCGGGCAGCCCGGGGCTGCAGATCACCCGGGTCAACAGCGACCAGCACGGGCAGCTGATCGACTGCGACCTGGAATACTGGCGCCATGACGCCATTTGTATCAGGGCACAGGCAGGCTAGCCGGGCGACCTCTCGGGGCACCGGCGCGGCCACAGTCCGTGGCCAATCGGCTTCAACTGGACGCCTCGGCTTGTGTAACGGCGCCTGCGCCGGCCGTTACCACTTGCACCGACAGCCTGGGCGTTGCCAGGTCCAGGCCGGCTTCGTCGAGCTGGCGCTTGAGTGCCAGGTTGAAGGCCCGCGACACTTCCCACTGCTTGATCGGCGCCGTCTTGAAGCGGGCGCGCAACACTGCTGAACCCGACTCGAAGCTCTCCACCCCTTGCAGCTCCAGTGGCGACCAGATGTTGCGCCGCATCAGCGGATCGCTGCGCAGCTTCTGACCAACCTCGCGCACCAGCGTGATCGCCTGGTCGATGTTCATGTTGTAGGGGATCGCCACGCGGAAGATCGCGTAGCCGAATTCGCGGGAGTAGTTCTTGATGCTCTTGATTTCGCTGAATGGAATGGTATGCACGATGCCATCGATGTCCCGCAGGCGCACGGTACGGATGGTCAGGCCTTCTACAGTGCCCAGGTGGCCGCCGACATCCACGTAGTCGTCGATGGCCAGGGAGTCCTCGATGATGATGAACAGCCCGGTGATCAGGTCGGCCACCAGCGACTGGGCACCGAAGCCGATCGCCAGGCCGATGACACCGGCACCGGCCAACAGCGGCGTCACGTTCATGCCCATGTTGGCCAGAGCCACGATCACCGCGATGATGAAGATGAAGACGAACATCACGTTACGGATCAACGGCATCATGGTCTGCGCCCGGGCGTTGGCCATGCCGCGGCGCGAGCGGACCAGCGCATGGTGTACCGCCGTGTCGGCCAGGATCCACACCAGCCAGGCGACGATCAGCGTGCCTGCCAGGCCCATCAGGCGCAGGCTGATGTCATGCCCGTCGCCTTCGGCGAAGCTGATCATCGACAGCCCCCATACCCGAAGACCCAGCTCGATGAACACCAGCCAGATGAACAGGTGCACCAGCAAGTAGCCAAAATTGCGCAGCCGCTCGGCATACACCGCATGGCGTTTGCCGGCGCGCTTGGGGTTGGCGGCGTGGCGGCGCACTAGGCCATTGAGCACCATGCACACCACGACCAGCACCGTGCACATCAGTGACTGGCGAAGCGCCGTGCTGGTGTCACCGGCCGAGACGAAAGTGGCGAACAGGGAGATGGCCACCAGAATCAGCGCCGGAATGAACCAGAAACTGCCCAGGATCTCGATGGTGTCGCTCAGGGTTCGTCGCGTCAGGCGGCGCGACAAGGGTTGGTTGCGGATCAGGTGGGCGATGGGCCGGCGAAAACGCAGGATGAACAGGCCAGTGCACACCGCGGCGACGACGTTGGCCAAGGTGGCCACCCCATGGGCCAGGTGTATGCCCAGCGCAGCGGTGAGGCGCGGGTCGCTCATGGCCTCGCCGAAGGCGGCAAAGCTGCCGATCAGCCACAAGGGCCGGAATGCACGGTGGCGCAGGATGTGTAATGCCCGGTGGCGGTGTGGGCCGTCCAGCAGGGAAAACGCGATCACGCAGATGGCCGAGAAGCAGGTGCCCACCACCAGGGCATACGCCAGCACCATGGCCAGCGATTTACCCAGCGACGGGGGCAGTACGAAGCTCAAGTACACCGTGAACACCAGCGCAACCAACCACGGGCCCAGCTTGCGCAGGGCGAAGCGGACCAGGTCCCAGGTGCGGGGATGTTGGGGCAGTTCTTCGCTCAGGCCGAACCGCAGGCGAACCCGATGGCCCACCCAGTTGAAGGCGAATGCCAGCACGCTCCACACCGCAATCACTGCTGCAAAGCCGAACAGGATCGCGGGCCATTGGTGAACCGGCACCATCAAGGCCGCCAGTTCCTCCTGGGCCTGGTCGATTTCCATGCCCCAGCGCTGGAACGGGTTGGCCTCGCCGGTGAACTGCTTTTCGAAATCGTGCAGGGCGCCACCGATCAAGCCGAGCACGCCTTGCTCAACGCTCGGTTGTGACTTCTGCGTGGCGTCGCGCAGCTTTTTCAAGTCGGCCAGGAGCTTGGCACGCTGCTGGTCGTTCTCAAGGCTCTTGATCACCTCGTCCAGGGATTTGCCCAGCGGCTCGGAAGCCTCGGGCTGGGCGGGGGCACTGGACCCTAGAAGGCCGGGCAGGCCTGCTGCGTGTACAGGGCCGATGGACAGCAACAGCAGGACAAGCAGGTAACGCAGAAGGGCAGGCACGGGCAGATCTACCTCAGGTCAAACGATTGCCCGAGTGTAGAGGTTTATGACGGCAGTTTCTCCAGGATCTTCCAGCAGGTCAGGCCGAAGATGCCCAGGGTGCCTGCCCACATCATCAGCACGCCAACATCGCGCTCGCGCAGGCCGAACCCGAGGGTGAGCAGCAGCAGGGATGCGCAGACGGGGATCAGCAGGGCCAGGAAGGGTGACATGGCGACAGTCCTTTGCAGTGAGACATGCCATTAGCATAGTCGCTAACCCCCGGCCCGGCCTGCCTGAGGCGAACGTGTCGGCCATGTGCAGCAGTGCGGTCTGTTGGCGCCGGGTGTGTAGCACCCCGGCGCTCTGCGTGGCTCACGGCAGGTCGTGACTGCGGTAGAACGCTGTCAGGACCTTCACCAGGTGCGCCAGGTCATGGCTGCCGCACAGCTCGCGAATGGAGTGCATGGCAAAGGTCGGCAGCCCGATGTCGACCGTCCGCACGCCAAGGTGGCTGGCCGCAATGGGCCCGATGGTCGAGCCGCAACCCATGTCGCTGCGTACCACGAAGCTCTGCACCGGTACTTCCTCGGCCATGCACAAGTGGCGGAAGAAGCCGGCGGTTTCGCTGTTGGTGGCGTAGCGCTGGTTGTTGTTCACCTTGATCACCGGCCCTGCGTTGAGTTTCGGGCCATGGTTGCCGTCGTGCTTGTCGGCGTAGTTCGGGTGCACGCCATGGGCATTGTCGGCCGAAACCATCAACGAACGCTGGATGGTGCGCACGTAGGCGTCGCCGTCGGGCAACAGGCGCTGCAAAGTCTGCTCGAGCATCGGCCCGTCTGCGCCGCAGGCCGAGCTGCTGCCGACTTCCTCGTGGTCATTGCAAACCAGGATGCAGGTTTCATCGCTGTCGGCGGCCAGCAGGGCTTGCAGCCCGGCGTAGCACGACAGCAGGTTGTCCAGGCGGGCACCGGCAATGAAGTCGCCATTGAGCCCGATCTGCGCGGCGTCCTGGGTATCGTAGAAGCTCAGCTCGTAGTCCAGCACCACGTCGGCGTTGAGTTGGTGCTCGCGCGCCAGTTGTTCGGTCAGCAGGGCGCGAAAGTCGATGCGCTCGTCACCGGCCACTTGCGCCAGGATCGGTGGCAGTTCGGTCTGCGGGTTGATATGCCAGCCATCGTTGGCGGTACGGTTGAGGTGGATGGCCAGGTTGGGGATGACCGCGATCGGCAGCTTGAAGTCGACAAGCTGGCTTTCCACCTTGCCGTCACGGCGGTAGGTGACCCGGCCCGCCAGCGACAGGTCGCGGTCGAACCACGGCGCCAGCAGGGCCCCGCCATACACCTCCACGCCCAGCTGCAAGAAGCCCTGGCGCTGCAGTTCCGGTTGCGGCTTGACCCGCAGGCAGGGGCTGTCGGTGTGGGCGCCGACCATGCGGATGCCGTTGAGCAGCGGTGGCTGCCTGCCCATCTTGATCGCGATGATCGAGGAATCGTTACGGGTGACGTAATAGCGCCCGCCTGACACGACGGACCAGCTCTCGCGCTCGTCCAGGCGCTGGTAGCCAGCGGCCTCCAGGCGCAGGGCCAGGCTGGCGGTGGCGTGGAAGGGAGTAGGGGAGGCCTTGAGAAAATCGATCAGGCCTGCATTGAGTACATCGCGCATAGTTCACTCCAGACAGCAGTGGCGCGAGTTTAGCGTATTGAGTCGCCGAGCGGTGTCGGGCTGTGGGTTGCGCACTTGGCTGGATGGCTACAGGCCGCACACCGACCCCAGCGCCTCAGCCCGCAACACAGCTGGTCAGGGCAGCGCCGGCAGCTCTGATGGACTGCGAAGACACAGCCATGCCCGATCAAAACGGCGCCGGGCACTCGAATTTGAGGCGCTCACCGGACACCGGGTGGGTGAAGCTGAGCATCGATGCATGCAGGCACAGCCGCTCGTGGGCGGCCAAGGCCTGAGGGTTGGCATACAGCCGATCACCCAGCAGTGGGTGGCCGATCGATAACATGTGCACACGCAGTTGATGCGAGCGCCCTGTGATGGGCGTCAGCTCCACACGGCAGTACTCGCCGCAACGTTCCACCACCCGCCAGAACGTCAGCGCATGCTTGCCTTGTTCATGGTCCACGACGTGGCGTGGCTTGGTGGGTGGGTCATACCGCAGTGGCAGGTCGATGCTGCCGCTGTCCAGTGCCGGCTGCCCCCAACACAGGGCGGTGTAGGCCTTCTCGGTTTCCCGATCATGGAACTGGCGCGACAGCTCGCGGTGGCTGTCGGCATCACGGGCCAGCAGGATGATGCCCGACGTCTCCCAGTCCAGACGATGCACGATCAGCGCATCGGGATAGCCGTTTTCCTGGAGACGGGTAATCAGGCAATCCTTGTTGTCTTCAGCCCGGCCCGGGACCGACAGCAGCAGCGTCGGCTTGTTGATCACCAGGATGGCGGCGTCTTCGTGAAGGATCTGAATAGTCGACAGCGGCATTGCGTGGTCTCTGTTGAATCAGGAGAAAAAGCGGGGCGGTGCTGCTCCCCATATGCGGCAAGGCCGCTCCGACAGGGGAGTGCGATCCCTTGTCGGAGCGGCCTCGTGCCGCGAATGGGCTGCAGCGCAGCCCCGGCGCTCTGCCAGATCAGCGATCCGGCAGGGTGATGTTCAGCTCAAGAATGGAGCAGCTGCCCTGGTTTTCCAGCTCGATGTGTACATCGTCATTGCCGATGTTCACATACTTGCGAATCACTTCCAGCAGTTCCTTCTGCAACTCGGGCAGATAGTCCGGTTCGCTGCGTTGTCCGCGCTCGTGCGCCACGATGATCTGTAGACGCTCTTTCGCCACCGACGCGCTGGTCTGTTTCTGTCTGCCACGAAAGAAGTCAAAAAGGTTCATGGTTTATTTGCTCCCGAAAATGCGCTCGAAGAATCCCTTCTTCTGTACATCGATGAAGCGCATCGGCTTCTCTTTGCCCAGCAGGCGGTCGACTGCGTCACTGTACGCCTGGCCGGCATCGCTCTGGTCATCGAGAATGACCGGGATACCCTGGTTGGATGCCTTGAGCACCGCCTGCGATTCGGGAATCACGCCCTTGAGCTTGATCGAGAGAATCTCTTCCACGTCGGCCACGCTGAGCATTTCGCCCTTGACGACGCGCTCGGGGTGGTAGCGGGTGATCAGCAGGTGCTCCTTGATCGGCTCTTCGCCGTTTTCCGAGCGGCGCGACTTGCTCGACAGGATGCCGAGCATGCGGTCGGAGTCACGAACCGAAGACACTTCGGGGTTGGTGACCACGATGGCCTCGTCGGCGAAGTACATGGCCAGGTGGGCACCTTTCTCGATACCGGCCGGCGAGTCGCAGATCACGTATTCGAACTGCTCCTTCAGGTCCATCAGGACCTTCTCGACGCCTTCCTGGGTAAGGGCGTCCTTGTCACGGGTCTGGCTGGCCGCCAGCACGTACAGGTTTTCCAGGCGCTTGTCCTTGATCAGGGCTTGTTGCAGGTTGGCTTCGCCATTGACCACGTTGACGAAGTCATAAACCACACGGCGTTCGCAGCCCATGATCAGGTCGAGGTTACGCAGGCCCACGTCGAAGTCGACGATGACCGTCTTGTGGCCACGCAGTGCGAGGCCGGTACCGATGGCGGCGCTGGTGGTGGTCTTGCCCACACCCCCTTTGCCGGAAGTAACCACGAGAATCTTGGCCAAGGTGTTTCACCCCTAAAATGATCGGGACGCAAGTCCCTGCAAATAACTGAAATAACGGCAACGATAAAAAAGTTGCTCTAAAAATGCTGGCAAGTATCCGTTAAAGACGGGTGATGTTCAACACGTCGCCAGACAGGCTGACTTGTACGCCAGCGCCCCATAACGGATCGCGGCGCAAGTCTTCGCACACTTTGTACTGGCCGGCAATGGAGACCATTTCAGCGGTCATCTGCTGGCAGAAGATACGCGCCTTGGTATTGCCCTTGATACCTGCCAGGGCACGGCCGCGCATGGCGCCGTACACATGGATGTTGCCATCGGCAAGAAGTTCCGCACCCGGGCTGACCGAAGCGGTGACCACAAGGTCCCCACCTTGGGCGTAGATCTGCTGGCCGCCACGTACCGGGGCGGTGATGATGCGCGTGGCGCGTACCTCGGGTTCGAGCACCGGTGGCGGGGCAGGGGCCGGCTCGGGTTTCTTGGCCTCGGGCTCCGGTTCCAGTGGCCGCTCGCGGGCGCCGGACGGGGGCAGCACCGGCAGATCGATGGCGATGGCCGCGGCAATGTCTTCGATGCGGTTGGCACGGATGGCCAGGGTCCGCAGGCCATGGTGGCGGCAAATGCGCATCAAGCCAGGCAGGTCGATCGCACCTTCGCCGGCCGGCAGCTTGTCCAGCGCCAGCACCAACGGCGTATTGCTGAAGAAGTTCGGCGCCTGGGCCACTTTGGCCGCCAACTGGCGATCAAGGGCTTCAAGGTCATTGCGCGCCAGTTCCAGAACGGTAATGGCAAGCATGCTGCCCTTGAGCTGGAACACGGAGGGGGTGTCGGAGGTGTGGTTTGGGCTCATGGTCTGCATAGACGGCTTGTTGCGGAAAAAGTGCCCTGACTTATAACGATAAGACCGGTTGCCCGCAACATGAGCCGATCCGTTGTAGAATGCGCGGCCCATGTCTTGATGGAAGCTTCAATGGATCGCCCGCGTTTTCGTCCCTATTTCCTTCATCCCAAGTTCTGGGGCCTGTGGCTGGGCCTGGGGCTGCTGTGGCTGGTGGTGCAGTTGCCCTACCGCGTACTGCTCAAACTGGGTGCGGCGTTAGGCGCGATCATGTACCGCTTTGCCGGTGAGCGCAGGCGTATCGCCGCGCGCAACCTGGAACTGTGCTTCCCCGAACGGTCGGCGGACGAACGGCAGCGCCTGCTCAAGGCCAACTTCGCCTCGACTGGCATCGCCTTCTTCGAAATGGCCATGAGCTGGTGGTGGCCCAAGGCGCGGTTGGCGCGCCTGGCGCATGTCGAGGGGCTCGAGCACTTGCAGGCCGCCCAGCAGGCGGGGCAGGGGGCGATCCTGATGGCGGTGCACTTCACTACCCTGGAAATCGGCGCGGCCTTGCTCGGCCAGCGTCACACCATCGACGGCATGTACCGCGAGCATGGCAATGCCCTGTTCGATTTCATCCAGCGCAGCGGACGCGAACGGCACAACCTGGACTCCCTGGCCGTCGAGCGCGAGGATGTCAGGGGCATGCTCAAGCTGCTGCGCGCCGGCCGCGCGATCTGGTACGCGCCCGACCAGGACTACGGCGCCAAGCAAAGCCTGTTCGTGCCCTTGTTCGGGATCCCGGCAGCCACGGTCACGGCCACCACCAAGTTTGCGCGCTTGGGCCGCGCCCAGGTCATTCCGTTCACGCAGAAGCGACTCGAAGACGGCAGCGGCTATCGGCTGGTGATTCATCCCCCGTTGAGCGATTTCCCCGGTGAGAGCGAAGAGGCTGACTGCCTTCGGATCAACCAGTGGGTCGAGCAGGTGCTGCGCGAATGCCCCGAGCAGTACCTGTGGGCCCACCGCCGGTTCAAGTCCCGACCGGACGGGGCCCCAAGGCTGTACGAAAAGAAAAGGCGTTGAAAGCGACCGCGCCGCTGCCGTGACGGCAGTGGCGCTGCCGGGTTACTCGGCGATCTGCAGCTTGCGCGACTGGGTATAGACGTAGCGCACCTTTTCATACTCGAACGGTGAGTTCATCTGCCCGTAGCGGAAGTTGGTGGTGTAGCGCTTGTCGATGACCCGCAGGCCGAAGAATTCCGGATGCTCGCGGCTGACCTTGGCCATGTCCAGGTAATTGATCGCCTGCTCGCCGGAATAATCCACCACCAGCCCGGCGGTGTCGCGCAGGTTCGAAGGGCCCAACAGCGGCAGCATCAGGTAAGGGCCTGCCGGCACGCCATAGAAGCCCAGGGTTTGGCCGAAATCCTCGCTCTGGCGCGGCAGGCCCATCTTGGTCGCCGGGTCCCACAAACCGCCTACCCCGATAATCGTGTTGAACATCAGCCGTGCCGTTATCTCGGCCGAGCGTTTGGCCTTGAGCTGCAGCACGCTGTTGAACAGGTTGGGCACGTCCCCCAGGTTGTTGAAGAAATTGGTCACCCCACTGCGCAGAAAACGCGGGGTGACGTACTGGTAGCCATTGACCAGCGGCAGCAGCACCCATTGGTCCAGGCGGTAGTTGAAATGATAGATGCGGCGGTTCATCGACTCGAGCGGGTCGTAGACGTTCAGCGCTTCGAGGGTAGAGCGCTCGAATTCACGCTGGTCCAGGCCCGGGTTGAATTTCAACTCGCGCAGCGGGTCGAGGAAGCCGTCGGCTTCCGGGGCCAGCGGGGCGGTGCCGATCACCTGCGGATCAGCCTCGACGACGCTGGCTCTAGGTGCGGTCTCGGCGGCCAGGGTATGGCCTGCGGCAAGCAGGGCCGTGGCAAAGAGCAGTTTGTTAACCACGGAAGAACTCCAGCATGGCGTCACTGTTGACGCGGTAGTTGATGTTGCCGCAATGGCCACCATGGGGATAAAGGGTCAGGCGATCACCGAACACCTTGCGCAGGAACCCGATATCGCCTGGGCCGAGAATAACGTCGTCGGCATTGTGCATCACGGCGATCTTGGGGCTGTTTTGCAAGTAGTCGGCCAGCGCGTACAGGCTCACCTGATTGGTCAGCTCCAGGATGGTGCCCCCACCGGTGCGGGCACGCCACATCGGGATCACCTGTTCGGTCATGTAGCAGTCGAAATCGCACTGCAAGGCACGCTTGAAGTAGGGCGTCAGGCTCGTGCCTTCGGTGATCTTCACCTTCGGTGGGATGATCAGGCCGCGACGGTTGATCAGGTCGGAAGTGAAGGCGATATCGGCGGCCGAGAAACGGAACGAGGTGCCGATGAGCATGGCCATCTGTTCGTTGGACAAGTGCTGGCGCGACTGCTGGAAATCGTACAAGAGCGCTTCGTTGAGGTCGATGAAGCCCTTTTCCTGGAAGTAGCGCGTGAGTTTTTCCAGCATCAGCTCATAGAACGTGGTGCTCCGGTCGATCCCCTTGACCTGGGTCTGCACCAGCTTGTCCAGGTTGTTGATCGAGGTGTAGAGGTTCACGGGTGGGTTGAGCAGCAGCACACGCTTGAAGTTGAAGCTGCGCCGGGTTTCATCCAGGTGGCTGACGAAGGCCGCATCGAGGGCGCCCAGGCTATAGCCGGTCAGGTAGAACTCGGTCACGGGCAGGCGAGGGTGCTGGGCGCGGACCGATTGCATCACCCGGTACATGTCTTCGGCGTCATCCTGGCTGATGCCGGGCGTGGCGAAGCGCGACGCTGCGCTGATGAAATCGTAGCTGGTGGGCGAGGACAGCTGCACCACGTGGAAGCCGGCCTTGTAGTACAGCTTTTTCAGGTATTCATTGATGCTGCTGCTGTAGGACGCACCGGTGCCGGCAATGATGAAGATCAACGGGGCGGCGTGGTCCTGCTGGGCCATGCGGTACTTGAGTTTCTTGACCGCCCAGAAGTTGTCCGGCAGCGTGAATTCACGCTCGGGGCGCAAGGTGAGGCTGTAGTCGGACTGGTCGATCTCGTCATCGCTGGGCAGCATCGGGCGCTGGTCCGGCGGCGTCGTGGCGATGGTCGCCTCGAACGGGTTGGTCAGGGGGTAGCCATAGCTCGCGGCGTCGATATCCCGCGCAGAAGCGGCCACAGCCATGAGCAGGCTGCCGAGAACGGCAGCGAGGCGCAAAGAACGAAGCATGTAATCCCCCAAAAGAACGCAAGGTGGCGCGTGTGCAAGCTAAGACCACAATGGCCGTGGCAAAGTTGCCGGGCGTGATGGCCTTTGGTGTGCCTGTTATCTGAACCGAGTTGCAGGCAGGTATTTTGCCTTAGACCGGGATGTAAGCGATCATGGATTTTTTGATCAGTCGAGTGGGAAAAGTCAATGAGTCGCAGGCTGCCTGGCGCATTACTACTGATGTTCGTCGGGTTCTGGCTCGCTGCCAGCTATGGCGTGCGCTACGGACTGATGGAGGACGGGCAGTGGGTGGGGTTGTGCACTGAGCCAGCCGCGTATTGGCAGTGCGAGGTTCGGGCGTTGCTGGGGTTGGGTATTCACCACCAGGTCCTGGCCTGGGCCGGGCTGGCCCTGTCAGCGCTTGGCTGGCTGCTGCAGGGGCGGACCGGTACAGTGTTGGCCGGCATTGCCCTGTTGTTCGCCGTACCGGCATTGGTGCTGTACACCGCCAGCATCGCCGTATTCGCATTGGTGCTGGCGGGGCTGCGCCTGGTCAGGTAAATGAGCCCCCGCCAGGGTTGCGCCCCGTGCCGCGAACAGCTAGAGGTGTCAGGCGCGGCCGAGCCTCAGGCTGCGCCAAAGGGCGGCGGTCATCAGCGCGCTCACGGCTGCCCAGCGCCAGGCCTGTCCGCTGTTCATCCCTTCGATCAGTAGCTGCGGCAGTATGCCAAGGCCGATGATACCTGCCAGCAAGATAGCTTCTCGTCGCCGCGTCAGCACGGGCCACAGCACGAATACCAAAGCTGGCAAGGCCAGCGCTGCACTGGGAAAACTGCGGTAGCGGGGATCGAAAACCATTGCCAATGTGCTCACGGCGCCTGCAAAGCCGGCCAGCAACAGCAACCCGCCGGCTCGCTTTTGCAGCCAGTCAGACCAGCGCCCGCGCACGCCTGACGGCTGGGCCAGATGCAGCAGTGCCCGGGCCAGTACCAGCACGTTCAATCCCGCCAACAGCCCTGCCCACACCCACTCCGGGGCGAAACGGGCGTGGCTGCGCATCAACTCCCCCCACAGGCCCAGGCACGCTGCACCGAACATGGCCAGCAGCGGCATGGCCCACGCGCCTGTGCGTGTGCGTGGTCGCCCTGCCATGCACAGCATCAGCGCTGCCAGCGCCGCGCACCCCAGCCACCAAGTGGGCCAGTCGGGCAAGTTGCTGACGGGCCCTTCGAGGATGCCCTTGTCCTGCCGATCGGCATCGTATAAGCCCCAATACCCACCCACGGCACCTTCGTTGGCGCGTTTCCAGGGCTGGTCGAAAGCTTCGATCAGGTTATAGCGCCAGCCATTGTGCTCGGCCATGGCGACGAATCCGCGAATGAAGCGCGCCTCGTTGACCCGGCTAGGCAGGGCGGTTTCACGCTGTCGGCCTTCGCTGGGCCAGCCGGTTTCACCGATCAGGATGTCCTTGGGCGCGAAGCGCTCGCCGAACTGCCGCCGTATGTCGGCGACATGGGCCAGCGCATCGTCGATGCCCCGTGGCTCGTCTTCCCAATACGGCAGCAAGTGAATGGTGAGAAAGTCCACTTCAGGCGCGATCTCGGGGTGCTGCAACCAGAACTCCCACACATCGGCATAGGTGACCGGCACGCTTACCTGACGCTTGACCCGCGCAATCAACTCGGCCAGTCGTTTGCCGGTGACTTCCTTGCGCAGCAAGGTCTCGTTACCCACGATGACGGCGCTGACCACATCGGGGTTGGCGTTGGCGGCGGCGATCAGCAGCGCGACTTCCCGGTCGGTATCGGCCGGGTGGGCATTGACCCAGGCCCCGAGCATCACCTTCAGGCCATGCTTGCGCGCCAGCGCCGGGATAGCCTCAAGACCGCTCATGGAATAGGTGCGGATGCACTGGAATCGCTCAGCGAGCAGGGCCAGGTCGGCGTCCATGCGCGCCGGGCGCAGTTGCATGGGTTGGTCGTAGGGCGACTGGTCCTTGTCGAACGGGGTATAGGATGCGCACTGCAGCTTGTGCGTGGCATTGGCGGCGTCGGGCAGGTCCACCGGTCTGCCCAGCCCGTACCAGAGCCCACCGAGCCCGAGCAGACCGATCAGGCAGGCAAGGGTATATAGACATGTCAGCAGGCGGGGGGAACTGGGCATCGGGCGGTCCATCGTCGGGGGCAAAAGGGCCAATAGTAGCCCGGCGCCAAACCTTTGGCATGCAAGGATCGCGCAGGCAGGTCCATGCCGCTGCCGCTAATGGCACAGTGCTGTCGCGTATGAGCGCCTGGGCGTCGTACTTGGATCAGGTCTGGCTTGGTTGCAGGCAGATGATGGAATCTCCGAGACCTGACGAGGGAATGCTTTGATGGCTACTTCAACAAAAATGCGTCGTTTCCTGGGCGTGGGTACCGCCCTGGCACTGGCCTTGAGCGGCGCACAGGCCATGGCCAAAGAAGTCAGCATTGGTTACGTGGATGGGTGGGCAGACAGTGTGGCTACCACCAACGTGGCCGCCGAGGTGATCAAGCAGAAGCTTGGCTACGATGTGAAGCTGCAAGCCGTGGCCACGGGCATCATGTGGCAGGGCGTGGCCACCGGTAAGCTCGATGCCATGCTGTCGGCATGGCTGCCGGTGACCCATGGTGAGTACTGGGCCAAGAACAAGGACAACGTGGTCGACTACGGCGCGAACTTCAAGGATGCCAAGATTGGCCTGATCGTGCCTGAGTACGTCAAGGCGGTGAGCATCGCTGACCTGAAGACCGATTCCTCGTTCAAGCAGAAAATCGTCGGCATCGATGCGGGTTCCGGTGTCATGATCAAGACCGATCAGGCGATCAAGGACTACGACCTGACCGGCTACAAGCTGCAGGCAAGTTCCGGTGCTGCGATGACCGCCGAGCTGGGCCGTGCCTACGCCAAGCAGCAGTCCATCGCCGTGACTGGCTGGGTCCCGCACTGGATGTTCGCCAAATGGAAACTCAAGTTCCTCGAAGACCCCAAAGGCGTTTATGGCGCTGCTGAGACCGTCAACAGCATCGGCAGCAAGGAGCTTGCCACCAAGGCCCCGGAAGTGGCCGAGTTCCTGAAGAAGTTCAGCTGGCAGTCCAAGGATGAGATCGGCGAGGTGATGCTGGCTATCCAGGAAGGCGCCAAGCCCGAGGCGGCTGCCAAGGACTGGGTGGCCAAGCACCCAGAGCGAGTGAAGGAGTGGACGGGCAAGTAAATTGCCTGTGCGGTGATCCCTGCAATGAAGCCGTTCGAGCCTTAAGCGTTCGAGCGGTTTTGTTCGGGGGTCGGCTCACCCGGCCAACATGGTGAAAATGAGGGCCTGCCTGACGACAGGCCGCTACCGGCCCGCACACAAAAACGCTGACACGCTCGCCGCGACGGGCGCAAAGCGGTTCAGGCGACCTCAGCCAGTTCGCAAATCCCTGCCCCCACCCAAGCCGCCGCCCATTACCTGCGCACCCGCCAGCTCCAGCCCCGCCGAGAGATACTGAACCCTCAAACCGACCCGCCAGCCCAAACCTTTCAAGCACCCCCAGCAAGCAATAACCAAATCTGCGACAATCACACCTCTTTCGAATGCCGATTACACCGCAGGCCCACCTGCATCACCGAAAAGCCCAATGACTGACCACGCCATCGACAAACTGCTGCAAAACCTCGACCACGCCATGATCGCCGACCGCCACCGTCTGCGGCGCCAGTTGCATGAACTGCGCAAGCGCCCCGACGAGACAAAGCTGGCGCAGTGGGCAGAGCGGGTGCAGGCGTCCTGCGCCCAGGTCACCGCCCGCCAGCAGAGCGTGCCATTGGTGCGCTACGACGACAGCCTGCCCATCGCCGCCAAGCGCGACGAGATCAAAAAAGCCCTGGCCGAACACCAAGTGCTGGTCATCGCCGGCGAAACCGGCTCGGGCAAGACCACCCAGCTGCCCAAGATCTGCCTGGAACTGGGCCGCGGCAGCCATGGCCTGATTGCCCACACCCAGCCACGCCGGATCGCCGCGCGCAGTGTTGCCGCCCGGGTGGCCGAGGAACTTGGCACCCCGCTGGGCGGCCTGGTGGGTTATCAGGTACGCTTCGAAGACCAGAGCGATGCCAACACACTGGTCAAACTCATGACCGACGGCATCCTGCTGGCCGAAACCCAGCACGACCGCTTCCTGGAACGCTACGACACCATCATCGTCGACGAAGCCCACGAACGCAGCCTGAACATCGACTTCCTGCTCGGCTACCTCAAGACCCTGTTGCACCGGCGGCCCGACCTCAAGCTCATCATCACCTCGGCCACCATCGACCTGGAGCGGTTTTCCAAACATTTCGACAATGCGCCCATCATCGAGGTGTCCGGCCGTACCTTCCCCGTGGAAACCTGGTACCGCCCGCTGACCAGCGAACAGGACGAGGAAGGTAACCCGATCGAGGACGACCTCACCGTCGACCAGGCTATCCTTGCCACCCTCGACGAATTGGCCCAGCACGAGCGCGGCCAGGGCAAGGGCCCGGGCGATGTGCTGATCTTCCTGCCCGGTGAGCGCGAAATTCGCGACGCCGCCGAGATTCTGCGCAAGGCGCAGTTGCGCCATACCGAAATCCTGCCCCTGTACGCGCGCCTGTCGCCGGCCGAGCAGCAGCGGATCTTCCAGCCCCATGCCGGGCGGCGCGTGGTGCTGGCCACCAACGTGGCCGAAACATCGCTGACGGTCCCCGGCATTCGCTATGTGATCGATACCGGCACGGCGCGCATCAGCCGCTACAGCTACCGCGCCAAGGTGCAGCGCCTGCCCATCGAAGCCGTGTCCCAGGCCAGCGCCAACCAGCGCAAGGGCCGCTGTGGACGGGTGGAGCCGGGCATCTGCGTGCGTCTGTACAGCGAAGAAGACTTCAACAGCCGACCGGCTTTCACCGACCCCGAGATCCTGCGCACCAACCTGGCGGCCGTCATCCTGCAAATGCTGCACCTGCGCTTGGGCGCCATCGACGCGTTCCCCTTCATCGAGCCGCCAGACGGCAAGGCGATCAGCGACGGCTTCAACCTGCTGCAAGAGCTCTCGGCGGTCAACCGTGAAAATCAGCTGACCCCGGTCGGGCGTCAGCTGGCTCGGCTGCCCATCGACCCGCGCCTGGGCCGCATGCTGCTCGAAGGCGCGCGCCTGGGCAGCCTGCAGGAAGTGCTGATCGTCACCAGCGCCCTGTCGGTGCAGGACCCACGCGAACGCCCCCCTGAGCGCCAGCAGGCCGCCGACCAGGCCCACGCCCAGTGGAAGGACGTGGATTCGGACTTCGCCGCACTGGTCAACCTGTGGCGAGGTTTCGAAGAACAGCGCCAGGCGTTGACGGCCAACCCCTTACGCAACTGGTGCCGCAAGCAGTTCCTCAATTACCTGCGCCTGCGTGAGTGGCGCGACGCCCATCGCCAGTTGGCGCTGATCTGCCGCGAGCTGCAACTGACGGTCAACAAGGAACCGTGCGACTACCCCAAGCTGCACAAAGCCGTGCTCAGCGGCCTGCTCAGCCAGATCGGCCACAAGACCGAAGATGGCGATTACCAGGGCGCACGGCAGCGCAGGTTCTGGGTGCACCCGTCATCGGGTATCGGGCGCAAGCGCCCGCAGTGGGTCATGGCAGCCGAGCTGGTGGAAACCACCAAGCTCTATGCCCGCATGGTCGCGCGTATCGAGCCGGACTGGATCGAGCCGCTGGCCGGCCACCTGATCAAGAAGAACCACTTCGAGCCCCATTGGGAGAAGAAGCGCGGGCAGGTCGTGGCCTATGAGCAGATCACCCTGTATGGGTTGATCCTGGTCGGCCGCAGGCCGGTGCACTTTGGCCCCATCGACCCGGCCACCTCCCGCGAGCTGTTTATTCGTGAGGCCCTGGTGGGTGGTGAGATCCAGTCGCGGGCCAAGTGCCTGACGGCCAACAAGCGTCTGCTCGAAGCGCTCGACGCCCTCGAGGCCAAGGCCCGCCGTCGCGACATCCTGGCCGACGAAGAAACGCTCTATGCGTTCTACGAAGCGCGCCTGCCGGCCGAGATCCACCAGACGGCCACTTTCGACAGCTGGTACCGCATGGGCAGCCAGAAAGACCCCAACCTGCTGATCATGCGCGAGGAAGACGTGCTGGCACGCGAGGCCAGCGAGGTGACTGCCGCGCAGTACCCCGACAGCTTGCAGGTGGGCGAACTGCGCCTGCCCTTGACCTACCACTTCGAGCCCAATCACCCCCGCGACGGCGTAACCGTTCGGGTGCCGGCACCCCTGTTGCCGAGCCTGCCAGGCGAGCGCCTGGAGTGGCTGGTGCCCGGCCTGCTCGAAGCCAAGTGCGTGGCGCTGGTTCGCAACTTGCCCAAAGCCCTGCGCAAGAACTTCGTGCCGGTGCCGGACTTCGTCAAGGCCGCCTTGGCCCGCATGACCTTCGGCCAAGGCGCGTTGCCCCAGGCCCTGGGCCATGAACTGCTGCGCATGACCGGTGCGCGGGTGCCCGACGAGGCCTGGGACGAGTCGGTCAGCCTTGTCGAAGGCCACCTGCGCATGAACATCGAGGTCGTCGACGGGCAGGGCAAATTCCTGGGCGAAGGGCGTGACCTGGCTGAGCTGACCGCGCGGTTCGCCGCCGCCAGCCAGGCAGCGCTGGCAGTGCCACGCGATGCCAAAAGCGAGCAGCCGGTGCAGGCCAAGGCCTTCAGCGAAGTGAAACCCACGGCACAGCAAAAGATCGCGGGGCTGTCGATGACGGTTTATCCGGCCTTGGTGGAGGACAATGGCACGGTGCGTGAAGGCCGCTTCTCGACCCAGGCCGAAGCCGACTTCCAGCACCGCCGCGCCTTGCAGCGCCTGCTGCTGCAACAGCTGGCCGAGCCGGCCAAGTTCCTGCGTGGCAAGCTGCCTGGGCTGACCGAACTGGGGCTGCTGTACCGCGACATGGGCCGGGTCGACGCGCTGGTCGAAGACATTCTGCTGGCAAGCCTGGACAGTTGCATTCTCGACGGTGAGCCGGTTCTGCCCCGGGAAGGCGCGGCCCTGGCGGCGCTGGCCGAACGCAAGCGGGGCAGCTGGGCCGAGCATGCCGAGCGCCTGGCGCGGCAGACCCTCGAGGTGCTGAAGCTGTGGCACGGGTTGCAGAAACGCTTCAAGGGCAAGATCGACCTGAGCCAGGCCGTGGCCCTGAACGATATCAAGCAGCAGTTGGGCAACCTGGTGTACCCGGGCTTTGTGCGTGAAACGCCGGCGCTGTGGTTCAAGGAGCTGCCACGCTACCTCAAGGCCATCGAGCTGCGCCTGGAGAAGCTGGGTTCGCAGGTGCAGAAGGACCGGGTATGGAGTGGCGAACTGGCCAACTTGTGGGCGCAGTACAAGGCCCGTGCCGACAAGCATGCCCAGGAAGGCAAGCGCGACGAGCAGCTGGCCCTGTACCGCTGGTGGCTGGAGGAATACCGCGTGTCGCTGTTCGCCCAGCAGCTGGGCACCAAGGTGCCGATTTCCGATAAGCGATTGAGCAAGCAGTGGAGCCAGGTGGAAGGCTAAACTCACACAGTTGTGGCACTATTGAGACAATTTCGGGCCGCTTGGCGGCCCACTGCGCATAGCCCTGCTTTGCCTGCATACTCACCGCCTACAGGGTGATGGCATCCATGAGGTGGGCTACCGTCAAGCGTGGGCTCTGCCCGCGTCGCAAAGTTAGTACTAAAGTGCCACTAAATCAGTGTATTTCCAGCCAGCGCCGGGTGGCGATGGCCCAAGAACAGAGGAACGACCGTGCATAATGTCGTGATCAGCGGCACCGGCCTGTACACCCCGGCCCAGAGCATCTCCAACGAAGAACTGGTAGCCTCCTTCAACACCTGGTCGCAGCAGTTCAACCAGGATAACGCCCAGGCCATCGAGCGTGGCGAGGTCGAAGCCGCACCGCTGTCCGATGCGGCGTTCATCGAAAAGGCCTCGGGTATCAAGAGCCGCTTCGTCATGGACAAGGCCGGCATCCTCGACCCGCAGCGCATGAAACCGCGCCTGCCAGAGCGCTCCAACGACGAGCCGTCGGTGCTGTGCGAAATGGCCGTGGCGGCGGCGCGCCAGGCGCTGGAGCGCGCTGGCCGCAGCGCTGCCGACGTGGACGGGGTCATCGTCGCCTGTTCCAACTTGCAGCGCCCTTACCCGGCCATTGCCATCGAAGTGCAGCAGGCGCTGGGCATCCAGGGGTTTGCCTTCGACATGAACGTGGCGTGTTCGTCCGCCACCTTCGGCATCCAGACCGCCGCCAACAGCGTGGCGCTGGGGCAGGCGCGGGCCGTGCTCATGGTCAACCCTGAAGTGTGCACCGGCCACCTGAACTTCCGCGACCGTGACAGCCACTTCATCTTTGGCGATGCGGCGACCGCGGTACTGCTCGAACGCGCCGATCACGCCACATCGGCGCACCAGTTCGACGTGGTCAGCAGCAAGCTGTGGACCGAGTTCTCCAATAACATCCGCAACAACTTCGGCTTCCTCAACCGCGCGGCGGAGGAGGGCGAAGGCGCCGCAGACAAGCTGTTCATCCAGGAAGGCCGCAAGGTGTTCCGCGAGGTGTGCCCGAAAGTGGCGGAGCTGGTGGGCGAGCATTTGCAGGAAAACGGCCTTCAGCCCAGCGATGTAGCGCGCTTCTGGCTGCACCAGGCCAACCTCAGCATGAACCACCTGATCGTCAAGAAGCTGCTGGGGCGTGAAGTGAGTGAACAGGAAGCGCCGGTGATCCTGGACCGCTACGCCAACACCAGCTCGGCAGGCTCGGTCATTGCCTTGCACCTGTATCAGGATGACCTGCCACAAGGGGCGCTGGGTGTGCTCAGCTCGTTTGGCGCGGGGTATTCGATCGGCAGCGTGATTTTGCGCAAACGCTAAGCCGGCAA
The DNA here is from genome assembly GCF_007680745.1 of Pseudomonas sp. DE0010. NCBI lineage: Bacteria > Pseudomonadati > Pseudomonadota > Gammaproteobacteria > Pseudomonadales > Pseudomonadaceae > Pseudomonas > Pseudomonas sp. DE0010. Next base: position 51,237 of record NZ_VEJQ01000021.1, read on the forward strand.
GGCTGGCGATGCCCGCCTAAAAGCGCAAACGGCCGGATGGGGACGGCCGTTTGCGCGGTGGCGGTGCTTAGAACTTGGCTTCCAGGTCCACCTGCAGCGTATCCACATCGGCGTTGCTGTTGGGCAGGTTGGAGTAGTCGGTCTTGGCCATCATATAGGCCGCACCGAGTGCGAAGTTCTTGTCGATCTCGTAGCCAACCTTGAACTTGTGACCGCGCGAGCCGGTGAAGCCGTTGCCGAAGTCCGAGTCGGTGAACAGGCTCACGACGCCATTGCGCTGCACGTCGCGGTAGTTGTAGTCCAGGCTCCAGGCCCCGATCTTGCTCTTCAGACCCGCCAGCCAGGCCTTGTCCTGCCCATCGGTGCTCTCGGTGTTCTTCACGAATTGGCCATAGGCCGACAGCGGGATGGCGAAGCCGGTGAAGTCCACCTGGCCAAAGCCTTCCACCAGGTTGAATTCGTCAGTGGTGTTGCCCAGCGAGCGCAGCGCGGCCGACGACTTGTCGTTGTCGTAGCCGTAAACGCTGCCGCCCACCGTGACCTTGACGGTGTCGGCTGCGTTGAACTTGGTCCCCAGCTGCGCAGCGTAGAGCTGTGCATCGTGCTTGAACTGCACGCCGTCGCCGTCGACGTTGTCCTTGAGGTTGTAGTGGCCGATGCTGCCGAACACCTCGGCAGGGCCCAGGTTGGTCTTGTAGGTAGCGGCTACGCCTTCGGGGTTGATGTCGCTGTCCCAGATGATGTCGCCCATGCTCACCCAGGGCTGCATCATCTTGCCGCCGATCAGGTGCAGGTTCGGCACGGCGGTGGGGTGCCAGTCGAGGTAGGCCAGGTCCACCCACAACGATTTCTTCTCGAAGTAGTTGTCCAGGCTCTGGTTGGTCGAGCGCGCATCGGCGCTGCTGCCGGTGGCGACCCGCACCCCGGCGTCCACTTGCGGGTTGATCTCGCTGTAGAAACCGACACGGGCACGCACACGCTCCCGGTCCTGGTTGCCGCTGCGGGAAATCGGGTTGTCCACGTTGACGTCTTCATAACGCAGGCGCACGTCGCCTTTGATCTGAGTCTTGGCCGCCCAGGCCACTTTTTGCTCGAACGAACTCATGCGCTCGGACTGGGCTTTCTGAGCGGCCTTTTCCTTGGTTTCCTGGGCCAGGTCAGCCTGCAGCTCGCTGTATTGCGCCTGGTTGATCGAGCCATTGGCGCGGAGCATTTCGAGCAGCTTGGCGTCAACGGCCGCACTGGCCGGAGTGGTGCTCATGGCCAGCACCATGCCGGTCAGGCTTGCTCCGGTAAGTGTAGAAACAAGACGCATACGGTTCTCCCTACTGAATAAGATGGGGGACGCCGAGCGCCCGCCCCTGTGTTGGCATGTCTCCGGAAGGGCCTGAATAGACAGGTTCTGTGGTTCCGGAAAACAGGCGCAAGTATTGCGGGGGCGAGTGACAGATTAATGTCGCAATGATGTCACTGCTGTGAAGTGAAGGCTGCGGGGCGATCGTCATTTGAGTCCAGCGCCCAGCTTGGTGATACTGGGGGCCTTGATGCCGCGAGCCGACCCTGTGACCAGTCTGTATAGCCTTGCTCATTTGCGTGATATGCCAGCCGCCACCTGGGACGCCCTGGTGCCCGAAGGCCAGCCGTTTCTCAGCCATGCCTTTCTCAGTGCGATGGAAGACAGCGGCAGTGTCGCGCGCAACAACGGGTGGGCGGCCGAACATCTGGTGCTCGAGCACGAGGGCAAGGTGCAAGCGCTGCTGCCGGGTTACCGCAAGTGGCATTCGTACGGTGAGTACGTGTTCGACCATGGTTGGGCGGATGCCTGTGAGCGGGCTGGCATCGCCTACTATCCCAAGCTGCTGGGGGCCGTGCCGTTCAGCCCGGTCAGTGGCCCGCGCTTGCTGACGGCCGATGCGGCAGCCGGGCACTTGTTACTGCAGGCCTTGCCCGAGTACCTGAGCAAAGCCGGCCTGTCCGGCGCCCACATCAACTTCACCGACCCTGCGCTGGACGAACAGTTGGCGCGCCTGCCGGGCTGGATGGAGCGCCTGGGTTGCCAGTTTCACTGGCAGAACCGCGGCTACCGCGATTTCCAGGATTTTCTCGACACCCTCAGCTCCCGCAAGCGCAAGCAGATGCGCAAGGAGCGTGAGCAGGTAGCGGGGCAGGGGATTGATTTTCGCTGGTACCGGGGTGACGAACTGGACCAAGCCCAGTGGGATTTCGTCTACCTGTGTTACGCCAACACCTACGCCGTGCGCGGCCGGGCGCCTTACCTGACGCGGGAGTTCTTCAGCTTGCTGGCCGAGCGCATGCCCCACGCCCTGCGCGTGGTAATGGCGCGCCAGGCCGGGCGGGACGTGGCAATGGCGCTGAGCCTGGTAGGTGGGGACAGCCTGTTTGGCCGTTACTGGGGCTGCCTGGCCGAGTTCGATCGCCTGCATTTCGAGACGTGTTTCTATCAAGGCATGGACTTCGCCATAGCCCAAGGGCTGCAACGTTTCGATGCTGGCGCCCAGGGTGAGCACAAGTTGATTCGCGGGTTCGAGCCGGTGATCACGCGCTCGTGGCATTACCTGCTGCATCCCGGGTTACGCACGGCTGTGGCCGATTTTCTGCTTCAGGAGCGTGAAGGAGTGATGGCGTATGCCGCCCAGGCACGAGAGATGTTGCCTTATCGCCGGGAAGAGGGCCATTGAGCCAGACACAGTCCCAATGTGGGTAATCGCTCGCTCGCGTTACCAGGCCGGCGCGGATTGGATTGGCGATGATGTAGCGAGCGACGCTGCGCACCTGTTCGTCACGGCGAAGGGCGCGGTCATGGAAGCCAGGTTGCCAGATTCGCTGGTGCTCGGCGCCTCGTGTGTAAAGCGCGCAACTGCTGCGTGATTTGAATTCACGCATCAGCTCGTCGAGGCTGCAGGGGCCTAGCGTGATTAGCCAGTGCAGGTGATCGGGCATCAGTACCCAGGCGAGGCTCTGGCACTGTCGTTGCGTAGCGGTGAGTTGCAGCTGCTGGATCACGGCCCTGGCGTAGTGCAGGTGTGTGAAAAGTGGGGTACGGTTTCGGGTGGCGGTGGTCAGTAGGTATAACCGCCCGGGCTCGGAGAACCTGCCCAGACGTAAGCGGTGAGAACCTCGGCCTATCATGGCGACCTCCTTGCGTAGTCATTGCAAGGGTAGCTGGCCATTGAAGTGAGCAGAGTGAGACAGTTTACAGCCTATGACTTGGGGCCGTTTTGCGGCCCATCGCGGCGCAAGGCCGCTTCCCACCCAGAAGTTCGCTAGCTTCTAAGTCGGCGCAGGGCAGTTGCTCTTTGAATCGTTACTCACCTACGTGACACCTGAAGGCCAGCGCTATCGCAGTGGGAGCGGCCTTGTGCCGCGATGGGCCGCGCAGCGGCCCCGGCTTTTGAGCAGGCTCGAGGTTTCATCCCTCTCCTCAAACATCAAAACCCGGACCTCACCTAATCAACCCCCACAAACCCACCTGTCTGATGCTGCCAAAGCCGCGCATACAACCCCCGCTGCTCCAGCAACTCAGTATGGCTACCCACCTCCACGACCCGGCCCTTGTCCAGCACCACCAGCCGGTCCATGCGGGCAATGGTGGACAGCCGGTGGGCGATGGCGATCACGGTCTTGCCCTGCATCAGCGTTTCCAGGCTCTCCTGGATCGCCGCCTCCACCTCCGAATCCAGCGCGGACGTGGCCTCGTCCATGATCAGAATCGGCGCATTCTTCAGCAGCACCCGGGCAATCGCGATGCGTTGGCGCTGGCCGCCGGACAGCTTCACCCCACGCTCACCTACATGCGCATCCAGGCCGGTACGGCCCTGGGCGTCCGACAGGTGCGGGATGAATTCATCAGCCCGGGCGCGGCGCACCGCTTCCTGCAACTGGGCGTCAGTCGCATCCGGGCGGCCGTACAGCAGGTTCTCGCGGATCGAGCGGTGCAGCAACGAGGTGTCCTGGGTGATCATGCCGATCTGCGCACGCAGGCTTGCCTGGCTCACCTGCGCAATGTCCTGGTCATCGATCAGAATCTGCCCACCTTGCACGTCGTACAGACGCAACAGCAAATTCACCAAGGTCGACTTCCCGGCACCAGACGGTCCGATCAGGCCGATCTTTTCCCCGGGCCGAATCGCCAGGTTCAGCCCCTCGATCACATTCCTCGCTTCACCATAGTGAAAGCGCACGTTCTCGAACCGCACGGCGCCCTGGGTAACCTTCAAGGCCGGGGCAGCAGGGCGGTCGGTGACGGTGACGGGCTGGGCGATGGTCTGCAGGCCATCCTGCACCATGCCAATGTTCTCGAAAATGCCGTTGACCACCCACATGATCCACCCCGACATGTTCACGATGCGGATGACCAAACCAGTCGCCAAGGCAATGGCCCCCACCGTGATCAGCGACTGGCTCCACAGCCACAGGGCAAGCCCGGTGGTGCCGACCACCAGCAAGCCGTTCAACGTGGTGATGACCACGTCCATGCTGGTGATCACCCGCGAAGCCAGCTGGGTTTTCTCGGTCTGCTCGCTGATGGCCTCGCGGGCGTACTGTTGTTCGTGATCGGTGTGGGCAAACAGCTTGAGCGTGGCAATGTTGGTATAGCCATCGACGATGCGGCCCATCAGCTTGGAGCGGGCATCGGACGACACCACCGAGCGCGCTTTTACACGTGGCACGAAATACGCCAAGGCGGCAATGAAGCACACGATCCAGATCACCAGGGGCAGCATCAACCGCCAATCAGCCTCGGCAAACAACACCAGCGACGTGACGGCGTAGATCAGCACGTGCCATAACGCATCCACCGCCTGCACCGCCGAGTCGCGCAGCGAGTTGCCGGTCTGCATGATGCGCTGGGCGATGCGCCCGGCGAAGTCGCTTTGGAAGAAGTTCAGGCTCTGCTTGAGCACATAGCTGTGGTTCTGCCAGCGGATCATGCTGGTCATGCCTGGGTTGATGGCCTGATGCACCAGCAGGTCATGCAGCCCGAAGAACAACGGACGCAGCAACAGCACCACCACCAGCATCCAGATCAACTCGCCGCTGTGCTCGCTGAAAATACTGGCGCTGGGCGTGCCCTGGGCCAGGTCGATGATGCGGCTCAGGAAGCTGAACATGGCCACTTCGATCAACGAAGCGATCAGGCCAACCACCAGTAAAGCCAGAAAGCTTGGCCAGACCTGGCGCAGATAATACAAATAGAACGCCCACACGCCGCTGGGCGGCGCTTCGCTGGGGGCGTCACGGAAGATGTCGATCAGTTGCTCGAAACGACGGTACAGCATCAGCGTTGAAACTCCTGTTCAACCGACCGGTAATCGGGTCACGTCCCTGTGAGACCCGCGATCAATCGATGCGTTTAGCCGATTTGATGAACACAGGGTCGGCGGGCACGTCACGCATGCCTTTCTTGACGGTGGTGGGCGAATTGACGATCTGGTCGACCACTTCCATGCCTTTGGTCACCTTGCCGAACACGGCATAACCCGCGTCACGGCCTGGGTTGAGGAAATCGTTGTCGGCCACGTTGATGAAGAACTGGCTGGTGGCCGAGTTCGGGTTCGAGGTGCGGGCCATGGCCAGGGTGCCGCGGGTGTTTTGCAGGCCATTGCTGGCTTCGTTGGGGATCGGATCCTTGGTCTCCTTCTGTACCATCTGCTCGGTGAAGCCGCCGCCTTGCACCATGAAGCCCGGGATTACTCGATGAAAGATGGTGTTGTTGTAGAAGCCGCTGTCCACGTACTGCAGGAAGTTCTGGGTGCTGACGGGTGCCTTCTCGGCATTGAGCTCGATTTCCACCTGGCCGAAGCTGGTGTCCAGCACAACGTGCGGCGTCTTGTCGGAAGCCATGACGCTGGTGGCGAACGCGACGGAACAGGCGGTAAGCAGCAATTTTTTCAGCATGGGCGCAAAGGTCCTTCAAAGTGGAGGCGGCTGCTTTCGAGGGCCGCCGGTACGGTGGATATATCGCAATGTACAAGGAGTAATAGCGTGCCGTGAATTTTCGACGGCTGCCAGTACAGGTGGTAGGCCAGGTACAGGCGCAGCGTTTGAAATTGTGTCAGGGCCTGATCGCGAGTTTGACACCCAGCTCGGACAGCCAGCCGGGGCCCGCGTTCGCAGCCGGCCCTGGCCATCACACTTACACCTGGGCCGGGGCTGCGAAGGGCACATCCAACGGTGCCGTGTCGAAGTTGCGCAGCAGGTCGATGAGGATCTGCGTGGCCGGGCCCAGGGACTTCTCCTTGCTCGCGTAAAGATAGAACAGTGGATGGCGGCTACCGCCCTGGTCCAGCGGCAGGGGTTTGAGCACACCGTCACGCAGCTCGCGCTCGATCATGTGCCGCGGCAACCATGCAAAGCCCAGCCCGCTGCTGACGAATGTGGCAGCCGTGCCCAGGCTGCCGACCGTCCAGCGCTGTTCGGCGCCAAGCCAGCCCACATCGCGTGGCTGCGAGCGGCCTGAATCTCGAATCACCACCTGCAACTGGCTTTCAAGGTCCTGGAAAGTCAGTTCGCGTCCCAGCCGGTGCAGGCTGTGGTCAGGGTGAGCCACGGCCACGAATTCCACGGCGCTCAACTCCGCGCCCAGGTAGCCGCCAATGTTGTAGCTGCTGATGGCAAGGTCGGCGATGCCGTCGAGCATCACTTCCTCGACCCCGGACAGCACTTCCTCGCGCAGGCGCACGCGGCAGCCGCGGCTTTGCGGCATGAAGGCGGCCAGGGCACGCACCAGGCGCGCGCTGGGGTAGGCGGCATCGACCACAAGGCGCACCTCGGCTTCCCAACCCTGTTCCATGTGGTGCGCCAGGTCCTCGAGTTGGCTGGCCTGCTTGACCAGGTGCCGCGAGCGGCGCAGCAGCACACTGCCTGCCTCGGTCAGCACCGCCTTGCGGCCGTCGATGCGTAGCAACGGGACACCCAGCTGTTCCTGCATGCGCGCCACCGTGTAACTGACCGACGACTGCGAGCGGTGCAGCACCTCGGCAGCTTGGGCAAACCCGCCATGATCGACTACAGCTTGCAAGGTCCGCCATTGATCCAGCGTCACGCGTGGCGCTTTCATGTCCTGCTCCTGTTGGCCTAAGCTGCGCTCTACACAAGGAGAACGCCCCATGAAGAAATATTGTGCGGCATTGCTGCTATGCCTGCCGGTGACCGCTTTTGCCTATCCCATCGACATGGAGAAACACATGGACGGGGTGAAGGTAGACGCCACTGCCTACGACACGGCCTATGACCTGGGGGCGATTACCCTGGAGAACTACGGCCAGGTGCCCGCCGCCTGCAAGGTGACCTTTCGCAACGGCCCTGAAGCCCCGCGGGTGCGCCGGGTAACTGTACCGGCCGGCAAGCGCGCCGATGTTACCGCCAAGTTCAACCGGCAGATCATCAAGCTGCGCATCACCGTAAGCTGCTCAGCTGAATAAACTAATTAATCGATAAATCGTACCGACTATTTACGCTTTTTCATCGATAGGTCAAGCGTTAACCTTCCTCCATCGCATCTACCCCAGCCCGATGGAGGCCGTCATGTCCCATGTTCTGATCGTCGAAAGCAGTGCACGCCAGCAGGATTCGATTTCCCGCCAACTGACCCAGGACTTTACTGCGCAGTGGCGCGCCGCCCACCCGGCCGACCAGATTACGGTGCGTGACGTGGCGGCCAACCCGGTGCCGCACCTGGACGCCGACCTGCTCGGCGGCTGGATGAACCCTGAAGACCAGCGCAGTGCTGCCCAGCACCAAGCCCTGGCCCGCTCCAACGTGCTGACCGACGAGTTGCTGGCAGCCGATGTGCTGGTGTTGGCAGCGCCCATGTACAACTTCACCATCCCCAGTACCCTCAAGGCCTGGCTGGACCATGTGCTGCGCGCCGGCATCACCTTCAAATACACGCCCACCGGCCCCCAGGGCCTGTTGAACGGCAAGCGTGCCATTGTACTGACCGCACGCGGCGGCATCCATGCAGGGGCTGGCAGCGACCACCAGGAACCCTACCTGCGGCAGGTGCTGGGCTTCATTGGCATTCACGACGTGACGTTCATTCATGCCGAAGGCCTGAACATGAGTGGAGATTTCCATGAAAAGGGCCTGAACCAGGCCAAGGCAAGCCTGGCTTCGGTAGCCTGACTGCAGCGAATCTCAACACGTGCACCTGTCTCAGCGATTGTGGGTGACCGCTTCCTTTGAGCTTCGCAGCGCCTTCAACTCAACACATACCCCACCGGCAACAGCGCTGGCGGTAGCGGCGTCTGCCCCAGGGCGGCCAACACATCACGCTCTACCGTTCGCACCATGGCATCGGTAGGCAGGTCGTTCTCGTCGCGGCCGAACGGGTCTTCCAGCTCGTTGCCAATGGCATCGAGCCCAAAGAAGGTATACCCAACGATGGTCGTGAACAGCGGCGCCAGCCAGCCTAGCGGTTCGGCCAGGGCGAAAGGCAGCAACAGGCAGAAGATGTAGATGGTGCGATGCAGCAGCAAGGTATAGGGGAAGGGCAACGGTGTCCCCTTGATCCGCTCGCAGGTGGCCTGAACCTCCCCAAGCCCCGCCAACCGCTGCGCCAAGAGGTTGTAGCGCCACTCGGACAGGCCCTGCTGCTCGGTCAACCGCGAACACTGCTCGCCCAGGTGCAGGAGGATGCCGTTACACACATTGTGGGGGCTGATCGCCTCGGCATTGCCCAGCCAGGGCCGCGCGGCGGCCAGGTCGTCCTCGTCTCGCAGCCTGGCATTGAGCCCATGGGCGAACCCGCACAGGCTGCGCAGCATGTCGGCGCGCAGCGCGGCATCGGCGATCACCACGCTTTCGCGAGTGAACGACCGAATCTCGACGATCAACCTGCCCCAGGCCTTGCGTCCCTCCCACCAACGGTCATAACACGCGTTGTTGCGAAAGCTCATGAAGATCGACAGCGACAAGCCGAGCAGTGTGAACGGCGTAGCGCTGACCGGATAGAAGAATGCCGGGTAATGCCGTTCCACCAGGACGATGACTGCCGCCAGTAATGTGACCATCAGGCAGCGCAGGGCGATCTGCTTGATGATCGACCCTTTGAGGGTGAACAGCACTCGCAGTACACCCTGGGTGGGATGAACGATCATGGCAATCCAGAGACGGCTGATCAGCCGCCGGTCATGTTCATGAAGCGCAGGATTTGAACGTCGCCGCCCACCTCGAAGTGATGGCGATATGGCTTGAGGTGCAACGAGTCGCGAATGGCTTTTTCCAGCCGTTCAGCGTTGCCGGGATGGGCCCGCAGCACATGCTTGAGGTCGACCGAGTGCTCATTGCCCAGGCACAGCAACAAGCGACCCTCTACGGTGAGGCGTACGCGGTTGCAGGTGGCGCAGAAATTGTGGCTGTGGGGCGAAATGAACCCCACCCGGGTTTGCGGGGCATCGGCCAGGCGCCAGTACCGCGCAGGGCCCTGGGAAGACTCGGTCGACTCGATCAGGCTGAACTGCTCGGCCAGCCTCGCGCGGACCTCGTCGCTGGAGAAAAACGACTCTCCGCGGGCGTGCTCGCTGATCTCCCCCAGCGGCATTTCCTCGATGAAGGTGATGTCCAGTTCGCGATCGATCGCAAAACGCACCAGGTCGACCAGCTCATGGTCATTGCGGCCCTTCAGTACCACGCAGTTGAGCTTGGTACGGCGAAAGCCGGCTTTACGTGCCGCGTCGATGCCGGCGATTACCTGGTGCAGGTCACCGGTACGGGTCAGTTGCTTGAAACGGTCGGCATCCAGGCTGTCGAGGCTGATGTTCAGCCGCGTCACCCCCGCATCGAAGAGCGGTTGCGCAAGGCGCCCCAACTGCGAGCCGTTGCTGGTCAGGCACAACTCGCGCAGCCCTGGCAGGGCAGCGATGCGCCCGCACAGGTCGACGATGCCTTGCCGTACCAGCGGCTCGCCCCCGGTCAGGCGAATCTTGCGGGTGCCCAGCGCCACGAAACGCTCGGCCACCTGGAACAGCTCTTCAAGGCTCAGGATCTGCTGACGGGGCAGAAACTGCATGTCCTCGGCCATGCAGTACACGCAACGGAAGTCGCAGCGGTCTGTGACCGACATCCGCAGGTAGTCGATTTTCCGGTTGAAGCCGTCGATCAGTGCCCGGCTGCTCTGTTCCACGTACGCGCTCGAATCAGGGGGATTGGCCTCCAAGCTAGCGCCTGGCGGGCCGAGACGTCAAATGGCTTTGGCCGACTGACCGATAAATGCTCTCTATCACTGCTCAGCCCCCGCGTCTACGGGGGTCATCGAAGGCGCTTATCACCTCGTAGGATCTTTCGATTGGACGGCTCTGCACAAGGCTTCATAGGCTGGACAAAAGCCATAGCAGGGCGAGGATTTCACCCATGAGCCAGGACCCACATATCCGCAACTACAAAGGCGCCGCTGCCGGCTGGGGCGCGCTCAAGAGCGTGACCAAGAGCTGGCTGGGCAGTGACAACGCCTTCAAGAATTTGCGCGCCATGCTCAAGACCAACCAGAATGGCGGCTTCGACTGCCCCGGTTGCGCCTGGGGCGAGTCGCCGGAAAACGACACGGTCAAGTTTTGCGAGAACGGCGCCAAGGCCGTCAATTGGGAGGCCACCGGGCGCTCGGTCGATCCGGCCTTCTTTGCCCGCTACAGCGTCAGTGCCCTGGCCGCTCAGACCGATTACTGGCTCGAGTTCCAGGGCCGCCTGACTCATCCCATGCGCTATGACGCGGCCACCGACCACTATGTCGAGACGAGCTGGGCAGAGGCCTTTGCGCTGATCGCCAAGCACCTGCACGCCCTGGAATCTCCCGATCAGGCCGAGTTCTATACCTCGGGCCGGGCCAGCAACGAAGCGGCCTTCCTTTATCAGTTGTTCGTGCGCGCCTACGGCACCAACAACTTCCCGGACTGCTCGAACATGTGCCACGAGGCCAGCGGCGTCGGGATGGCGCAGACCCTGGGCGTAGGCAAAGGCACCGTGGTCTTTCACGACCTGGAGTTGGCCGACGCCATCTTCGTCATTGGCCAGAACCCTGGCACCAACCACCCGCGCATGCTCGAACCGCTGCGCGAAGCCGTGAAGCGCGGTGCCCAGGTGGTGTGTTTCAACCCCCTCAAGGAGCGGGGCCTTGAGCGCTTCCAGCACCCGCAGCACCCCCTGGAGATGCTCAGCAACGGCTCCGAGCCCACCAATACCGCCTACTTCCGCCCGGCACTGGGCGGGGACATGGCGGTCATGCGCGGCATCGCCAAGTACCTGCTGCAGTGGGAACGCGAAGCCAACGCCAAGGGCGAACCTGCGGTATTCGATCATGCGTTCATCGCCGAGCACACCAGCGGTATCGAGGCCTACCTGCAGACCTTGGATGCCACACCCTGGCCGGCCCTCGTGGCGCAGTCCGGGCTGACCCAGGCCGAGATCGAACAGGCCGCGCGCATGTACCGCAAGGCCGAACGCGTGATCATGTGCTGGGCCATGGGCGTTACCCAGCATCGTCATTCGGTGGCCATCGTCCAGGAAATCGTCAACCTGCAATTGCTGCGTGGCAATGTCGGCAAACCCGGCGCGGGGCTCTCGCCGGTGCGCGGGCACAGCAACGTGCAGGGTGACCGGACCATGGGCATCGACGAGAAGCCCAAGGCCGCCTTGCTCGATGCCTTGCAAGCTCGCTTTGAGTTCCAGGTGCCGCGCACCCACGGGCACAACGCCGTACTGGCGATCAAGGCCATGGAAGAAGGTCGGGCGAAGGTGTTCATCGGCCTTGGGGGCAATTTTGCCCAGGCCACCCCAGACACCGCACGCACCCATGCCGCCCTGCGCAACTGCGCACTGACCGTGCAGATTTCCACCAAGCTCAACCGCTCGCACCTGGTGACCGGTGGCGATGCCTTGATCCTGCCCTGCCTGGGCCGCACCGAAATCGACATGCAGGCCAGCGGGCCGCAAGGTGTAACAGTCGAAGACACCTTCAGCATGGTGCACATCTCCCACGGCCAGTTACGGCCACGTTCGCCCCACATGCGCTCCGAACCCTGGATCATTGCCGGCATGGCCCAGGCCACCCTGGGCAAGCACCCCATCGATTGGGAGCACGCGGTGGCCGATTACGCCCATATCCGCAGCCTGATTGCCGACGTGATTCCAGGCTTCGAACATTTCAACGAACGCCTGCAGCAACCCGGGGGCTTCCACCTGGGTAACCACGCTGCCGACCGCACCTGGCGCACGGCTACCGGCAAGGCGCAATTCAGCCCCAATGCGCTACCCGCTGAACTGGTCAACGCCCAGGTGCTGGCCCGTGGCGACAAACCGGACCTGATCCTGCAAACCCTGCGCTCCCATGATCAGTACAACACCACCCTCTATGGCCTGGATGACCGTTACCGCGGTGTGTTCGGGCTACGCGAAGTGGTGTTCGTCAACGAGGCCGACATTCGGCGCATGGGCTTTGAGCCCGGTGAACACGTCGACCTGGTGTCGCTCTGGGACGACGGCGTCGAGCGACGGGTGTCGGGTTTTCGTCTGGTGGCCTATGACGTACCGCAGGGGCAGGCTGCCGCCTATTACCCGGAAACCAACCCCCTGGTGCCGCTGGAAAGTTATGGTGAAGGGACCTACACCCCGACCTCCAAGTTCGTGGCGATCAAGGTCGAGAAGGCCAAGGCGGATAATCGCATTGCAGCGGCCCTGGCGACCGACTGAGCCTCAGTGTGCAACAGGGCCGCCCGTGCAAACCCGCGTCAACCGCGGTTCACTGGAAAGGCCGTGGTGTACTTCATCTGCTCCATGGCAAAGCTCGAGGTAATGTTGGACAACCCATCGGTGCTGGTAATCAGCTTCTTGTAGAACCGGTCGTACGCCGCGATATCGCCCACCACCACCCGCAGCATGTAGTCCCAGTCGCCGGACATGCGGTAGCACTCCATCACCTCCTCGAACGCCGTGACCGTGGCGGCGAACTGCTCCAGCCATGCACTGTCATGACGCTGGGTCTTGACCTGCACGAACACGGTCAGGCCCAGCCCTAGCAGGCCAGGATCCAGCAGGGCTACACGACCGACGATATAGCCTTCGTCTTCCAGGCGCTTGACCCGCTTCCAGCAAGGGGTGGTGGACAGGTTGACGGCCTCGGCCAAGGCCTTGAGCGAGAGCGCGGCATCGCGCTGCAAGAGGGTCAGAATGTGTCGGTCGAAGCTGTCCATAGGGGGCATGGGCCGTGGCGAAGAAGTTTTCACAGGGTACCCCAAGGCCAGGGCTTTTGCGTTGTGCGATAGTGGCAACCTTACCTCTGCCAACGAGCCCGACCATGTCCGACAAGCCGCGCCATTTCGCCACCCGAACCATTCATGCCGGCGAGCAGTTCGAAGTCGCCGACAATGCTATTTTTCCAGCCATCGTCACGGCCAGTTCGTTCATCAAGCGCGGCCTGGACGACACGCCGGACTACTCCTACAGCCGCGTAGGCAACCCCACCCGCCACGCCTACGAGACCTGTGTTGCAGCCCTGGAGGAAGGCGTAGGGGCGGTGGCCTGTGCGTCAGGGGTAAATGCCACGGCCACCGTGCTCGAACTGCTGCCCAAGGACGCCCATGTGGTGGTGATGAACGGTGTATACGGTGGCACCTTCCGAATTCTGGAGGACTACCGCAGCCGCACGTCCGGCCTGACCACCACGTACGTCGACCTCAACAACCTCGATGCCGTGGCTGCTGCCATCAAGCCCGAAACCCGGCTGATCTGGATCGAATCACCGACCAACCCGTTGCTGCACCTGGTCGACATCAAGGCCGTATGCGACCTTGCCCGCACCCGGGGCATCCTGACCTGCATCGACAATACCTTCTGCTCACCGTGGAACCAGCGCCCGATCACCCTGGGCGTGGACCTGGTCATGCACTCGGCCAGCAAGTACATCGGTGGCCATTCCGATCTCACTGGTGGGGTGGTGGTGGCGGCCAGCGAAGACCTGCACCGACAGCTGCGCCGCATCAGCATGGCCATCGGCGCGGTGCAAGGGCCGTTCGATTGCTACCTGGCGTTGCGCGGCCTCAAGACCCTGGACGTGCGCATGGAGCGCCAGTGTGCCAACGCGCTGGAAGTGGCCCGCAGGCTCGAAGGCCACCCGCAGGTCGAGCAGGTCTACTACCCAGGGCTGCCAAGCCACCCGCAGCATGAGCTGTGCAAGCGTCAGATGCGCAGCGGCGGGGCGGTGGTCGCCATGAAGGTCAAGGGTGATCGGGCGGCGCTCAATCGGCTGGTCGAAGCGCTGCAGATTTTCGTGCTGGCCGACTCGCTGGGTGGGGTCGAAAGCATGATCAACCATTCCTGGACCATGTCCCACTGCTCCATGAGCCCCGAGCAGAAAGGGGCAATGGGCATCAGTGAGAACCTGTTGCGCCTGTCGGTGGGCATCGAGGCGGTCGCCGATTTGATCGATGACCTGGAAACGGCGCTGGGCGCTTTGGCCTAGCAGTGATGGCAGGGCTGTAGTGGCGTGCGGTTCAGCGCCAGCCCGTCATGCGAAGCGATGACGGGCTGGCGCTTGCAAAGAGGCCGGTGATTATTTAGGCGGATGGATGATGCGCTCGATCTTGTCCTTGATCAGCAGCCGCTCGCGGCGCAAGCGCGTAACGGCCTCGTCGTTGGTGCCGTTCTTCTCGGCGGCGACCACTTCCTTGTCCTTGGCGTTGTACTCCTTGTGCAAGCCATGCAGCGTCTGGTCCTTGTCAATGAGTGCCTGGAATGCGTCAGCGGTAACGTGCAAGTCAGCGAGCAGATCGTGCGGAACAGGCATTTCTTCACCTCTGTCAGGGGGATTGGTTAAGGTCCTGACCTCTGAGGATAGCCGCGTTTGTCCCGGGGAGGGAGGCTGCGAATCCTGAACCCCTGCTGAACGACTGACGGGTACGCGCCGAAATCAGCGCTTTCACTAAATTGTTACGTTATTTTTCACAGAAAATTGATGGCTCGGTTTCTAGAGTTCGCCCAGCTTGCTCCCAGTGCCATCCGGCGCTGGTGGTCACTTCTCTTGGTTGCGAACCTGAATGCTCAACATCAAACCCCTGCGCACCGAATGGGTCACGCTGCTGGCCAGCCTGTACCTGTTGATCGGCTTGAATGTCTTCCTTTGGGAGCACTTGGAACAGGTAGTGCCCCCCGGCTTGCCCGGCCTGTGGTTGACCCTGGCATTTGCGGTGCTGATGTTGTTCGCCTTCAACCTCATCCTTACCCTCATTGCCTTCCGCTATGTGCTCAAGCCGTTGCTGGTGCTGCTGTTCGTCAGTGGTGCGGCGGTGGCGTATTTCATGAACCGCTATGGGGTGCTGATCGATGCGGGCATGTTCGCCAACATCGCCGAAACCAACGTGGCAGAAGTGCGCGACCTGCTGTCGCTGAAGTTCGGCTTGTACATGCTTGGCCTTGGGGTGTTGCCCTCGGTGCTGCTATGGCGAGCGCCGGTGGTGTATCGGCCGTGGCAGCGTGAGCTGTTCGGCAAGCTGGTGGTCACGGCGGCCTGCGTGGTGGGCCTGGGCTCGGTAGGGTTGGCCAATTATCAGGGCCTGTCGTCGCTGTTTCGCAATCACCACGAACTGCGCCTGATGCTGACCCCCAGCAATATCGTCGGTGCCTCCATGGCGTACGTGAGCGAGCGCGTGGTCACCAGTGCACGCCCCTTTGCCCACTATGGCGAAGATGCCGCCCGCACCCCGGACTGGCAGCACCATCAGCGCAAGTCCCTGACGGTGCTGGTGGTGGGTGAAAGCGCGCGCGCCGATCACTTCGGCGTGCTGGGCTACAACCGCGATACCACCCCCAGGCTTGCCGCCGAGCAAGGGTTGCTGGCGTTCTCGGACGTTCATTCCTGCGGCACTGAAACGGCTGTGTCGGTACCCTGCATGTTTTCCGGCATGCCCCGCAAAGCCTACGATGCGCGCATCGCCAAGAACCGCGAAGGGCTGCTCGATATTCTCAAGCGGGCGGGCCTGGATGTACAGTGGCGCGACAATCAGTCCGGGTGCAAGGGCACCTGCGACCGCGTGCAGTTCATCAACGTGAGCAAGCTCAAGGACCCGCAGTTCTGTGGCGAAGGCGAGTGCCACGACGAAATCCTGCTGCAGGGGCTGGGCGAGCTGATCGACCACTTGGACAAGGACACCGTGCTGGTGCTGCACCAGATGGGCAGCCACGGCCCCGACTACTTCAAACGCTACCCCAAGGCCGACCAGCGCTTTGCCCCGGTGTGCCAGAGCAATGCCCTGGACCAGTGCAGCCAGGAGCAGATAATCAATGGCTACGACAATACCCTGGCCTACACCGACCGGGTCCTGGCCAGCTTGATCGACACCCTGCGCAGCCGGCAGGACAAGGTCGATACGGCCATGATCTACCTGTCCGACCATGGCGAATCGCTGGGCGAGTACAACCTGTTCCTGCACGGGACGCCGTACGCCATCGCCCCGGAACAGCAAAAGCATGTACCGCTGCTGGCCTGGTTTTCCGACAGCTATCAGAAGGACTTCGGTGTCGATACCGGTTGCCTGGCCAAGTTGAACGATGCGCCCTTGTCCCAGGACAACCTGTTCCACTCGATGCTGGGGTTATTGCAGGTTCATACCCAGGTGTACGAGCGATCCCTGGACCTGTTCGCCAGCTGCCGGCCCTGGCTCACCGCCAGGCACTGAGCAGGCGAGGGTGGGCTTGCCTGGCGAACGCCGTCAACGCGCAGTGGGGGGACATTGCCTGGAGCTTGGCGCGGGCCTGGTTGCACAGTCCGTGAAATTGCACCATTGATCGACATCAAGGATGGCCCGGGTTTCACCAGCAGTGCCCGCGCCGTATATACTGCGCGCCAATGTTAGTGGGAGAGCCTTGTGGCCATCGAAATTCACTGGATCCGTGACGACCTGAGCCTGGCCGAACACTGCCGCGACTGGCGCCAATTGCCGTATGTCGCGGTCGATACCGAATTCATGCGCGTCGATACCTTCTACCCCAAGGCAGGGCTGATCCAGATTGGCGATGGCAAGTGCGCGTTCCTGATCGACCCGCTGTTGATCGCCAACTGGCAGCCGCTGGCCGAGCTGATCGAAGACCGTAACGTGGTCAAGGTGCTGCATGCCTGCAGCGAGGACCTGGAGGTGCTGCTGCGCCTGACCGGCAAGCTGCCCCAGCCGTTGTTCGACACCCAGCTGGCTGCCGGCTACCTCAACCTTGGCTTCTCCATGGGCTATTCGCGGCTGGTGCAGGAGGTGCTGGGCATCGACCTGCCCAAAGGCGAGACCCGCTCCGACTGGTTGCAACGCCCACTGTCCGAGACCCAGGTCAGCTATGCCGCCGAGGACGCCGTGCACCTGGCCGAGCTGTTCAGCGCCTTGCGTGCGCGCCTGTCCGACGACAAGTACGCCTGGGTGTTGGAAGACGGTGCTGAACTGGTGGCCCAGTTGCGCCGCGAGGTGCAGCCCGACAGCCTGTACCGTGAGGTCAAGCTGGCGTGGAAGCTGTCGCCCCAGCAGTTGGCGGTGCTGCGCGCCCTGTGCGCCTGGCGCGAGCGGGAGGCCCGCCTGCGTGACGTTCCGCGCAACCGCATCCTCAAGGAGCATGCGCTGTGGCCCATCGCCAAGAGCCAGCCGACCAACCTGGCGGCCTTGGCCCGCATCGACGACATGCACCCGCGCACCTTGCGCCAGGATGGCGAAACCTTGCTGCAACTGATCAAGCACGCCGCTAGCCTTCCGGCCGAACAATGGCCCGAGCCATTGCCTGAGCCGTTGCCGATCGAAGCCTCGGGCATTCTCAAGCAACTGCGCGCCGTCGGCCAGGCCGAAGGGCAACGGCTGGGTATCGCGCCCGAGCTGATGCTGCGCAAGAAAACCCTCGAGGCCCTGCTCAAAAGCGGTTACCCCGATGGCCCTTACACCTTGCCCGATTCGCTGCGCGGCTGGCGCCGTGAGCGGATGGGCCAGGCACTGCTGGACAGCCTGGCCGGTGCCGGAGACCCTCAATGAAACGCATCTGCTCGATCTACAAGAGCCCCCGCAAGAACGAAATGTACCTGTACGTACTCAAGGCCGATGGCTTGCAACGCGTACCCGAAGGCTTGCTGCCGTTCTTCGGCACGCCCCAGCACGCCTTCGACCTGGTGCTCAGCCCCGAACGCAAGCTGGCCCGCGAAGACATCACCAAGGTGCTGGAGAACCTCGACAATCAGGGTTATCACCTGCAGATGCCGCCGCCGGATGACGAGTACATCGAGCACCTGCCTGACGAGTTGCTGCACCGAAACGATCCCGCCTGATCATGCGCGTACTGATTGCCGAGCATGACCACGCCCGCTACGCCGACCTGTTGCACCAGGCGGCACCGCACCTTGAAGTCCTGACCAGCGACGATTCCGCGCAATTGGCCCGGCTGGCGCCGCAGTGCCCAGTCTGGCTCGGCCAGCCCGACCTGCTGGCCAGCTTGTTGCGCCAGGGGCATCGCCCCCACTGGATGCAGTCGACCTGGGCCGGCATCACGCCCCTGCTGGCCACGGGGCTGCCCCGCGCGTATCGCCTGACCCGCGCCGTGGGCATTTTCGGCCAGGTCATGGCCGAATACATGCTCACCTACATGCTGGGCCATGAACGGCACGTCCTGTCGCGCCTGGTCAGCCAGGTGGAGCGGCGCTGGGATGAGCGCCCTGGTTGCTCGCTGCAGGGCCGCAAGGTATTGATCGTCGGCACCGGCGATATCGGCCAGGCCGTGGCCGAGTTCCTGTGCCCGTTCGGGGTGGTGCTGTACGGTGTGGCCAGCCAGGCCCGTGAACAGCCGCCATTCGCCGAGGTAGCAGCCCTGGACGATCTCGCGCGCCTGGTGGGCGAGGTCGACTATGTGCTGAACCTGCTGCCCGACACGCCGGCCACGCACGATATCTTTGACGCGGCGATGTTCCGGCGTTTCCAGCCCACTGCGTTGTTCATCAATGCCGGGCGCGGTGTGGCCGTCGTCGACGCCGACCTGGTGGAGGCGCTGAAGGAGGGGCACCTGGCCGGGGCGGTGATCGACGTCTGCCGCCAGGAACCCCTGCCCAGGCAGCATCCATTCTGGACCGCCTGGGGCCTGTTGCTGACCGGACACAGCGCAGCGCCCACCACGCCTGCGGCCATGGTGCGGTTGTTCCTCGACAACCTGCAGGCGTTCGAAGCCGACCAGGCGCTGCGTGGCGAGGTGGACTTCGACCGCGGGTATTGATCGACCGGCCTGTATCAGAGCGCGCTGCCCGCAGGTGGCGCCCTCGGGGTGCCCTTCAGGCGTATCGCCCTAATACGGGCCTGAGTTCGAGCATGGCTGACAAGCGGTCTGGTATTGCTGCATGCCAGGCCCTAGACTGGCGCCGCCACGGCTACCAGCTCCATGCTGCACGCCTTAACGAACCGTTTCAGGCGCTGTCTGCCTCGGGCCCGATGTCGGACACGCGCTGCTGATCCCTTGCAGGAAATCGCGTCATGATCGCTGATAACGCCCCGTTCTGGCGGCGCAAGACCCTAGAGCAACTCAACCCGCAGGAATGGGAATCGCTGTGCGACGGCTGCGGGCTGTGCTGCTTGCAAAAGCTCGAGGACGAGGACGACAACAGCGTCTACTACACCCGCATCGCCTGCAAGTTGCTGGACCTCGACACCTGCCAGTGCAGCGACTATCCCAATCGCTTCGCCCAAGTGCCCGACTGCATTCAGCTCACCCCGGGCAAGGCTGACCAGTTTCGTTGGTTGCCAGCGACCTGCGGTTACCGCCTAGTCAGCGAAGGCAAGGACTTGCCGGTCTGGCACCACCTGGTATGCGGTGACCGTCAGCAAGTGCATGAGCAGCGCATCTCCCAGGCGGGGCGCATGCTCAGCGAGCGCGACGTGCATGAGGACGACTGGGAAGACCACCTGATCTTTCGCGCCAGCTAACCAGGCGCTTTACCCGCTGGTGAACAAGGAGTGTCGGTATGCGTAGCCGTTTGACTGTGCTGGTGGCCGTGTTGGGGTTAATGGCGGGGGCACCGGCCTGGGCGAAGAAAGTCGATCTTGACTATCAGGTTCGGCTGTTGCCTGCGACCGGGCAAGCCGAAGTACGCCTTACGCTGGCCGATGGCAGTGCTGTGCGCAGTTTGGACTTCGACCTGGGCAAGGCGGGGGCCTACAGCGGCTTCCAGGCAGATGGCCACTGGCTGCTTCGCGGCCAGCGCGGGGTATGGCAGCCAGCGCCCGGCAAGACCAGCCTGAGCTACCGCGTGCAGTTGAACCAGCTCCATGGGCCTGGGGTGTACAACACCCGCATGACAGCGCACTGGGCACTGTTCATGGGGGACCAACTGGTCCCACCCGGTCGGCTAGACCAGCAGGACGGCACCGAGTTGGTCGCCCGCCTGGCATTCGACCTGCCCGAAGGCTGGAAAAGCGTCGAGACTGCCTGGCCACGTATTGGCAAGGACAAGTTCCGCATCGACAACGTCTCGCGCCTGTTCGACCGCCCCACGGGCTGGATGCTGGCTGGCAACCTGGGTAGCCGCCGTGCGCGCCTGGGTGAAACCGACGTGACGGTGGCGGCGCCGGTTGGGGAAGGGATGCGCCGCATGGACAACCTGACCTTGCTCACCTACATCTGGCCGCAACTGCAGGCCACCTTCCCGAGAAACCCGCCCAAACTGCTGGTGGTGGGCGCACGCGACCACATGTGGCGCGGGGCGATGGCAGCCCACGGCTCGCTCTACCTGCACAGTGGCCAGGCCATGGTCAGCGAGAGCGGCAGCAGCCCGCTGCTGCGCGAAGTGGTCCAGTTGTTCACTCAGCTGCGTGGGCGTGAGGGCAATGACTGGTTGATCGAGAGCTTGACCGACTACTACGCTACCGAGCTGCTGCGCCGATCGGGCGGCATGAGTGATGATCGCTATCAGGCCCGGCAGGCGCGCTTGAGCAAACAGGGCGCAAGCGTCAAGCACCTCAAGGGGCACCAGGCGACGCCTGCCCAGGTGGCGCGAGGGGTGATGCTGTTGCAGGCACTGGACAAGGAGATCCGTATTCATACCCAGGCCCGGCAATCGCTCGACGACGTGGCGCGCGGGCTGATGCGACTGCCCAGCGTCAGCCTCGAGGACTTCGTGCAGATCAGCGAAAACGTGCTTGGGCGTCGGTCGGAGGCGTTGCAGAGCAAGGTACTGCATTGATGCGCTACGCAATGCCCGGTGGGAGCCGCGTTTTGCGCAATTTTTGAAGGTCATCGGATCCGTAAAACGGTTTCAGCAGTATGGAATCTCAGATTTTGGGGCTGCTGCGCAGCACGTCGCGGCACGAGGACCGCTCCTACAGGGTTACCGCGTAATAAACCTATAGGAGCGGTCCTCGTGCCGCGATGGGTCGCGAAGCGGCCCCGGCGATATGTGCTGCGAAGCTGAATGCGTGAGCCTCTGGCGCAGGCCCTGGCTGAAGAACCGTCGCCCCGGACGCCCTCAAATCGAACGTGTGACCACTGCGTCAACCAAACCGCAGCCGTCATGTATAGGCCTTGCCGCAGCGCCGCCAAGGCAAGGCCAAGATACAGTCCAGGGCATCACACCCCAGCGACAGGATCCTTGCCGGTCACCGTCACGCCTTCGGTGGCCGCTTTGGCACTGTCCTTCAGTGCAGTCAGCTCGTCCCCAGTACGCTTGAGGTCCGATTTCAGCTGGTTGTACTGATCGCGGTGGTGCTGCAACCACGCCTTGGTGGCGCAATGCCCAGTGAAGCCGCGCACCAGCGCCAGGCCACCGACGGCTATCTTGAACAGCCCTACGATACCGCCCTGGCTCAGCCCTTTGCCCACCAGCAAAGCACCGCCGGCCAACGACGTGGCGCGTTCCATGCCATGGACGTTCTTTTCCTGCAACGGTGCATCAGAGTGATTATCAAGCATTGGTAAGCCCTCTTGGTGATGTGTAAGCAGCTGACCTGCCTGCGGGGGGCGACGTTCACTCGATGTGCCAGGCGAACCTCCTGGCGGTCATGACAGCGCACGCATCACTTGAACTTTGGGCCCGAGCGGGTATGCAGGCCCTTGGCCAGACGGTCGTACAGCACCACGTTCACCGTAGCCGCCAGGTTCATGCAGCCGGTGGTGGGAATGTAGATGGTTTCCTCGCACCAGGCCCTCACTTCAGGGCTGAGGCTGCCGTCTTCGGGGCCGAAGATGTAGATGGCGCGGTCCGGGTGGGTGTAGTCGGGCAGGGGGCGGGCGCCTTCGACCAGTTCCACGGCCACCGGGGTACAGCCCAGCGGGATGATGCGTTGCAGGTCATCGATGCCGATCAGTGGAATGTCGTAGTGCACGCGCTTGGTGTCGGTCACGAAGTCCCGCGCGCGCTCGTAGCGCTTGCCGGTATAGAACACCGAGTTGACCCCGTAGCAGCCAGCCGCACGCATTACCGAGCCTACGTTTTCGGCCGACTTGGGGTTGAACAGGCCGATGCAACTGTATCGTTTGTTAGCCACGAACCGGGGCCCTTCGCAAAAAAGACGCGATTATACGGGTTGCCCGGTCATGGTGGGGGGCTGCTGGTCAGTCCTTCTTCAGCATGCCTGCCAGTGCCGCGAACGGGTTGTGGGTAGCCTTGGCAATGCTTGGGGTGCTGGTGGAGCCTTCGCTGAAGTATTGCTGATCGGTGTAGCGCGAGTGTTCGTTGTCATGGCAGTACAGGCACAGCAGCTCCCAGTTGGAGCCGTCCTGGGGGTTGTTGTCGTGGTTGTGGTCACGGTGGTGCACGGTAAGCTCACTCAGGCGCTTGCCGGCGAACTCGCGTGCGCATCGCCCGCAAACGTGCGGGTACATCCTCAGGGCCTTGTCGCGGTAGCCCATTTCCTTGTCGCGCTTGGCATCGGCGAGGATGCGGTCCAGGCGCGCAGTGGCGGCGGAAGTAGAGGAGGTCATGGTGTTTCCTTCGTTCTGATCAGGCAAATGACGGTTATGCCGTCGAGTCTAGCGCGGCTGCATGATCGGCGCACAGGCGAAAAATGTCATATGGGCGTAGCCTGTAGGAAGATTCTGAACAGGAGGTTGCCGATGCTTGCTGCGATTCTCGCCGTGGTCTTGGTGGCGGGCGTGCCTGCGGCTCACGCTGCCAGCACGCCGCCGCGGTTGACCACGCCTGTACCCGGTGCGCCGGGTACACCCACCCCCACGCCGTATCCGCAGATCACCCCAAGCAGCCCGCCCAAAGCCAGCGGCACCTCCCAAGGGGCACCCTTGCTACCGCCAATGCCAGTGCCCGGCCCGCCCAAGGACCAGCCACTGCCAGGGTTGCGGCAGGATCTAGAGAAGCCGGGGCGGGATCAGGAGTGATCGAAGGCGGCTGTCCACACCTCGCCTTGCGGCTTGCCGTCATGCATGAACCCAGATCGCTGGGGCCGCTGCGCGCACAAAACAGCCCGGCACCTCAGACAACCCCCAGCTCACCCAGCACAAACCCATACTCCAAGGCCACGTCCTTCAACCCCTGGTAGCGCCCGCTCATACCCCCATGCCCGGCACCCATCTCGGTCTTGAGCAGCAGCAGGTTGTCATCGGTCTTGCGCGTACGCAGGCGGGCGACCCACTTGGCCGCTTCCCAGTACTGCACCCGGCTGTCGTTGTAGCCTGCCACCACCAGCATGGCCGGGTAGGGCTGGGCTTTCACGTTCTCATACGGCGCATAGGCCTTGATGCGCTCGTACACCTCAGGCTTCGCGGGATTGCCCCATTCGTCATACTCGGTCACCGTCAATGGCAGCTCAGGGTCGAGCATGGTGTTGAGCACATCCACGAAGGGCACCTCGGCGATGGCGCAGCGAAACAGCTCGGGACGCAGGTTCAACACGGCGCCGATCAGCAGCCCGCCGGCACTGCCCCCACTGATGGCCAGGGTTGCAGAGGATGTCACGCCTGCGTTGATCAGGTGTTCGGCGCACGCGATGAAATCGCTGAAGGAATTGTGCTTGTGTTCCTGCTTGCCGGCACGGTACCAGGCCTCGCCCAACTCGCCGCCGCCGCGCACATGGGCGATGGCAAACGCTACACCACGTTCCAGCAGGCTCAGCCGCGCATGGGAGAACCATGGGTCCAGGCTCTCGCCATAGGCGCCGTACCCGTACAGGTAGAGCGGTGTGGTGCGACCCACATCCTGGCGCCGTCGCACCAGGCTGATCGGCACCTGGGTACCGTCTGCCGCGGTGGCCCACAGGCGCTCGCTGACATAGGCGTCGGCATTAAAGGGCCCCAGCACCGGCGTCTGCTTGAGCACCTCCTGCGCGCCAGTGGCCAGCGCCAGCTGACGTACCTGGGCCGGCCGGTTCAGCGCTTGGTAGCGCAAGCGTACCCGAGGGCTGTCGAATTCCAGGCTGTCCTGCACGTACAGGCTGTAGGCCGCGTCGGGTAAATCCACCCGGTAGGGCGACAGCCCCTGTGGGCGCACTTCGATGATCGGCAACCCGCCATCACGCAGGCTCAGGGTCAATGCGCTGGCATTGAGGCTCAGTCCTTCAAGCATGATGTCATCGCGATGGGCGACCAGCAGTTGCCACTGGGCACGGCTTGGCACGGGGTCGGCCGGGGCGTGATACAGGGCGAAGTTGATACCGTCCTGGTTGGTGCGGATGAACCATCGCCACTGCCCATCGAGCAGGCCATGATCGGGGAAGTACTCATGGCCTTCCACACGCGGTGCCAGGCAGGTGAACGGCGCTTGCGGCGTGGCCGCGTCCAGCACCCAGGCTTCGCTGGTGGTCTTGCTGTTGAGCAGCAGCACCAACTGGCGTTCGGAGCTGGTGCGGTAGCAGTGCAGGAAGAACCGGCCATCGGGCTCCTCGAATACCCGCTGGGCACCTTCCTGACCCAACGTATGCCGGTACAGCCGCCAAGGGCGGTGGGTATCGTCGAGTTCGGCGAAGAACAGCGTGCGGCTGTCATTGGCCCAGGTCAGGCTGCCATCGCAGTCATCGAAGGGCAGGGTCGTTACATCGCCCGTGGCCAGATCCTTGACGTACAAGGTGTAGATTTCGTCGCCGCTGGTGTCCAGGCTATAGGCCAACAGGCGATGGTCGGGACTGACGTTGAACGCCCCCAGCGAGAGAAAGCCGCCGCCTGCCAGGGCGTTGGGGTCCAGCAACAGTTGCTCCAGGCCTTCATCGACCGTGTTGGAATCATCGGCAGGGCGTGGGCAGCGGTAATGGCGGGGGTATTCGTCGCCTGCGGTGGTGCGGGTGTAGTACAGGTAGGGCCCCCACGGCGATGGCAGGGACAGATCGGTTTCCTGGATGCGGCCTTTAATCTCCTCGAACAACTGTTCGCGCAAGGGGGCCTGATCGGCCAGACAGGCTTGCTGATAGGCGTTTTCCGCTTCGAGGTAAGCCAGTACTTGGGGATCGTCACGCTGTTGCAACCACGCGTAGGGGTCGGTCGCATCGTCGGCTCTGGCCAGGGGCGGCAAGTGGGTGCTTGGCATCGAATTTCTCTCGGTTCTTGAGGGGCGCTACCGGCAGCTTCGGCGGCGCACCGGTACAGGCAAACACTGTGTGCGCCAGGAAATGTGTTTATCATAGGCACCTCTTTGCCTGGCTTGCACGATTACCATGATCGAGAACGACTACACCCTGGCCTGGGGCCTCTACGCCGTGGCCGCCCTGGGCTGCCTTCTGGTGGGCTTCAAGCTCACCGGCTGGATGTGGCGCTGGCTGCGCGAACCGCTGCGCGTCGTGCTGGCGGTGCTGCTGTTTACGCCGACCGTGGTCGACCCGGTCAAGGACAGCTTCGCCCCGGCCATTGCCATCACGGTGCTGGACGTCGCCTTCAAGGTGGGCAACAACGCCTGGCGCGCAGTGTCGGACTTCGCCATGTACGGCATGATCGCCTTCGTGCTGTATTTTCTGTTCGTGCTGGTGCGTTGGCCGCTGGAGAAACGCGCCCGCGAGCGCCGCCTGCGGGCCGAAGCCGCCGCCCAGCGCGAGGCCGCCGAAGCGCAGGCGCTGGCGCCGGGAGAGCCCTTGGCCGCCGAGCGTAGCGATCGGTACCGTGACGACCCGCCTGTGCTGCCTGCTGGCGCCGGCCGGGTCGAGCCCCGCCTGTAAACGGAGACACCGCCATGTGCGAACTGCTGGGCATGAGTGCCAACGTCCCCACCGACATCGTCTTCAGCTTCACCGGCCTGATACAGCGCGGCGGTCGCACTGGCCCGCACCGTGACGGCTGGGGCATCGGCTTCTACGAAGGGCGCGGCCTGCGCCTGTTCCAGGACCCCGCCGCCAGCAGCGAGTCCGAGGTGGCCAACCTGGTAAGGCGCTACCCGATCAAGAGCGAAGTAGTGATCGGCCACATCCGCCAGGCCAATGTGGGCAAGGTCTGCCTGGCCAACACCCACCCCTTCATGCGCGAGATGTGGGGGCGCAACTGGTGCTTTGCCCACAACGGCCAGCTCGGTGATTTCACCGGCTCCACGAGCTTTTACCAGCCCATTGGCGATACCGACAGCGAGGCGGCCTTCTGTGACCTGCTCAATCGCATCCGCGGCGCCTTCCCGGAGCCGGTGCCGGTGGAACAGTTACTGCCGGTGCTGGTCGAAGCCTGCGCCGGTTATCGCGCCCGCGGCGTGTTCAACTGCATGCTCAGCGATGGTGATTGGCTGTTCTGCTTCTGTTCGACGAAGCTGGTCCACATTACCCGTCGCGCGCCGTTTGGCGCGGCACGGCTGAAGGATGTCGACCTGATCGTCGATTTCCATACCCAAACCACCCCCAACGACGTGGTCACGGTGATCGCCACCGAGGCCTTGACCGAGAACGAAACCTGGAACCGCTACGCGCCAGGTCAGTGGGCCCTGTGGCGGCACGGCGAGTGCACCGCGCACGGACAAAGCTAAGGATGCTGCATGTTCAGAAGTTACCTGCGGTTGCTGCTGTTCACCTTCGGGCTATTGGCCGGCATCCAGGTCCCGGGGCTGGTCAAGGATTACAGCCAGCGCGTGGAGGCGCACCTGTTCGAGTCACGCGAAGCGCTGGACGGCTTCCGCCAGACAGCCGAGCGCTTTTTCAACGGCGATCTGCAAGCCTTGTTGCGACACTACCGCAGCAGTGACGACCCGGTCTTTCTCAGTGACGCCAACAGCATCGAAAGCCTGATGATTCGCAACCAGCTGCTTGAAGACGAATGGCAAGCGCTGCAAGGTTCATGGGCGCAGCGTACCTGGCACGTCCTGGTGCAAGCCGACCCGCGGCTGCGAGAAGAAACGCTCAACGGCTACGGCTATCAGATTTTGCTGGCGCCTGAGGCCATCGGCTGGGGCGTCGGTGCCGGGTTCGTGCTGGCGTTCGTGGTTGAAAGCCTGTTGTTGGGGATAGGTCGGCTGATACTGGGTGGGCGACGTGGGGCGGTGAAAGAGAGTTGGCGTTAGGTGAAGTCCTGACACCCTGCTTGAGCGGGAGTGCGCTACGCTCCCATCCGGTCCTGGGCTGGTCCCATTCCAAATCGGGCTACAATTCCTCAGCCCATAGTCCCCGGCACCAGCACGATCCGTTGCCCGCCCACATCCTGTGCATAGCGCTCCAGTACCTGCCGACAAACTGCAACCACTTCCTCCACCAACGCCACCCCGGTCTGCCAGGCCACCACCAGTTCCAGGCTCGGCGGGGGCTCAAGCCCAGCCAGCAGCACCAGGTCACCCTGGTTCAGTTCGGCCTCTACCAGGGCAGGCGGCAAGGCCCCGATGCCAAAACCGTCGCGCAACAAGCGGGTAATAGCCGCTACTGAATTGACGCAGTTCAGCCGCGGCGTTTGCGCCCCGGCCCCTTGCAACAAGGCCAGCACTTCCTGATGCGGCCGGGAATTCTTCGAGAAGGTCACGATGCGCTCGCGCCCCAGCTCGATCAGTGACGTGTAGTCCCTGTGCAGGTGCGAGCCTGCCGCGACTATCCAGCCCATCGGGTAGCGCGCCAAGTCCAGGCTGCGGATCGAGGGCTCGCGCAGTAAGTCTGTTTGCACGATAACGTCCAAAAAACCCTTGTGCAGTTGTTCGCGCAGGTTCAGTGCCGTGTCGGCGATGAGTTCGATTTCCACCTGCGCATAGCGCTCGGTCAATTCGGCCACCAGCGCGCTCATCCAGGTATGAATGACCGTGTCCATCACCCCGAGACGAATACGCCCGACCTTCGCCCGGTCGCTGTCCAGCGACTGTTTGAGCGCCTTGGCGGTTTCCAGCATGCGCTCGGCATGTTCCAGCACCTTGCTGCCTTCCGGAGTCAGGCTGACCCCGCGCGAGTCGCGCAACAGCAGCTTGACGCCAAGGTCGGCCTCGAGCGCCGCGATACGGCTGGACACCGACGCCTGGGTGGTGAACAGCTTCTGCGCGGTCAGGCGGAAGCTCTTGAGACGAGCAACCCAGACGAACGTTTCGAGAAAGCGAAGGTTCATGATCAGTTTTTCTTGTTCCAGACCCAGGGTTTTTCTCGTTGGACGTCAGCGCCGCGTGCTCTGAACATGAAGCCCAGGCCGCGACCTTTGCTGTCGCCCCATAAAACAATACCAACAAGCCGAGGCATCCATGAACCCCACCGGCACGCAGCAGCAGGTCAGTTCCCCATCCTCCTCCGGGCCTTTTGCCTGGTACCGCGACATCGATCAGCAACAACGGCGCACCTTCTGGAGCTGCAAGATCGGCTATGGCCTGGACGGCATGGACACCCAGATGCTGAGCTTCGTCATCCCCACGCTGATCATGCTATGGGGCATCACCACCACCGAGGCTGGGCTTATCCACACCAGTACCCTGGTCGCTTCGGCCATCGGTGGCTGGGTGGCCGGCATTCTCTCCGACCGCATCGGCCGGGTCCGCACCCTGCAACTGACGGTGCTGTGGTTCGCCTTCTTCACCTTCCTCTGCGGCTTTGCCCAGAACTACGAGCAACTGCTGATCGCCAGGACCCTCATGGGTTTTGGCTTCGGCGGTGAGTGGACGGCGGGCGCGGTGCTCATCGGCGAGGTGATCCGTGCCCAAGACCGCGGCAAGGCAGTGGGCATGGTGCAGTCAGGCTGGGCCATTGGTTGGGGGCTGACGGCCATCCTGTACGCGCTGCTCTTCACTTGGTTGCCGCAGGAGCAGGCCTGGCGAGCGCTGTTTTTACTGGGGCTGGTGCCGGCCGTGTTCGTGATCTTCGTTCGGCGGCTGGTGAAAGACCCGGAGGTCTACCGCCAGGCCAAGGCAGCCGAAGACACCGAGGCGCCATCACACTTCTACGAAATCTTCGCCCCTGGTCTGCTCTGGACCACCGTGCGCGCCTCGCTGCTGACCACTGGCGCACTGGGCGGCTACTACGCAATCACCGCCTGGCTGCCCACGTTTCTGAAGAACGAACGCGGGCTGAGCGTGCTGGGTACCGGCGGCTACCTGGCGATGGTGATCGTAGGCTCCTACGTGGGCTACGTGATCAGCGCCTACCTGTCCGACCTGCTAGGGCGCAAAAAGAATTTCATCCTGTTCGCCGTAGGCTCGTTCGTCATCGTGCTGCTGTACACGCAAATGCCCGTCAGTGATGGGGTGATGCTGTGGTTGGGCTTCCCGCTGGGCTTTTTCGCCTCGGGCATCTTCAGCGGCATGGGGGCCTTTCTGACCGAGCTGTTTCCCACGCGGGTGCGCGGCTCGGGGCAGGGCTTTTGCTACAACGTCGGCAAGATCGTCGCGGCGCTGTTCCCGCTGGGCCTGGGTATCGGCTTGTTCTCGGCCGTGTCCTATGGCGTGGTGATCGTGGCAGCGCTAAGCCTGCCAGAAACACGCGGCAAACAATTGCAGGCGCGCTAAGGTAGGAACATGAATAACGACAAGGGGTACACCGTGGTGCAACGCCTGTTACTCAACTGCGACATGGGCGAGAGTTTCGGTACCTGGCGCATGGGCCTGGATGCCGAGGTCATGCCCTACATCGACTGTGCCAACATTGCCTGCGGCTACCACGCTGGTGACCCCGGCATCATGCGCCGCACCGTGGCGCTGGCGCTGGAACACGGGGTAACCATTGGCGCACACCCGGCCTACCCGGACCTGGTCGGCTTCGGCCGGCGCAGCCTGGCGTGCAGTGCCGAAGAAATCCGTGACCTGCTGCACTACCAGATCGGCGCGCTCGATGGCATCTGCAAGGCGCAGGGCACACGCGTCGCCTACGTAAAACCTCACGGTGCGTTGTACAACGACATGATGGCCGACCCATTGGTCCTGCGAGCGGTGCTGGAGGCCCTGGCGGCCTATGACAGTGGCCTGCCGCTGATGCTCATGGCCACGGCCGACAATGGGGCGGCCCAGGCGCTGGGTACTGAAATCGGCGTACCGCTCTGGTTCGAGGCATTTGCCGATCGGGCCTACACCGCCAGCGGCCACCTGGTGTCGCGACGCCTGCCGGGCGCCGTGCACCACGACCCGGCGCAAGTGGTCGAGCAAGCCGTAAAGCTGGCCCGCGGCGAAGCACTGCTGGCCAGTGATGGCACTGGACTGCTGCTCAAAGCCCATACGCTCTGCGTGCATGGGGACAACGACAGCTCTGTGACGGCAGTTCGGCAGATCCGCCAGGCACTCGATGGGATCAGATCAGCATGACCCCACGCATCGAAGTGGTCGGCATCGATTGCCTGATGGTGCGTCTGTTCGAGCGTATCGAGGAAGCCAACATGCCTTGGGTGCTTGCCGCCAGTCAGCGCCTGCAAGCGGCTTTTGGTGCGCACTTGCGCGACCTGGTGCCGTCCTACACCACCCTCATGGTGCATTTCGACCTGCCGCCGGCCGATGCACGCTGCCTGATCGTGCAAGCCCTTGAAGGGCTGCAGCCTGGCACTGAGAACACCGGCTGCTTGCACGAAATACCGGTGTGGTACCACGCCAGCGTCGGCCCTGAGTTGCCCGTGCTGGCCCGCCGAGCAGGCCTGAGCGAAGCTGAGGTCGTGCGCTTGCACAGTGAGCGTGACTACCCGGTGTTCGCCCTGGGATTCGCGCCGGGTTTCGCGTTCATGGGGCTGGTGGACGAACGGCTGGCCACCCCGAGGCTAAGCACCCCGCGCAAGCAGGTGGCAGCGGGCAGTGTCGGCATTGCCGAGCGCCAGACCGCTGCGTACCCGGCCGCTTCCCCCGGTGGTTGGAACCTGATCGGGCGTACGCCGGTGCGGTTGTTCGACCGTGAGCGGCACGGCTACAGCCTGCTGCAACCGGGCGACCGCGTCCGCTTCGTCTCGGTGACGCGGCAGGCATTTCTGGCGTTGGGCGGTGATGAGGAGGCACAGGCATGAAGCATTTGCGAGTCGAGGCCAGCACACCGCTGTGTGCGCTACAGGATGCAGGCCGATTTGGCGTGAGGCACCTTGGGGTCACCCAGGGCGGCGCTTTGGATTGGGTCGCAATGCACTGGGCCAACGGGTTGCTGGGCAACGCTCTGCAGGCTCCCGTCGTAGAGGTTGCCTTGGGTGGATTCAGCGTGGTGGCGCAGCACGATTGCGTACTGGCGCTGGCCGGGGCCGACCTGGACGCGCACATCGACGAGCACTACTTGGCCCCTTGGCGCAGTTTCACCCTGACGAAGGGGCAGCGCCTTACCCTCAGGCAACCTCGGCAGGGCGCTCGCGCTTATCTGGCCGCACCGGGCGGTTTCGATGCCGAGCCTGTGATGGGCAGTTGTGCCACGGTCGTGCGCGAGGGGCTGGGCGGGGTCGATGGCCAGGGCGGCGTGTTGCGTGAAGGCCAATGCTTGAGTTTTGCCGGTACAGCCACACCGATCCGCGAAGTGCCTGGTCACCTGCGTCCTGAGTATGTGGCCAAGCCCACCTTGGACCTGGTGATCGGGGCCCAGATCGGCGACTTTGCCGGCCTTAGTCTGTTCGATGCCTTCAACTGCGACTGGACGCTGGACACCCGCGCCGACCGCATGGGCATTCGCCTGCTGGGCCCGCCTCTGGTTTATCAAGGCCCGGCCATGATCTCAGAAGGCATTCCCCTTGGCGCTGTCCAGGTCCCGCCCGATGGGCAGCCGATCGTGTTGCTCAATGATCGCCAGACCATCGGCGGTTATCCCCGCCTGGGGGCGCTGACGCCCCTGGCACTGGCACAACTGGCACAGTGCATGCCAGGGGCGACGGTGCGATTGCGGCCGGTAATGCAGGAGCAGGCATGGCGGGAGCAGCAGGCGTATCTGGAACGCTGGCAAGTGTTGTTGAGCGGCCCGGCGAGGCCGTGCCCGGAAATCGGCTAGCCTTCGGGGCAATGCTAGGCAGTTGCTTTTGCGAAAGTCCAGGCCCCGCTATCCCAGTCGATACAGGGTCAAGGTGGGAGCGGTCTTGTACCGCGATGGGCTGCGCAGCAGCCCCAGGATTTCAGCTTCGCAGCGCATATTGTCGGGGCCGCGCTGCGGCCCATCGCGGACGGTCCGGCGCCCCGGCGAGGCCGCTCTTACAAGGGGCGTGACTTTGCGGCTTTACTTCGACAAATACCGCATCCCATCCTCCAACCCCTGCAAGGTCAGTGGATACATCCGGTCCTCGATCAGTTCACGCACCAGCTGGGTAGAAGCGGTGTAGCCCCAGGCCTGGCGGGGGTATGGGTTGATCCAGATGACCTTGCGGAACTTGGCCATGATGCGCTGCATCCAGACATACCCGGCTTCCTCGTTCCAATGCTCCACGCTGCCGCCCGGCTGGGTGATTTCGTAAGGGGCCATGGCCGCGTCCCCGACGAACACGACCTTGTAGTCCTCGCCGTACTTGTGCAGCAGGTCGAACGTGGAATAACGCTCCGACGTGCGCCGCAAGTTGTTCTTCCAGACCGTCTCATACACGCAGTTGTGAAAGTAGTAGTACTCCATGTGCTTGAACTCGGTCTTGCAGGCCGAGAACAGCTCCTCGCAGACCCTGACATGGGCATCCATCGAGCCACCGATGTCGAACAGCAGCAGCAATTTCACCGTGTTGCGCCGCTCCGGGCGCATCTGGATGTTCAGCAGCCCCGCATCGCGTGCGGTATGGTCGATAGTGCCATCGATGTCCAGCTCTTCGGCAGCGCCTTGGCGGGCGAACTTGCGCAGGCGCCGCAGGGCCAGCTTGATGTTGCGCGTACCCAGCTCCACCTGATCGTCCAGGTTCTTGTACTCACGCTGGTCCCAGACCTTCACCGCCTTGCCCTGGCGCTCGCCAGCATCGCCCACGCGGATACCTTCGGGATTGTACCCACCCGAGCCGAACGGGCTGGTGCCACCGGTGCCAATCCACTTGTTGCCGCCTGCATGGCGCTCCTTCTGCTCCTGCAGGCGCTGCTTGAACGCCTCGATCAGCTTGTCCAGCCCACCCAGTGACTGGATCTGCGCGCGCTCCTCAGAGGTCAACGAGCGCTCGAATTCCTTGCGCAGCCAGTCCTCGGGGATCAACGCCTCGATGTGTCGATCCAGGTTCTCCAGGCCCTTGAAGTAAGCGGCGAAGGCCCGGTCGAACTTGTCGAAATGGCGTTCGTCCTTCACCAGGATGGCGCGGGCCAGGTAGTAGAATTCGTCCATGTCGGCGAACACCACGTGCCGTTGCAAGGCATGGTGCAGGTCGAGCAGTTCGCGCACCGACACCGGCACCTTCGCCGCGCGCATTTCGTTGAACAGGTTGAGCAACATGGCCCAGGCTCCCTCAGCGGTTGCCGCGCCGGCTCATGAAGGCCAGGCGCTCGAGCAGCTGCACATCCTGCTCATTTTTCACCAGCGCCCCGGCCAGCGGAGGGATGGCCTTGGTCGGGTCGCGCTCGCGCAGTACCGCTTCGCCAATATTGTCGGCCATCAGCAGCTTCAGCCAGTCGACCAGTTCGGACGTTGAAGGCTTTTTCTTCAGGCCCGGTACCTTGCGCACGTCGAAGAACACGTCCAGCGCCTCGCTGACCAGCGACTGGCTGATGTTGGGGTAGTGCACATCCACGATGCGCTGCAGCGTGGCCCGGTCGGGGAAGGCGATGTAGTGGAAGAAGCAGCGGCGCAGGAAAGCGTCCGGCAGCTCCTTTTCGTTATTGGACGTGATGATGATGATCGGGCGCTGCCTGGCCTTGATGGTCTCGTCGATTTCATAGACGTAGAACTCCATCTTGTCGAGTTCCTGCAACAGGTCGTTGGGGAATTCGATATCGGCCTTGTCGATCTCGTCGATCAGCAGGATCACCCGCTCCTGGGCCTCGAAGGCTTCCCACAGCTTGCCTTTCTTCAGGTAGTTGCGTACGTCGTGGACCTTGTCCACACCCAGCTGGGAGTCGCGCAGGCGGCTGACGGCATCGTATTCGTACAAGCCCTGGTGAGCCTTGGTTGTGGACTTGATATGCCAGGTGATCAGGCGCGCCCCGAACGAAGCTGCCAACTGCTCGGCCAGCATGGTCTTGCCGGTACCAGGCTCACCCTTGACCAACAGCGGGCGCTCGAGGGTGATGGCCGCATTGACGGCCAGTTTCAGGTCGTCCGTGGCGACATAGTCACCCGTGCCTTCGAACTTCATGGGGTCTTTCCTCTGCTTGGGCTTGCGGGCCGATGTGCAGCCAGCCTGTTAGCTCGCCCTTGGTGTGGTGGGCGGCAGGCTGGCGCTCAGGTGGCCAACACAGGGTGTGATGGTGGGCCCGACTATAACGCGGGGGTACGACGACTGAAAACGCAGACCGCGTATTCAGTCCTCGAATGCCTCGTCACTGCGCCTTAGTCGGAATCCGGCGCGCTGCGTTCATAGCGCGCACTGAACGCCTGCACGAAACCATTGCGCAGGATCTGCAGGAAGGCCTCGAACGCACTGATGTTCTGCCTGCGCACGCTGCCGCTGAGCTCAACGCGCGTGGCGAACTGGTTTTTCGGCTGGTTCTTGAGCACGGTTTCGGTGGCCCCCACCAGCGCCTCCCAGACCGAGCGGAACAGGCCCTTGTCCTTGTCCTCTACGTCCTGTTGCCAATCGAATACCTCAACGTCGCGCAGCAGGGGCTTGATGTAGCCGTTCAGGCGGCCATTGGTGGCCTCGGCCTCGATGACCACATCGCCATGGCCAGCCTTGAAGTCGAACTTGCCATAGGCGCTGGCAAAGTCGTTGAGTCGGCGCAGCTCGATGCCGGTGGCACGCAGGCGGAACTCGAAGTCGTCGAAATCGCTGAACGGATCGAAGGTGGCACGGCTCTCGACCTTGGCATCGCCTGCGACCAGGGCACGGGCTTCGAAGCTGGCGTCGCGCCGGCCGGCTTCGTCACGGATGTTGGTGAGGTTGCGAATGCTGGCCTGCAGCTGTGTCGCCTTGAGCGTGACCGGGGGCTTGGAGCTGAAGTTGCGGAAGGTCAGCACCCCGTCGTCGATCACCACCTCGTTGAGCGTGATGGGCAGCAGCTTGTCCAGTTGCTGTCGCCAGTCAGTGCCCTGGCCAGTCTGGGAATTTTGCTTGTCGCCGCCATCGACGAAGTTCAGCACCGGGCGCAGGAAGGCCACTTCGGCCACCACGGCGCGGTCATACCACAGCGAATGCCAGCTGACCGAGATGTCGATCACCGGCGCGTCGAGAAAGGGCACCGGCACCTTGCCCGTGGTCTTGACGATCTTCAGCCCGTTGACGGTATACGCGCCGCGCCACCAGGCCAGGTCCACATCGCTGACCTGCCCACGGTAGTCGCCCATGTCGGCCAGTTTTTCATTGAGGTAGTCGCGCACCAGGTAGGGCAGGGCAAGCTGCAAGGCCACCAGCAGCACGATGAGGCTGCCAAGGGCGATCAGCGGCCAGCGATAGCGGGCTCTCATGGCAGTTCTCCAGGGCAAGGTGTGTGGTTGACCGCAGGGGCTGCGCCGGAGTTCGAACAGGCTTTACGGGCCTTGGGGCCGGGGCTTACCCTTGAGGTCTTTCCGTGCCTTCATCAAGCCAAGGACCCTGCCATGAGCCGTATATACGCAGACAACGCCCACTCCATCGGCAACACGCCCCTGGTGCAGATCAACCGCCTCGCGCCACGCGGCGTGACCATCCTGGCCAAGATCGAAGGGCGCAACCCAGGGTATTCGGTCAAATGCCGCATCGGCGCGAACATGGTCTGGGACGCCGAGAGCAGCGGCAAGCTCAAGCCCGGCATGACCATCGTCGAACCCACCTCGGGCAACACCGGTATTGGCCTTGCCTTCGTCGCTGCCGCCCGGGGCTACAAGCTCATGCTGACCATGCCGGCCTCCATGAGCCTGGAGCGGCGCAAGGTGCTCAAGGCCCTTGGCGCCGAACTGGTGCTCACCGAACCTGCCAAGGGCATGAAGGGCGCCATCGAGAAAGCCAACGAAATCGTCGCCTCCAACCCCGAGCAGTACTTCATGCCCGGGCAGTTCGAAAACCCTGCCAACCCGGCCATCCACGAAAAGACCACGGGCCCGGAGATCTGGAACGATACCGATGGCGCCGTGGATGTGGTGGTTGCCGGTGTCGGCACTGGCGGCACCATCACCGGTATCTCGCGCTATATCAAGCACACCCAGGGCAAGGCGATCACCTCGGTGGCGGTCGAGCCCATTTCCTCGCCGCTGATCACCCAGACCCTGGCAGGCGAGGCGCTGACGCCCACGCCGCACAAGATCCAAGGCATCGGCGCGGGCTTCGTGCCGAAGAACCTCGACCTGTCGATCGTCGACCAGGTCATGACGGTGGGCGACGACGAAGCCAAGGCCATGGCTATCCGTCTGATGCAGGAAGAAGGCATCCTGTGTGGTATTTCCTGCGGTGCCGCGATGGCCGCTGCCGTGCGCCTTGCAGAAAAGCCGGAAATGCAGGGCAAGACCCTCGTGGTGATTCTGCCTGACTCAGGCGAGCGTTACTTGTCCAGCATGCTGTTCAGCGACCTGTTCAGCGAGCAGGAAACCCAGCAATAACCTGCCTAGGCGGTGACCCGAAGCAATACCTGGTAACGGGCTTCATTGCACAATCTTCATCCGTATCGTTGCGCCCAGGTGGTTTGTGCCTGGGCGCGATAGGTTTATGATGCCCGGATGATTTCCCCCCGGAACAGGCAGCGCTGGCCTGTGTCCCGCCCTAGGAGTGTTGCATGACCGTTTCCTTCCTCGCCAAGGCAGGTGTGCTGCTGGTGTTCTTCGGCAGCGTGCTGTTCGTCCACCTGCGCGGCAAGGCCCGCCTGCCGGTGTTGCGCCAGTTCGTCAACCATTCGGCGCTGTTCGCCCCCTACAATGCGTTGATGTACCTGTTTTCGGGCGTGCCGTCCAAGCCGTACCTGGACCGTCAACGCTTCCCGGAGCTGGACGTGCTCAAGGACAACTGGCAGGAAATCCGCGAGGAGGCCATGCGCCTGTTCGACGAGGGTTATATCCGCGCAGCCGAAAAGGACAACGACGCCGGTTTCGGTTCGTTCTTCAAGAAAGGCTGGAAGCGCTTCTACCTGAAGTGGTACGACAAACCCCTGCCGTCTGCCGAAGCCCTGTGCCCGCGAACTGTCGAGCTGGTCAGCAGCATCCCCAACGTCAAAGGGGCGATGTTCGCCCTGCTGCCCGGCGGCAGCCACCTGAACCCGCACCGTGATCCGTTTGCAGGTTCCCTGCGCTATCACCTGGGTCTCTCCACGCCCAACTCCGATGCCTGCCGCATTTATGTGGACGGCCAGCCCTATGCCTGGCGCGACGGCCAGGACGTGATGTTCGACGAGACCTACGTGCACTGGGTCAAGAACGAGACCGACGTGACCCGGGTGATTCTGTTCTGCGACGTGGAGCGTCCCCTGAACAGCCCGTTCATGACCCGCGTCAACCGCAAGGTCAGCGCATTTCTGGGCCGCGCCACTGCACCGCAGAACACAGACGATGAACGCGTGGGCGGGATCAACCAGGCCTACGCCTGGAGCAAGCGGTTCAGCAACAAACTGAGCACGCGCGTCAAGCAGTTCAAACGTGCCAACCCCAAGGCTTATCGCGTGTTGCGACCGATACTGGCCGTGGTCGTAGCCTATCTGCTGTTCCGCTGGTTGTTCTGACGGCGCCCTCGACAGGGAGGGCGCCTGCAAGGCAGTTGCCCTTCACCCCTGGCGAAATTCTTGGGCGACGCAGTGGCGCAGCACCCCTTCCTCGAAGTCCAGGAAACCCGCTTCACGCTGGGTGATCAGGTAATACAGCAAGGTGTCGAGCGTTCGTGCCGGTGGGACGGCGACCGCCAGCATTTTCACCGCAGGTTCGCTTTCACAGGTGCACCCAAACTCCACCAAGGCTTCGCTTACCTGCTGCAGTGTCTCAGGCGGCTTGACCCGAACCCGGAACACCGAGCTGCCACTGCTGCGCAGCAACTGGGCAAACCAGTGTTGGCCAGCCTGCTCATGGGTGCAGATCACGTCACCTGGGGCGATGCCGTAGACATGGAACGGGATGTTGTCGATCACGTAACCGTCGTCGACGGCCCTGGCCCATAGCCCTTCCACCGATGCTGGCGGATAGCCATTGGCATCCTGCTGCAGCGAGAACAGCACTTTCTTGTAGACGCCGTTCATGCAGCGCCTCGGCGCCGTGCCGGGCGCAGCACCAGCCACAGGGCCACGCCGATCAGCAGGCCGCCGTACAAGTGGGCCATCGACAACGGCTCATTCAGCAGCCAGGCCCCCCACAGCACCCCGAACACGGGGATCATGAAGGTCACCGTACTGGCCTTGACCGGGCCGATTTCGGCCAGCAGGCGGAAGTACAGGATGTAGGCGAACGCCGTGCACAACAGGCCGAGCCCCACCAGCGAGCCCCAGACCTGCCAGCCGCCCCAGCTGGCAGGTGGCTGGGTAAGGGCGCTCCAAGCGAACAACGGGGTAAGCAGCAGGGTCGCGCCGAGCATGCTGCCCAGGGCCGACAGGCGGCTGTCCAGGCCGCTGATCCAGCGGCGGGCCAGGTAGCCGGCAAAGCCATAGCAGGTCGTGGCCGCCAGGCACGCCAGGGCGCCTTGCAACAGGGCTGCATCAAGGGCAACAGGCCCCGCACCGCTCAGGATGCCCACGCCGAACAGGCCCAGGAAAATGCCGCATAACTTGGCCAACGTCATGGGTTCCTTGAAGAACAACACGCCGATCAGCACGCCCATCAAGGGCGTCGTGGCATTGAAGATGGCCGAATAACCGGCTGGCAGCACCTGGGCTGCCACAGAATAAAAGGTGGCCGGAATGCCCGAGTTGATCATGCCCAGCACCAGGCAGGCGCCTAATTTCCCTTGGAAATCCCAGCGTATGCGCGCAGCGCCGAGCAGTGCGATCAAGCCCAGGCAGGCGATGGAGACACGGAAGAAGGCCGTCGGCACGGTGCCCAGTACAGGGGCAATGATGCGCATGAACAGAAAGCTCGCGCCCCATACGGCAGCAAGGGTTAGCAGGCGGGCTAGGGCGGTGGGGCTCACGAAAGTCTCCAGGGGCTTGGCAGGGGCGCGAGTGTACGTCAGCAGGCCGGTGGATTCTTGCGCTTTCTTGCCCAATGAAGTTCAGCCAGTGCCCTGGCGGGGCCTGTTCAAGCCCCGCGCAGGCACTTCAAGGCGCTGAAGTCGCTGCGCACCTTGGTCAGCCGCTCCAGCAGCACCTGGCGTTGAGCGGGGGTGCTCTGCTGCACCAGGTCCACCACCAGACTGCGGGCTTGCCGTTCGGTGTTCTGGAAGGCTTGGCGATAGTCGGCTGTCCACAGGCTTTCCTTGTTCTGCAGCAAGGTCGCGACCCGTTCCGGGAAGCCTGGCTCGTGGCGTTGCTCCACCGCCAGCAGCAATTGTTGCTGCCAATGGGCCCTATTGCGTATCCATTCGCTGTTCTGGTCACCCAAGGCGCGGGACCAGGCGCCGACCCGTTGCTTCTGGACCTCGGTCAGCTCGCCGAACCAGGGCTTGAGGCGCTTTTCCATGCGCTCGGCGCGCTCGCTGATCTGGCGGGGCAGGGGGGTGTCGACATATTCCTTGCGCCGCTGGGCAATATCGTCACGAAATGCATCGCGCATCTCGGCCACCTGCGCATCGCTCATGCCTTGCAGCAACTCGGTGGCCGACGGCGTGATTTCGGCCGCAACCCGGCCAATCGCCTCGCGGGCCTCCTCGGTGCGCTGCTGCAGCGCCTGGTCGGTGACCTGGTTATCGGCCACCATGGTGCGCAGGCGGTCCAGCCAGTCGAGGTAGCCGGGCAGTTGCGTCTGGCAATGCCATGCCAGGTGCTGCCGGAGGCGATCATCGAGCAGGGTTTTCTGCTCACGGTTCATGTCCAGGTAGTCGCCAAGCGACCAGGGCACCAGGCGATCGAGGTTGCGATAGGCCAGGTCGATGCGGCTGCAGGCACCCAGCAGCAGGGCGAAACCCAGGCAGATCGACAGGATTTTGAGCAGGCGTGCAGGCATGTGCGGGTCCTTGCAGTGGCAGCCAATGGGTAGACGCAGCACGACACCTGCGGTTCCACCGGATGGCGCGTGGAGGCCTGGATGGCGATGAACCGACCGCAGGCTTTGACACCAGGGCGGGTCTATCCGGAAAATAGCCGCCTTGACTTGAGGATGTTCGAAAATGGCTCTGCTTGGGCGTTACAACAGTTTGCAAATTGTTAAGCACGTGGACTTCGGCCTGTACCTGGACGGCGGTGCCGACGGGGAGATCCTGCTGCCGTCCCGTTACATTCCCAAGGGTGCCGAGACTGAAGTCGATGACTGGCTGAACGTGTTCATCTACCTCGACAGCGAAGACCAGTTGATCGCCACCACCGAAAAGCCCAAGGTGCAGGTGGGCGAGTTCGCCAGCCTCAAGGTCAAGGACATCAACGGTGCGGGCATCTTCCTGGACTGGGGTCTGTCCAAGGACCTGCTGATGCCGTACTCCGAAGAGGCACGGCCGCTGAAGATCGGTGACTACTGCGTGGTGCACGTGTACCTGGACAAGCGCACCCGCCGCATCACCGCCACCTCGCGCCTGGACCGCTACCTCGACACCACGCCTGCCGACTACAAGCCTGGGCAGCCGGTGGAACTGCTGGTGGCCGGCGAAACGCCGATGGGTTTCAAGGCCATCATCAACAACCGTCACTGGGGCTTGATCCACAAGAACGAGGTATTCAAGTTCCTGCGCTCAGGCATGCACGAGCAGGGTTACATCAAGGAAGTGCGGGCTGACGGCAAAGTGTCGCTCAGCCTGCAGCCGGTGGGCGCTGCGCTGTCCG
This sequence comes from Pseudomonas sp. DE0010, assembly GCF_007680745.1. Lineage (NCBI taxonomy): Bacteria > Pseudomonadati > Pseudomonadota > Gammaproteobacteria > Pseudomonadales > Pseudomonadaceae > Pseudomonas > Pseudomonas sp. DE0010. Next base: position 92,398 of record NZ_VEJQ01000021.1, read on the forward strand.
ACAGCTTGCAGGAGCAGATCATGGCGCGCCTGGACGCCGAGGGTGGGGTGCTGCTGGTTTCCGACAAGAGCGACCCTGCATTGATCAGCAAGCTGTTCAATGTCAGCAAGGGCAATTTCAAGAAGGCCATCGGCGGGCTGTTCAAGCAAGGCCGCATCGTCATCCATGACGACCGGATCGAGAAAGCCTGATCAGCCCTGCACGAAGGTGTTGAAGTCCAGCTGATCACCACCGGGGCGAGTGTCGCGCAGCAGCGAGTCGCGGTCAGCGCTAAGGGCCAGGCTGATGGTGGAGCGACGCTTGCCAGGGTTGCGCACTTCCATCTGCTCTTGGTGAGCCCGCAGGAAGTTGACCGGCACCTTCAGGTGCTGGAGTTCATCGGTCAGCGGGGTGTGCAACAGCAGGTTGACCCAGTCGGGCTGGCCCTTGCGGAGCAAGGCCACCGGGACCTCGAACCACCACAGGTTGCGCTTGGGGTCGAGGATGGCGAACAGCGTGTTGGCACTGGTCAGTACCGGGCGCGCCAGTGTGCTGTTGCGGCGTGCGATGGCAGCGGGTTTGTCGAGTTTCATGCAGGTTCCTGCGGGTCGAAGCCTTCAAAGCCCGCATTGTGAGGGGTGGCACCTTGCCGGGCAAGGTTTCAGGCCCTGATCCCCGCATTTACGCCTACGCCTTTCAACCGTTTGGCTTGTTGACGCAAATTTCTTGAAACTCCTGTGCAAGCGGCTAGGTCAACCTTCTGTCGGCACGATACGCGTGCTACATCACAGGAGTTTTGCCATGAGCGGTACTGGAGACAAAATTAAAGGTATGGCCAACGAGGCAATGGGCAACATCAAGCAAGGTGTTGGCAACCTCACTGACAACGAAAAACTCAAAGGCGAAGGCAAGGCCCAGGAAATCAAGGGCGAAGGCCAACAGGTCAAAGGCGACGTGAAAAACAAGGTCGACGACCTGACCAAGTAATGATTCACGCCTGCCGAGCCGTCCTCTGCGCTTCGAAGCAGGGGGCGGTAACAGGCAGAATTATTTAAAGCCGTTGCATGATTACCGGGAGCAGCACCCCAAGCGCAGGGTCCATTAGACTGAACGTCAGATCGATCAAGCGGCGAAAGGAGACGCTATGATTTTTTCCGCCTTGCAGGGCTTACCCTTGCACCGCGTACTGGTGCGCACCGTCAACGAATTCCTCGATGACGAAATGTCCACCTATGCTTCGGCATTGGCCTACCAGGCCCTTTTCTCGTTGTTCCCCTTCCTGTTGTTTCTCATTGCCCTGATCGGTTTCCTGCACTTGCCGGACTTCTTCTCCTGGCTGCGCTTGCAGTCGGAGCTGGTCTTGCCACCCCAGGCCCTTGAGCAGGTCAACCCCGTTATCGACCAACTGCAGCAGTCCAAGGGTGGCTTGCTGTCGGTGGGTATCGTCATTGCCCTGTGGACGGCCTCAGCCGGCGTGCGGTTGATGATGAGTGCCATGAACGCGGCCTACGACGTACCGGAAGGTCGCCCGGTCTGGAAGCGTATCCCGCTGTCGGTGCTGTACACCATTGGGTTGGCAGGCATGCTGTTGGCGGCCGCTGCGCTGATGGTGCTGGGCCCGCAGGTCATGGAGTGGATCGCGGCGCAGATCGGCATGGAAGAGTTCATCGTCACCCTGTGGACCATTCTTCGCTGGCCGGTGATCGTGATTCTGCTGATGGTCGCGGTCGCGGTTATCTACTACGTCATGCCTGATGTGGAGCAGAAATTCCGTTTCATTACCCCGGGCTCGGTACTGGCGGTGGTAGTGTGGATCATCGCGTCGCTGGGCTTTGCCTATTACGTGAAGACGTTTGCAGACTACAACGCCATGTATGGCAGCATCGGGGCAATCATCGTGCTGCTGCTGTACTTCTACATTTCGGCTGCCGTGCTGTTGCTGGGCGCAGAGATGAATGCGGTGATTGAACACATGTCGGCCGAGGGCAAGGATCCAGGCGAAAAAGACTTCGATGGCACCCGCGACGACGAAAAGCCCAAGGTGCTGGGCCAGGAGCGCCCCAGTGCTGACGAAGCGGCGGGGGTTGAACCTACCCCGCGCTGAACTGCCCCGGATGGGCAGTGCGCTCCAGCGCTATCAGGGCCTTGCTGCGCTGATAGCGCTGGAGCTTGTCACGCAGCGACTGGGGTAGCTCGCCAGCTGGCGCAAACCCCTGGCGTGCATAGTAGTTGGCAAGCATTGGATGGCAGAACAACCACGTACTGCCACAGGCGTTCTCCAGAGCCTTTGCGACCAACTGCATACCCACGCCTTCCGAGCGCCGATCAGGCGCCACGAACAGCCCCGTCAGCCACTGACCACTCTCCACCTCGCTCAGAGACAACCCAGCAATGATGCCCGGCGACCTGGCCACCCAGAGCTCGCCCTGCGCAGGAGCGCGCATGCGCGAACCCTGTTGGCGATAGAAGTGCTCGAGCAACCGCTGTTCCGGGGCTGAAAGCCGGGTGCAGTGCACAGGCGGCCGTGAGGGCACGACGGTGCTCAGCTGGCCACGAAGTTCGGCGGGGAAACCAGTTCGACGGTCTGCTGCTTGCGCGGTGCCAGGATCTCGGCTTCACCTGCCACAACCAATTCGTCGTTCTGGTTGTACACGTTTGTGGCGATACGCACTTTGAACTTGGGCAATTTTTCCAGGATTTCCAGGCGCACCGTCAGGGTGTCGCCGATCTTGACCGGCTTCTGGAAGCTCATCTGCTGGCCCAGATAGATGGTGCCAGGGCCTGGGAGCGTGCAGGCCACCGCCGCACTGATCAACGCGCCGCTGAACATGCCATGGGCAATGCGCTCGCGGAACATGCTCTTGGCCGCGAACTCGGCGTCCAGGTGCACCGGGTTGTGATCGCCGGACATGGCGGCGAACAGCTGGATGTCGCGCTCCTCGACCAACTTCGTGTATTCGGCTTTCTGGCCGACTTCTAGGGCTTCGTAGGGCGTGTTGCTGAGCTGGGACATCAGGGCTTCCTTAAGCAGTACAGGTCGGATGCCGGTCGCGCGCAGGGCGTCGGCCAGACGGGTGAGACGCTTGCCGGGGGGACCCGGATCACATTTTGCGCCCACGTCAGTGTACCCACAGTCGAGCAAATTGCAGGAAGGGCACAAATAAGATTCACAATGTTAATGGCAGGCGCTGACGACTGGGCCGTGCCTGGCTTACCTGCTAACGTCGAACCAACGCCTGTGCATAGTCAGCGCGCAGGCACTTGGACTACAGGACGCAGTGCAGGTCCCGGCAGAGGAACAACAATAAATGCAAGCCGACTTCTGGAATGACAAGCGCCCGGCGGGCGTGCCCTCCACCCTGGACATGCAGGCCTACGCGTCAGTGGTCGAGGTGTTCGAACGCTCCTGCAAGCGCTTTGCTGATCGCCCGGCCTTCAGCAATTTGGGCGTGACCTTGACCTACGCCGACCTCGATCGTCTGTCGGCCGCCTTCGCCTGCTGGCTGCAGCAACAGACCGACCTCAAGCCGGGCGACCGCATCGCGGTGCAAATGCCCAACGTGCTCCAGTACCCCATCGCCGTGTTCGGCGCCATGCGCGCCGGGCTGATCGTGGTCAACACCAACCCGCTTTACACCGAGCGCGAAATGCGCCACCAGTTCAAGGACAGCGGCGCCCGGGCCCTGGTGTACATGAACCTGTTCGGCAAGCGTGTGCAGACGGTACTGCCCGATACCGGTATCGAGTACCTGATCGAGGCGAAGATGGGCGACATGCTGCCTACGCTCAAAGGCTGGCTGGTCAACACCGTGGTCGACAAGCTCAAGAAGATGGTGCCAGCCTATGCGCTGCCCCAGGCCGTGTCGTTCAAGCAGGTACTGCGCCAGGGCCGCGATGGCGTGCCCACGCCTGTGCCCTTGAGCCTGGGTGACATCGCCGTGCTGCAGTACACCGGCGGCACGACGGGGCTGGCCAAGGGCGCGATGCTCACCCACGGCAACCTGGTGGCAAACATGCTGCAGGTGCTGGCCTGTTTCTCCCAGCATGGGCCGGACGGGCAGAAGCTGCTCAAGGACGGCGAAGAGGTGATGATCGCGCCGTTGCCCCTCTACCACATCTATGCATTCACCGCGAACTGCATGTGCATGATGGTCACCGGCAACCACAACGTGCTGATCACCAACCCGCGGGACATACCAGGCTTCATCAAGGAGCTGGGCAAGTGGCGGTTTTCTGCGTTGCTGGGCCTCAACACCCTGTTCGTCGCGCTGATGGACCACCCCGGGTTCCGCCAGCTCGATTTCTCTGCATTGAAGGTCACCAACTCCGGCGGCACTGCCCTGGTCAAGGCCACGGCCGAGCGCTGGGAACAGCTGACGGGTTGCCGCATCGTCGAAGGGTACGGCCTGACCGAAACGTCCCCCGTGGCCAGCACCAACCCCTACGGCACGCTGGCGCGGCTGGGCACGGTTGGCATCCCGGTGGTGGGCACGGCTTTCAAGGTGATCGATGCCGACGGCAACGAGCTGGCCCTGGGTGAACCCGGTGAGCTGTGCATCAAGGGCCCGCAGGTCATGAAGGGCTACTGGCAGCAACCCGAGGCCACAGCCGAGGCACTGGACGCCGAAGGCTGGTTCAAAACCGGTGACATTGCCGTGATCGACCCCGACGGTTTCACTCGTATCGTCGACCGCAAGAAGGACATGATCATCGTGTCGGGCTTCAATGTGTACCCCAACGAAGTCGAAGAGGTGGTCATGGGCCATCCCAAGGTCGCCAATTGTGCCGCTATCGGCGTGCCAGACGAGCGTTCCGGCGAAGCGGTGAAGTTGTTCGTGGTGCCGCGCGAAGGGGGTGTGGATGTCGAGGAGCTCAAGGCCTATTGCAAGGCCAACCTTACCGGCTACAAAGTGCCCAAGCAGATCGTGCTACGCGAGTCGCTGCCGATGACGCCGGTGGGCAAGATCCTGCGGCGCGAACTGCGTGACGCCAGCTAATCGATAGCCCGCGACAAGGAAGATGTGCCGTGCGCCAGGGCCCGGCGCACGGCACATCCCGGTGACCTAACAGGCTCATTAAGTCAAATACTCTAAACGTGACCCGAAGTATTCATTGAGTCACCTTTGTGACTGTCAAGCCCGCTTTGGGCTCTAGTAGACCCTCGGCAAAGCTGCTACTCTCGGCCCGCTTTCAGATGATCTGGTTTGCATCAGGCCGTCATCTCATATCAATAATAAACGCCTCGACGCGTGAAACGAACTTCGCTGTTGCTGAAGGAGTGGGCTTGCATGATCGACCATTTTTGGAAGGACAAGTATCCGGCCGGTATCGCGGCGCAGATCGATCCCGACGATTTCCCCAACATCCAGGCGGTACTCAAGCAATCCTGCCAGCGCTTTGCCGACAAACCGGCCTTCAGCAACCTGGGCAAGACCCTGACCTACGGTGAGTTATATACCCTTTCCGGTGCCTTTGCCGCCTGGTTGCAACAGCATACCGACCTAAAGCCCGGTGATCGCATCGCGGTGCAACTGCCCAACGTGCTGCAGTACCCGGTGGCGGTATTTGGCGCCATGCGCGCCGGCCTGATCGTGGTCAACACCAACCCGCTGTACACCGCCCGGGAAATGGAGCACCAGTTCAAAGACTCCGGCGCCAAAGCGCTGGTGTGCCTGGCGAACATGGCGCACCTGGCCGAGAAGGTAGTGCCCAAGACCCAGGTCAAGCACGTCATCGTCACCGAAGTGGCAGACCTGCTGCCTGCGCTCAAGCGGCTGCTGATCAACAGCGTGATCAAGTACGTCAAGAAGATGGTGCCGGCTTATCACCTGCCCAGCGCCGTGCGCTTCAACGATGCCCTGGCTCTGGGCAAGGGCCAGCCGGTGACCGAGGCCAACCCGCAAGCCAATGATGTGGCCGTGTTGCAATACACCGGCGGCACCACCGGTGTGGCCAAGGGCGCCATGCTGACCCACCGCAACCTGGTGGCCAACATGTTGCAGTGCCGGGCGCTGATGGGTTCGAACCTGCAGGAAGGGTGCGAGATTCTCATCACCCCGCTGCCGCTGTACCACATCTACGCCTTCACCTTCCATTGCATGGCCATGATGCTGATCGGCAACCACAACGTGCTGATCAGCAACCCCCGCGACCTGTCCGCCATGGTCAAGGAGCTGGGCAAGTGGAAGTTCACAGGTTTCGTGGGCCTCAATACGCTGTTCGTGGCGCTTTGCAACAGCGATGCGTTCCGCGCCCTGGACTTCTCGGCCTTGAAGATCACCCTGTCTGGCGGCATGGCGCTGCAACTGAGCGTTGCCGAGCGCTGGCGTGCGGTGACGGGCTGCGCCATCTGCGAAGGCTATGGCATGACCGAAACCAGCCCGGTGGCCGCCGTGAACCCCGCGCAGGCCAACCAGGTAGGCACCATCGGTATTCCGGTGCCGTCAACGCTGTGCAAGATCGTCGACGACGCCGGCAACGAGTTGCCCTTGGGCGAAGTGGGCGAACTGTGCGTCAAGGGCCCTCAGGTGATGAAGGGCTACTGGCAGCGCGAGGAGGCCACCGCCGAAATTCTCGACAGCGAAGGCTGGCTCAAGACCGGCGACATCGCCCTGATTCAGCCTGACGGCTACATGCGTATCGTCGACCGCAAGAAGGACATGATTCTGGTGTCCGGCTTCAACGTCTACCCCAATGAACTCGAAGACGTGCTCGCGGCGGTGCCTGGCGTATCGCAGTGTGCGGCCATCGGCATTCCGGATGAAAAATCCGGGGAGCTGATCAAGGTCTTCGTCGTGGTCAAACCTGGCATGACGGTGACCAAGGAGCAGGTGATGGAGCACATGCGCGCCAACCTCACCGGCTACAAGGTGCCACGTCAGGTCGAGTTTCGCGATACCCTGCCGACCACCAACGTCGGCAAGATCCTGCGTCGCGAACTGCGCGACGAAGAGCTCAAGAAGCTCAACCTCAAGAAAAGCGCCTGACCTGGCGCGCACCGCCTGCCACCGCCCTGCAGCCCCTTTTGACGAGGCCTGGCAGGGCGGGCGGTCCTTGCTTTAGCGCAGTTTTTCCAGCATCTGGTAGTACCACATGCCCGCTGCCAGGAGCGGGTTGCCCAACACGTCTCCCATCGGCACACGCACATGCTTGCACTGGGCGAAGGTGTCGAATTGCTCCAGGGTACCGGTCATGGCTTGAGCCATGATTTCGCCCATGATGTGGCTGGTGGCGATGCCGTGCCCGGAGTAGCCCTGGCAGTACCAGACATGGTCCGAAAGCTTGCCCACTTGGGGTATGCGATTGACCACGATGCCCATGGCGCAGCTCCATTGGAACGCGATGGGCACGCCCTTCAAGGCAGGGAAGGTACGCTCGATGCACGGGCGCAGTTCGGCTTCGATATCCCGCGAGTCGCGCCCTGAGTAGTTGGCGCCGCCGCCGAACAGCAGCCGCTTGTCGGCCGTCAGGCGGTAGTAGTCCAGCACGAATCGGCAATCGTAGACGGCAAGGTCCTGCGGGTTGATTTGCGCTGCCAGCTCGCCCAATGGCGCCGTGGTGACGATGCCGCCCATGGCTGGGAATATCTTGCCCTTGAGCTGGCGCTTTTCCAGCTTGTGGTAGACATCGCCTGCCAGCATTACCTGGCGCGCATCCACACGCCCATGGGCCGTCACCACGGCAGGGCGGGGGCCGTGCACGATTTCCAGCACTTCGGTCTGCTCGAAGACCAGCGCGCCCAGGCTGTGGGCGGCGCGGGCTTCGCCCAGGCACAGGTTCAGCGGGTGCAGGTGCAGGTTGCGCCGGTTCTTCAGGGCGCCCAGGTACAGGGGGCTTTGCAGGTGTTCGGCCATCGCCTGGCGGTCGAGCAGCTCGACCTGATCACCCATGCCATGGCGCTGTGCCTGGGCCTCGAAAGCCCGCAGCTCGTCCAGGTGCGAGGGTTTCATGGCCGCGTGCAGGTGACCGTGCTTGAGGTCGCAGTCGATGCCATAGCGGGCCACCCGTTGCTCGATGATCTGGTGGCCCCGCCAGCGCAGGTGCCAGATGAAATCATCCACGTCGCTGCCCAGCCGCTTGCGCATCTGTGCGCGCATGGCTTCGTCACCTGACAGGCTGCCGGTCACTTGACCACCATTGCGCCCGCTGGCGCCCCAGCCCACCCGGTTGGCTTCGAGCACTGCGACTTTCAGGCCGCGTTCGGCCAGTTCCACGGCCGTTGCCAAGCCGGTGAAGCCCGCGCCGATGATTGCCACGTCCACCTGCACGGTGCCCTTGAGCTGGGGGTAGGTGATGGGGTCGTTGAGGGTGGCGGTGTAGTAGGACGGCGCACGTTGCGCCGGGCCTTTGTTCACTGCTGCGTTCATGGGTAATCCTTGTTCTGTGTGGGGCTCAGGCCTGGTGCAGGTACCAGCGCCAGTCCTGTTCGCTGACTTCGGCCATGAATTGCCGGTATTCGGCGCGCTTGACCTTCAGGTACACGCCAAGAAACGCATCGCCCAGTGCTTCGCGGGCCCAGGTCGACTGCTCCAGGGCCTGCAGCGCGGTGAGCCAGTCAGTTGGCAGGTGTTCGGTCGCCTGGGCATAGCCATTGCCCTGAATCGGCGCGCCAGGGTCGAGCTGATCACGTAGGCCGCAGTGACTGGCGGCCAACATGGCGGCGGCCGCCAGGTACGGGTTGGCGTCGGCCCCGCAGATACGGTGCTCAACATGCCGGCTATTGGCCGGCCCGCCCGGCACCCGCAGGCTGACCGTGCGGTTGTCCACGCCCCAGGTGGGCGACAGGGGCGCGTAGCTATTGGCCTGGAAGCGGCGGAAGGAGTTGGCGTTGGGGCAAAACAGCAGCAGCGACGCGTGCAGGTGCTGCAACATGCCGGCCACTGCGTAACGCAGTAGCGGTGTGCCGGCCGGATCTTCGCTGGCGAACAGGTTACGGCCGGCGCTGTCGGCCAGGCTCAGGTGCATGTGCATACCGGTACCGGCCAAGTGGCCGAAGGGCTTGGCCATGAAGCAGGCCTGCATGCCATGGGCGTGGGCGATGCCTTTGACCAGGCGCTTGTAGCGTACCGCCTGGTCCATCGCTTGCACGGCATCACCGTGTTCGAGGGTAATCTCCACCTGGCCTGGGGCGTATTCCGAAATGGCCGTACGCGCCGGTATGCCCTGTGCCTTGCAGGCCGCATACAGGTCTGCCAGGAACGGCTCGATCTGCTCCAGCTCTCGCAGCCCGTACACCTGAGTGCTGCGAGGGCGTGCGCCGTCCTGGTCAAGCGCCGGTTGCGGATGGCCATGGGCATCGCGCTGCTGGTCGAGCAGGTAGAACTCCAGCTCGCAGGCCATCACGGGGTGGTACCCGTCGGCCTTCAGGGCTTCGACGGTGCGCAACAGTACATGACGCGGATCGGCCACGCTGGCCGGCAGGCCTTGGTGTGGGTGCATGCTCACTTGCAGCGCTGCGGTCGGCACCCGGCGCCAGGGCAGGCGTACCAGGCTGCCATCGAGTGGGTAGGCACGGCAATCGATGTCGCCGACATCCCAGACCAGGCCCGAGTTTTCCACGTCGTCGCCGTTTACGGTCAGGCCGAGAATGGTGCTGGGTAATGGCCGGCCGGTCTGGTACACGGCCAGCAGTTCATCACGGTGCAGCAGCTTGCCGCGGGGCACGCCGTTGGCGTCGAGGATGAACAGTTCGAACAGATCGATATCGGGGTTGGCGGCCAGAAACTGGCTGGCCTGCTCCACAGGTGCAAAGTGCATAATCATTCGCTCGCGAACGCTCAGGCCCCTGCCTGTGCAGGCGGCCCGGCTGGGTCAAACGGCCCTATGCAGGCCGGGTGAGGTCATGCAGGCGTAAGCGAGGTGTCGGGCGGGCGCGCGTGACGGCAGTGCCACAATGCCCAAAAGGCGAGGATGACATGCACCAACGGATTTTCGCCGCACAGCGCCCGGGGCTTCGACGGTGAAGGGCGGTTGGACGATGGTGAGCTGGGCTGGGCGGGAGTCATGCGTTCGATACTCACATGCCGCTTGAGGGGGATTAAAGTAGTGAATGGCAACCTTTACATTTGGGCTGGCTAAACATTTGATTGGCGTGCAAATGATTAGGGTCGAGGGTTCGTTGGTCAACTCCATAGCTGCGCACTCATGAGAATTGCCGTTGCCGTTGCCGTTGCCGTTGCCGTTGCCGTTGCCGTTGCCGTTGCCGTTGCCGTTGCCGTTGCCGTTGCCGT
>NZ_VEJQ01000220.1:0-264 GCF_007680745.1 Pseudomonas sp. DE0010
CCGAAGATGCAAACCCCGCAGGGCAAGCGTATCGACCACGGCGTCATCCTGCGCGTGGTCTCCACCAACATCTGTGGTTCAGACCAGCACATGGTGCGCGGCCGGACCACTGCCCCCGAAGGCCTGGTGCTCGGCCACGAGATCACCGGCGAGGTCATCGAAGCGGGTCGTGACGTCGAGACCCTCAAGGTCGGCGATCTGGTCTCGGTGCCCTTCAACGTCGCCTGCGGTCGCTGCCGCACCTGCAAGGAGCAGGACACCGGC
>NZ_VEJQ01000221.1:0-263 GCF_007680745.1 Pseudomonas sp. DE0010
CCACGCAGTCTAGCGCGCCTCGCCGCTTTTACAAACATGATTGTATGTAACTGCGTGACACTTCCGCTTCCATCGGATCAGGCTTCATGACCTTTCGCTTATTGTTGATTCTCGGGGCCCTCTCGGCCTTCGCCCCCTTCGCCATCGACATGTACCTGCCCAGCTTCCCGTCGCTGGCCCGGTCGTTCGCCACCGATATCGAACACGTGCAGCTGAGTCTGGCGGTGTATTTCGCCGGTCTCGCCAGCGGCCAGCTGTTCTAT
>NZ_VEJQ01000222.1:0-263 GCF_007680745.1 Pseudomonas sp. DE0010
CGCCTGCGCGAGGCGCGCCTGCTGGTGAAGGAATACCGCACCCTGCAGCGGCGACCGCAGGGCCCCAGTCAGATCAATGCCCTGTGCGAATTCGCCAAGCAGGACTATCGACGCCGGGTCGCGGACTGGCTGGCCTGCGACCTGCCCCTGCCTCCCGCCATCGCCACGGTCAGCCTGGGCAACTACCTGCAGCGCCACTGCCCCCGGCTCGATCTCGCCGAGGATTCCCTCTCCGCGGTCTATCGCCACAGCGCCGAGCTGTT
>NZ_VEJQ01000223.1:0-263 GCF_007680745.1 Pseudomonas sp. DE0010
CTTCAAGTAACAGCGCTCGCTTGCCGTCATGCCGGTTACCGCCGCGCATGACGGCAATTCCCCTGATGTTCCGCGACACCCCTCCTGCCTTCCCGCGCTACACCTCCTCGCCCACACGTCTGAAACCCGCTGCCTAGACAGGCTTTCCAGCAGACAATTAATTATTTCGATACCTATTAACCCGGTAATTGCTGCCGCTCGGCTTGGCGCAGGCAGTTTTTCGTCACGCTTTTGCGTAATGTAGCTAACCTGATACCGAAGTT
>NZ_VEJQ01000224.1:0-263 GCF_007680745.1 Pseudomonas sp. DE0010
TTATTGCCTGCGTTTTTACCAGTCGGCTTCCCAGCCAGGCTGGGCGCCCATGCCCGCGATGTTCAGGCCCAGGTGCGATAGCTCAGGGAAGCTCAGTAGATGCGCCTTGATTCGCTGTGACCAGGTTGATCGAGGATTCACGACGTCCAGAAGATGGCGTGTCATGCGCAGCAGTAGATAGCACCGTGCCAGAGCATGGGCGTTGCCTATGAAAGGCTGTACCCAAGGTGCCTCGGCCAGGTAGGGCAGTTTTGGCTGATCGA
>NZ_VEJQ01000225.1:0-263 GCF_007680745.1 Pseudomonas sp. DE0010
GCCCTGACCCGGGAACGCATGCAGGTGCTGTTGCTGGACGTATGGAAACGCACCGGCAAGGGCCTGTTCCTCATCACCCACAGCGTCGACGAGGCGCTGTTTCTGGCGACCGAGCTGCTGGTGCTGGACGGACCGCCCGCGCGCATCGTCCGCCGCCTGGAGGTGCCTTTCGCCCGCCGCTATCTGGCGGGGGAGCCCGTTCGCGCGATCAAGGCCGATCCCCTTTTCGCCGAGCTGCGCCAGGAGCTGCTCGACCTCTTTCT
>NZ_VEJQ01000226.1:0-262 GCF_007680745.1 Pseudomonas sp. DE0010
TGGTTGACGACGCCGAGCTGCTGGAACTGGTCGAAATGGAAGTTCGCGATCTGCTGAACACCTACGACTTCCCGGGCGACGACACTCCGATCGTCATCGGCTCCGCGCTGATGGCTCTGAACGGTCAGGATGACAACGAGATGGGCGTTTCCGCCGTGCGCAAGCTGGTCGAGACCCTGGACTCCTACATCCCCGAGCCCGAGCGCGCCATCGACAAGCCGTTCCTGATGCCGATCGAAGACGTGTTCTCGATCTCCGGTCG
>NZ_VEJQ01000227.1:0-262 GCF_007680745.1 Pseudomonas sp. DE0010
GGACCGCATTTTGACTATCAGCTGCGCGAGACGCGACCGGACCCTCCGCCTCTTGGATGCTCGACGGAATACCCATCTGCAAAGCTAACAGGCAGCTTTGATGCGATCATGCCGCTGGCTAACGTACATAGATGGAGATTTCGATGAAGCGGAGCAGTTGGACCCTCTGGGCTGTTATAGGGGCGGGACTGGCATTCGTAGCGGTAGACCAACTGATCAAGCTCGCTGCGTTGGCTCAGCTTGCAGCAATTTCCTATCGAAT
>NZ_VEJQ01000228.1:0-261 GCF_007680745.1 Pseudomonas sp. DE0010
TGCAACTCGGCCTCCAGCCGAGCGATGGTCTTCTTGTGGTGCGCATTGAACATGGCAGAACTCGCTGGCCGGGGGGGAGGTAGTCAGCCTATCGGCGCGGATCGGAGCGACTTGATGGCACCCGGCGAACGGCAGAACTCGGCCGTTGAGTGGCTGTCGCAAACGCGCCGGCCCGGGGCGTAAACAGGCATCTTGGGGTCTGGGGCCGGGCCTACCATCGCGGCCAAGGGGGTGGTTTTCACCGCCACAGACTTTAGGAGC
>NZ_VEJQ01000229.1:0-261 GCF_007680745.1 Pseudomonas sp. DE0010
GGTGTGCCTTGACGATCTGGTCGGCGATATAGAGGCCCAGGCCCAGGCCGGCGATGTTCTCGGTGCCACTGGCGCGCTAGAACTGGCGGAAGATCAGCGCCTGGTGCTCCACGGGGATGCCGATGCCATGGTCCTTGACGCTCAGCTCCACGTCGGCGCCGTCGCTGCGCAGGGATATCTCCACCGGACGTCCGGCGCCGTATCTCATGGCATTGGTCAGCAGGTTGGTGATCACCTGCTCGATGCGGAATTCGTCCCAGT
>NZ_VEJQ01000022.1:0-101899 GCF_007680745.1 Pseudomonas sp. DE0010
CTACTTCACCCCCGCCACTACGACGGCTACTGGAGCTGGCGCTGTCGTTCTGCGCCGCCCTGATGTTGAGGTCATTACCCGCCTGAAGATCGATATCCCGCACGGTTTGCACTTGCGTGCCGATCAGATTCAGGTCGTTGCTCGCCTTGAGGTTGGCATCGCGTCCAGCCTGCAAACTCGTGACCGTCGAAGAGCCTTGGCTTTGATCGCTATCGGCAACTCCGCGACTGCCGCCAACACCCACTTTGAAACCACCGCTGGTGCCGCCATGAATGCCGCTCCAGCTTTTCTCCTCACTGCTCTCTTCGCCATAACTGCCCTTGGCCGCATCGAGCGTGATGTCACGGCCCTGAATGTTGATATCGCGCCCCGACTGCAACTGTCCGCCGCGGATGCGCACATCATTGTTGGCAGCGATGTTCAAGTCGTTGCCGGCATCCAGCGTCGAGCCGCGATTGCTCGTTTGCGACACAACTTGGCGACTGCTTTCCTTGCTGTTGCCGAACTTCGCATCGGCCGTAGGCCCGCTCAGGAACTGCGAAATGCTGTCCACGGCCCGCAATGTGCTTGAGGCTTTACTGGTAGCGTCCTCGCCTTTGCCGGCACCATTGACGGCATCTTTGGTGCTACCGAAGTTATGGTTGATGGTCGCCGTCAGGCCGTTGCGCGAGCGCTCGCGTTCCCGCTCGGTCACCTGCGACTCGCTGGCAGCGTCGACATTGACGTCGCGACCGGCGGCCAGGTTGATGTCGTTGAAGGCTTGCAGGTCCGAACCGACCTGATTGATGTCGCGCTTGGCACCCACATTCAGATCGCCACCGGCGCTGATCTGGCTGGCGGCACTGGTCTCCTGGGTCAGACGGTCTTTGGCTTTGTTGCGCTCGGAGCCGGCGAACAGGCTGACGCCGTTGTCGTCCGAGGAAATGCCGATACCGGACTGCTTCTTGCTCTTCCAATCCTGGCTGGAGTGGGTGTTCTGCGCCGCCAGCACGTTGACGTCGCGCCCGGCTTGCAGGCCAACGTCGCCCGCCGCATCCACACGGCTGCCGACGACGTTGATGTCCCGTTCGCTGTGCAGGTAGGCATCGCGCATGGCCGTAATCTGACTGCCCACGGCCGTACGGCCCTGCGCTTCGTTGCCCGCTTCCTTGGCCGAGGAGAACGACAGGAAGCCACCGGACAGGGAAAGGCCGGTTTTCTTCTTGTATTTCTCTTGGTGGCTGGAGGCTTCGTTGTTGGCCGACAGCAGGTTGATGTCACCGTTTTCATCGACCAAGCCCGCTCTGACATCTGCGTCGTTCGCAGCATTGAGGGTGCTGGCCCGCAGGTTCACATCGCGACCTGACGCAATCATCGCATCGTTGCCGGCAGTCAGCTCGCTACCGACTTGATCGACGTTGCGGGTCATCTGGCTCTTGCCGCTCTTCGACAGGCCGAAGGCCCCGGATTTGGTGGTCTTGCTGTAGGTGCCGTGTTGCTCTACGCCAGAATTGACCGAGACGTCGTTTGTGGCGCCCAGGATCAGGTCATTGCCTGCCGACAGCTGGCTGCCGACGATATTGACGTCGCGACCGACGTTGATGCCGACACTGCCGTCGGCAGCCTTGCGGGTGTTGATGGTCAGGTCCTGGCCGGCCTCGATTACCGAGGCGACATTGGTGGAATCGTAGGTTTCCTCCTGATGCTTTTTCTTGCGGCCAAACGAGCCACTGCTCTTCTTGAACGAGTAGGAGGCGTTTTCATCCTGAGCCGAGGCTATGTTCACATCTTGCCCGGCGTCGAGTGCCAAGTTCTGCCCGGCGTTGGCGCGGCTGGCGACGACGTTGATGTCGCGAGCGGCGTCGGAGTTCAAATCGCTGCCGGCGTTTACGTTGGAGGACAGCTGCTTGGCCTGCGTGGTGACGACGTAGCGGTGGCCGCCCTCGAAGGACTCGTGCTTTTGCGTGTTGTCGGTTTTTGCCAGCAGGCTTACGTCGTTACCTGCCTGCAACGCTACATCCCGCCCAGCCTGCAACGTCCCATAATTGGTCACATCCCGACCGGCACTCACAGCCAAATCCTGCCGAGCGCTCACCCCGCTCCCGGCATCCGTCACCGTGCGGTACCCCGCCCCATCGCGCACCTGAATCGCCGTGCGCTCGTTGGTGACGTCGCCGCGCACCGCCGCCAGGCTCACGTTCTCCCCGCGAATCTGTCCTGCCATGGCGTTGCGGATGCTGTCCTGCGCGATCAGTTGCAGGTTGTTGCCCGCCTCCACCAGGCCACCCTGGTAGATGCTGCCGCCACTGCTCACGCTCAGGTCGCGGCTGGCGCGCAGGGTGCCGACGTTGACCAGATCCCCGCCGCTGATCAGGTTCAGGTCGCGGCCCTGGATCAGGCTGCTGCCGCGCACGTTGCGGGCGTCCACCTGGGCCAGGTACAGGGTCGGCACCAGCACGGTCTGGCCGTCGACGACGCGGTTTTCCATCCACACGATGTCATGGGTCAGCGCGCCGACCTGCGCGCTGGTCAGGGCTACGCCCAGGCTCAGGTTGAGGGCGTCCTTGCTGGCCAGGGCGTTGTCCATCAGGTAGCGGTACTGGTCGTAGTCGCTGACCAGGCCGTCGGCGAGGAAGCGCTGGCCGGTCTGGGCCAGCACGGCGTCGCGGATCAGGCGTTGTTCGTAAAGGCCGTCGCCCAGGCGCCGCCAGTTGGCGTCGGGGCCGATGTCCAGGCGCTCGAGCAGGTAGTCGGAGCCGAGGAAGCGCGACAGGTCGGTGAAGTTGGGGTTGGTTTCGATCAGGTAGTGGCCGTTCGGATCGGGGTTGCGCACGAACAGGCCGTAGTCGCCCTGAGGCAGCTGGAAACTCGGGCCGGCGGTGGGGTCGACCGCCGCGAATGGAATGCCGCTGTAGTCCACCGGGACGATGGTGGTCTGGCCGTTGGCGTCGGTCACGCGCTGCACGCTGGGCAGTGCGGCTACGGTGGCGGCGCTGGCGTCGACGGCCTGTTTGTTGAGGGTGATGTCGATGCCGCCGACCGGCACGCCGGTCTGGTCGTCGCCCAGCTTGCCGGTGAGGATTTCCAGGGCGTTGTGTTCGCTCACCGAGCCGTTCTGCACGCTGCGGGCGACGTTCAGGTTGACCGTGCCGCCGGCTTGCAGGGTGGCGGCGTAGAGCGTTTTGGAGCTGTCGCTCCAGGTGGTGACGTTGCTTTCTTCGCTGAAGCGCGCATCGGCTGAACGGGCCTTGAGCAGCTCGAAGCGCGCCAGGTCGAAATCGCCGGCAGCCACGGCGGCGTTGAAGGCCGGGACGTCGATGTATTCCATCTGGTCCCAGTAACCGGTGTCGATACGCCCGGGCGTGCCGATGACGATCTTCTGCTGGCCGGTGCGCTCGGTAGCGCCGAGGTTGAGCAGGTCGTTGGCGGTGATGCTGAGGTTGCCGTTGGCCGCCAGCAGGCTGTAGCGGTTCTGCACGTCGCTGGCTTGGATGGTCAGGTCTTTGCCGGCCACCAGGCGCGCGCCGGGGCTGTCTTGGGTGGCGCGTTCCAGCAGGGTTTGTTCGATGGTGATGGTGCCGCGCTTGAACGAGTCGTGGCCGGCGCAGTGCTGGCCGCACACCCAGCTCAGGCTGCCGCTGACGATCGACTCGCCCAGCTCGAAGCTGGCCTTGGCGTTTTCCACGCTGGCGGCGTTCAAGGTGATGGCACCTTCGCTTTCGACGGTGCCGGACAGGTTGCTGAAGCGCTGCGCGGCGTTGCCGTCGCGGTTGGCGACGCTCAGGTCGCCACGGCTGTACACGTCGCCATAGAGGTTGCTGAACACCTGCGCACGCAGCGCCATGGCGCCGCCGCTGAACAGCAGGGTGTCGGGGTCGTTGCTGATGCGCTCGGCGTTGAGCGTGACTGCGCCTTGGGCGCCGAGGGTGCCGCGGTTGAGGATCTGCGCGGCGTCGATGGCCAGGGCATGGCGGGCGGTGAGGTAGCCGAGGTTGTCGAGGTTGCCGGTCAGACTCAGGCGCGCGTCCGTGCCGGCGCCGATGCGGCCGCCGTTCTGCGTGACGTTGCCGGCGTTGATGGCCACCAGGCCTTGGGCCGACAGGCGCCCGCGGTTGTTCAGGTCGCCGCTGAGGTTGAGGGTCAGGTCACCGTCGCTGAGCAGCTCGCCGCCGTTGTCGAGGCTGGCGAGGTTCAAGGTCAGGCCGCTGGCGCTGGCCAGGCGGTCGCCGGCTTGCAGGGCCAGCGCGGCGCTGGTGTAGGTCAGGGCGCGGTTGAGCTGCACGCTGCCCAGGCCGTCGACCTGGCCGAACTGCCAGTCGCCGGCGCCCAGGGCGGTGATGCGCCCGCCGGCACCACTGACGCGGTCGAAGGCCAGGCTCAGCAGGCCGTCGCCTGCGTGTTCGATGCGGCCGCTGCGGTTGTCCAGCAGGGCGGCCTTGAGGCTGAAATCGGTGTTGCCGGCAGCAATGCGGCCGTTCTGGTTGAGCAGGCTGCCGGTCAGTTCCAGGCGACTTAGGTCGCTTGCGGCGGTCAGGCCTACAGGGGAATGGCCCAGGGCGGTCAGTTGGCCGTCGCGGTTGTCCAGGGCCCTGGCGCTGAGTGTGAAGCGGCTGTTGGCTTCGATCAGGCCGCCGTGGTTGTCCACCTGACTGGCCTCGAGGTCGAGGGTCTCGCCGCTGATCTGCCCGCCTTGGGTGTTGCTCAGAATGGTGCCGATCGAACGCAATGCGGTTTTGGCGAACAAGGTGCCGCCGGCGTTGGCGAGGGTGGCAGCGTTCAGCGTCAGGCCGCCGACCAGGCTGGCCACGGAGCCGGCCTTGCCGTTCTGGCTGCCGTTGTCCAGGCGTGCGGCTGTGATCTCGACGCTGTCGCCCTGAACGATGCCGCCCAGGTTGCTCAGCGCCGCCTGGCCCAGTTGCAGGGCGGTGGTGCCCGCTGTGGCGAGCACGATGCCGGCGTCGTTGTTCAAGGTGCCGCCCGTGTAGCGCAGGCCGTCGCTGCCGGCGACCAATTGACCGCCCTGGCCGTTGTTCAGGGTGTTGGCGTGCAGGTCCAGTCGCTGGCCGCGCAGGCTGCCGCCGCTGTTATCCACAGCCGCGGCACCGTCCAGCGTCACGCCGTGCTGGCCAGCGTCGATGATGCCGGTGAGGTTGCTCAACACATCGCTGACACTGAGCTGCACGTCGCCGCCGTCGCTCACCAGCGCGCCCTTGGCGTCGTTGTACAGGCGCTGGGTGTCGAGGCTCAGGCTGCGGCCGATCACCGTGCCGCCGCTGTTGTCCAGCCAGGCGCCACGCAGCAGCAGGCTGGCGTCGCTCTGCACCCGGCCGCCGTCGTTGAGCAGTTGGGCCTGGGTGGCGCTGCGGGCGAAGTCCAGGGTCAGGCCCTGGATGCCGGCGGCCACCAGGCCTTGGTCGCGGTTGTCCAGGCGCTTGGCGGTGATGGCGAGCTGTTCACCGATGACCTGGCCCTGGCGGTTGTCGAGTTGGGCGACGTCGAGGTCGAGGCGCTCGCCGATGATCTTCCCTTGGCGGTTGTCGATGTCAGCCTGGGGTGCGGTCACACGAATGCCGGTGCCGAGCAGGCTGCCGTTGCGGTTGTCGAGGCCGGCGGTGGCGAGGTCGAGGTCGCCGATGACCGCCAGCAGACGCCCGCCCTGGTTGTCGGCCTGGCCTGTGGACACGTCGAGGTGCCGCTGGGCCTGCACGGTGCCGTCGCGGTTGTCCAGGCGCATGCGCGCAGTGACCTGCGCGTCGCCGCCGCTGGCCGAGAGCAGGCCGGCACGGTTGTCGAGGGTGTCGCTGCTCACGTTCAGCGTTTTGGCATCGATTTGCCCGGCGGCGTTGTCGAGGGTGGCGACGTTGAGGGTCAGCTTGCCGTTGACGGCTTGCAGCAGGCCGTCGCGGTTATCCAGCCGCGCCAGGTCGAGGGTGACGTCCTGGCCGTTGCCGAACAGCAGCACCCCGCCCAGGTTGACGATGGCAGGTGCCGACACGAACAGCGCCTGTTCGCCGACCACGCGGGCGGCCTTGCCCTGGTTGCTCAGGGTGGCGGTGGTCAGTTGCGTGCGCTGGGCCTGGAGAACGCCACGGTTGTCGATGCGCTGGCTGGCTTCGACGGTCAGGTTGCGGCTGGCTTGCAGGGTTCCGGTGTTGTCGAGCAAGGCGGCGCGGACGGTGACGTCGCCGACGGCGTTGCGGCTGTTGTCGTTTTCGATGCCGGCCGCAACGGTGCCGGGGTTGCTGAGCGTGCCGGCGTCGATCTCAACCCGCTCGCGCGCTGCGAGGCTCTGGCGATTCACCAGCTCGCCGGGGGTGCGCACGTTGACGCTGTTGGCGTAGGCCTTGCCGGTCATTTCGACGCTGGGGGCGGTGACGTTCAACGCGCCTTTGGCCGAGGCCTGGGCCATGTTCAGTTGGCCGTTGGCGTCGATCTGGATGTCGCCGGCGCTGGCGGCCAGGTTGCCGGCGGTCTTCACACCCACGCCCTGGTCGGTGCCCACCAGCTTGATGGTGTCGGCGTACATGCCGCCGAGGGCCGAGGAGTCGATGGCCAGTTGCGGTTTGTCAGCCGGGTCGCCCTGGCGCGGGGTGGTGGCCAGGGTGTCGGCATTGACGTCGTTGGCGCCGGCGACCACGTTGAGGCGCTTGGCGTACAGGTCGGCGTTGAGCTTGGCCGACCGGGTGATCAGGTCGAACTGGTCGATGTTGCTGGCGTCCAGGCCCTGCCCTTCGATGCTGATGCTGCCGCCATCGACCGCGAAGTGGTCGAGCTTGCCGGTCGCATCCAGCACCGGCTTGCCGGTGCTGAGGGTGACCCGCGGGGTGTTGATGAAGCCACACCCGTTGCACGTCACGCCATGGGGGTTGGCGACGATAACCCGCGCCGCCTGCCCGGCCACTTCGGTGTAGCCCTTGAGCTGGGTGGCGTTGGCGCCGTTGACTTCGTTGAGGATGGTGCTCGCCGCGCGCCCGCCCAGCTGCTGGTTGCCGAGGATGTTGCCGCCCAGTTGCGTGCCCTGGATGGCTTGAGTCGAGTTGTTGAGGATCAGCCCTTGGCTGTCGACGTTGTAGCGCTCGTACTGGTTATGCGACAGGCCTGCCGCGTTGGGCGCGGCGATGTTGACCACCGGCACGCCGTTGCCGGCCTTGCCGACCTGGGTATTTGTCGTGCCGCTCACGGCGATGCCGTCGGCCATCGCCCAGATCGGCTGCCAGAACATGACGTTGGCCAGCAGCACGGCCAGCAGGCGCTTGGGCAGGCCGAGGAAGTTCGGCCGGTCGGCGAGTACGGCGGTAGGTTGGGCAGCCAGGGTCAGTTGGCGAACGTCCATGTGTGCAACCTCGAAACTACGTCGTCGACGAGCAAAAATTAAAGATAGAAATCCATGCGGAAATAGATCGGTGCTTCGCGGTCCAGCACATCCGGGCGTTCCAGGGAATGGGCAAAGGTGACCGAGGCGGCGAGATGCTTGCCGCGGGCAAACAGCTCCAGCGAGTTGCTGCTCAGGCGGCCGTGCTCTTGGCCGTTGTAGCGGTCGTTGCGGATTACGCCCTGGTCGTAGCCCAGCGCCACGCCGTATTCCCCGAGCACTGGGCGCAGCGCGTCGAAGGTCACCGGGCGCGTCCAGCGCAGTTCGTTGCGCCAGTAGCCGCCGCTGTCGCCGGTCAGGAACTGATCCTTGTAGCCGCGTACCGACGACGACCCGCCCAGGCTCAGGCGCTGCGGGCTGAAGAGCGCGTCTTCGCTGCGCTGACCGGTAGCCAGGCTGGTGAAGGCCAGGCGTTCGCCCCACAGCTCGAACGGCTGCAGGTAGCTGAGGGTACCGGTGTACTTGCGGTAACGCGCGTCGGCTTCGCCCGGGCCCGGGTCGTGGTTGCCCTGGGCGTCGAACAGGCCGATGCCTTGCTGCATGCCCAGGTCGAGGTTGACGAAGGCCGAGCCGATGCGTCGGCCGTGGTTGAGGCCCACCTGCGCTTCGCTGATGCGGTTGCTGCTCAGGTCCAGGCGGGTGTCGCCGAAAAAGTTGTTGGTGCGGATGTGCGCAAGGCCCAGGCTGACCGAGGTCTTGCTCAGAGTGTCGCGGTGGATCACCCGCTCGGCGCTGAACTGGTGGGTCTGGCTGTCGCCGTCCTGTTCCACTTCACTGCCTTGCACGTCGATGCGCGAGCGGTAGTGGCTTTCGCTGTAGAAGTAGCTGAAGGTCCACCAGCCCCAGGGAATGTTGTACGCCAGCAAGCCGTTGCGCGAGCTGCGCTGGTGGTCGCTGACCGCGTCATGGCCGCCGCGCACGCTGAACTGGTCGGCCAGGCCCAGCGGGTTATCCCAGTCCAGGCCCGCGTTCCACTGCTGCTCGCCGGTGCTGCGCAGGCCATCGTTATTGCGCGACAGGTGCGCACGCCAGGGCTTGTCGGCTTCGTTGCGCACCAGCACGTCGCTGCCGCCGACATTCTGTCCGGGGCTCAGCTCCATGCGCACGTTGTTCGAAGGCAGGCGGTTAAGCTGATCGACCATCTGCTCGATCTCGCGCAAATCGAGGGGTTGGCCTTCTTTACCGGGAAAGGTCAGTGCCAGCTCGCGCTCGGACAGGCCGCTGGCGGCGTCGCTGCGCAGCTTTTCCAGGGTGCCTTCAACCACCAGCACTTTCAGCCGGCCTGCGGACAAGTCCTGTTGCGGCAGGTAGGCGCGGGTGGTGACCCAGCCTTTGTTGAGGTAGTGGTCGGTGATGGCCTTGAGCAGACCGTTGAGCTGCGACACACCCAGGCATTTGCCTTGGTAGGGCGCTGTCAGCGCTCGGCGGTCGGCCTCGGACAAGGCATTGGCGCCTTGCAGCTCGATACGCTGGATAGTGAAACAGCGGGTATCGGTGGGCGTCTGGGGCGCTGCAGGCGTGGCCGGTTTGCCGGGTAGATCCTGCAGTTCCTGCAGGCGCCGACGCTGCTCTTCGAGCAGGCGGTCCTGGCGGTCGCGGATAAGGTCCTGCTCACCCGGGGTTGCGGCTTGCACGGAGAAACAAGCGGCGAGGCTCAGCACGGCCGCACTGGCGGCCATCCACATCCTTGTAGATAAAGGCATAGTGATTCCATTGGACATACAGGCAGTCAGTGCAGCAGGCGCCTAGGCGGCCAATACCAGCGATATGACATCATTTTTCACATCGGTGAGACAGACCGCTCTGCGCAGGCGGAGTTCCTGGTGCGCATCGCTACTTCCTAGGCTTAGCCCTGGCCGTCGCTTCGGCTACCAGCGGGTCTTCAGGCCAATAATGCTTCGGGTATCGCCCCTTCAGATCCTTCTTCACCTCCACGTAAGTGCTGCGCCAGAAGTTCGCCAGATCCTGGGTGACCTGCACAGGCCTGCGAGCCGGCGACAGCAGGTGCAGCACCAGCGGCTGCCTGCCCTGGGCGATGCGTGGGGTTTCTGCCAGGCCAAACAGCTCCTGAAGCCGCACGGCCAGGATTGGCGGATGCTGCGAATAGTCGATACGGATATTCGAGCCGGACGGCACCTGGATCGCCTGGGGTGCCTGGGTGTCCAGCTCCTGTGGAAGCGGCCAGGGCAGGAGGTTTCTGATGATCGAGGGCAGGTCCAACTGGCTGAAGTGGCTGAGCCTCGTGACTTTACCCAGGTAGGGCGTGAGCCACTGGTCCAGCGTGTCCAGCAGGTTGGCGTCGCTCAGGTCAGGCCACTTGCTGTGTGCCTGCCCACCCTCGATATCCAGTTGGCGCAGCAGACCCACCCGGGCCTGCCACTGCCGCAGCTCAGGGTTCCAGGGCAGAAGCTCGATGCCCTTGCGCCTCACCAGGTTGACCAAGGCCAGCGAACGGGTGTGCTCATCAAGACTCGGCAGGGCTTTCGTCGACAAGATCAGCTGCCCAACCTTCAACTGCCGCTCAGCCTTCAGCACCCCTTCCCTTTCGTCCCAGTCAACCTCATCGACAGACTTCACAAGGTCAGCCAGCTCGTCATCGAACAGAGCAGGCTCGAGGTCACTCGCCAGGTAGATCCGCTCCTCACGCTGCCCTTGCCGGCTACCCAGGTCGGCGACCACCAGCCACTCATGCTTGGTGAGTGCATCGGGCTCTGAGAACACCGCAGCACGACCATTGGAAAGACGGTATTCGGATGCACTTGCACGCCTCTGCTGGCCGATTCGGTCAGGGTAGGCAAACGCTAGGAGACACCCTACCCACCGTGGGTGATCGGGCTCGCTGACAGGGCTGGAGGCCTTCCCACGCAGTAGGGATCGGTACTGCCGAGCCGACTGCTTCACCCGCTGGAGAGAACCGCCACTGCGACGTGAATGTTGCTCCCCTGACAGAGCACTCAGCCGGGTGTGAAGGTCAGCACCGGCCCCGCGCAGAATGTCCTTTTCGCCTAGCAGTGCCGCAATGTTGCATGCCAGGTCATCCAGGCCCATCGCATTGCCCTTTATGAGCATGTGGGAGATCCGGGGGTGGGCTGGCAGCGCGCTCATGGCCGCACCGTGTGGCGTGAGCTGCCCAGCATCGTCGAGGGCGCCCAGGCGCTTGAGCAAGTCTCTGGCTTGAGCGAAGGGCGCTGCTGGCGGCTGGTCGAGCCAGGTCATCTCTTGCGGCTTCATGCCCCATCGGGCCAACTGGAGCGCCAAGGCTGCGAGATCTGCCTGCAGGATTTCAGGGGTGCTGTAGCCGGCCATCTGTTCGTGCTGGGACTGCGACCACAGCCGATAGCAGACGCCGGGCTCCAGGCGCCCCGCCCGCCCCGCACGCTGGGTAGCGCTGGCTTTGGAAATGCGCTGTGTGTCGAGTCGGGTCATGCCGCTGCGGGGGTCGAACCTGGGCACTCGTTCAAGGCCACTGTCCACCACCACCCTCACCCCTTCGATGGTCAGGCTGGTCTCGGCGATGTTCGTGGCCAATACGATCTTGCGCGAGCCCTTGAGTGCCGGGTCTATCGCCGCACGCTGCGCCTGCAGGTCTAGGTCACCGTACAGCGGGCACACGATTACCTCTGGACGGCTGCCGAGCTGCGCCTTGAGGTCCTCTGCCACCCGTCGAATTTCCGCCTGCCCCGGCAGGAAAACCAGAAGGCTGCCAGGTTGTTCATCAATGGCGGCCAGGCACGTGTCCGTGATGCGCGAATCGACTCGCTCGCCCGGCTGATAGGGGCTGCCCCATACCGTCGAGACGGGATACATCCGCCCTTCACTGGTGACTACAGGTGCATCGTTCAGCACCTTCGAGAGCCGAGCACCCTCCAGCGTTGCAGACATCAGCAGCAGCTTGAGCGGGGGTTCATCGCGCAGCAGTTCACGGGCGCTC
Organism: Pseudomonas sp. DE0010; assembly: GCF_007680745.1. Lineage (NCBI taxonomy): Bacteria > Pseudomonadati > Pseudomonadota > Gammaproteobacteria > Pseudomonadales > Pseudomonadaceae > Pseudomonas > Pseudomonas sp. DE0010. The sequence goes on from NZ_VEJQ01000022.1 coordinate 11,283, forward strand.
AGGCACAGCGCCAGCGCCAAGTCAGAATCGAGGTTGCGCAGGTGGTACTCATCGAAGATGACCACCCCCACACCCTCTAGCGCCGGGTCATCCTGAAGCCGGCGAGCCAGGATGCCTTCGGTGACCACTTCGATCTGCGTACGCGGCCCTACCTTGCTTTCAAGGCGAATGCGGTAGCCGACCGTCTCACCCACCTGCTCGCCCAGCTCACTGGCCAAACGCTCCGCCGCCGCCCGCGCGGCCAGTCGGCGGGGTTCGAGCATCAGGATCTTTTGCCCGGCCAGCCAGGGTTCATGCAACAACGCCAGGGGCACCCGAGTGGTCTTGCCAGCACCTGGGGGCGCTTCGAGTATCACTTCATTGCGACTGGCCAGGGCCTGTCGCAGATCTGGCAGTACAAGGTCTATAGGTAATGAAATCATGGTGGCCCTCGAACAAGCAGGCGAGTATAACGGCGAACCGACGTTGTCCTATCATGGTCTTAACCGCGGGCCCAGGCGCCTTGCCTGGCCTGCCGAACGCCACGCCCGGAGATTCACATGCGCATTGCTTCCCGCCTGATCGGTGCTGCCCTCGTGGGCACCTTGCTGACGCAACTGACGGCTTGCGGCTCTATCTTCTATCCAGACCGTCGCGGCCAGATCGACGGCAAGGTCGACCCGGCGATCGCCGTGCTGGACGCTGTTGGCCTGTTGTTCTACGTCATCCCAGGGCTGATCGCCTTCGGCATCGACTTCGCCACCGGCGCCATCTATTACCCGCCAGGGCAGACCGCGCAGGTGGACCCTGCCAAGCTCAAGGACGCCGTCAATGCCGATGGCACCGTGGACAACCTCAAGCTGCAGGCCATCCTGGAAAGCGAACTGGGGCAGCGCCTGCCGCTGGACGACCCACGCCTGATCCAGCACCGCGGCAGTGCTGAACAACTGGCCAGCCTGGGGCTGGTACCTGCCGCCTGATGCCAAGGACAACCGCCTGACATGACCACCTCGGCCGAACACAAACGGTTGCTCCGCCTGGCCACGCGCGCCTCCCTGGCGGTGGCCAGCATCCTGGTGGTCAGCAAGGCGCTGGCCTGGTGGTTGAGCGGCTCGGTGAGCCTGCTGGCCGGGTTGACCGATTCGGCCCTGGACGCCGTGGCGTCCTTCCTCAACCTGCTGGCCGTGCACTACGCCCTGCGCCCGGCCGATGACGACCACCGCTTCGGGCATGGCAAGGCAGAAGCCCTGGCTGGCATCGCCCAGGCGCTGTTCATCGGCGGCAGTGCCGTGCTGATCGCCTTGCAGGCGTTGGAGCGTCTGCGCAACCCGCAGCCGTTGGGCGATACCGCCATCGGCATCGGGGTGATGCTGTTGTCGTTGGTGCTGACCGTCGCGCTGTTGGCCCTGCAACGCAAGGTCATCCGCGCCACAGGCTCCACGGCGGTACGCGCCGATTCCCTGCACTACCGCTCCGACCTGTTGCTCAACGGCAGCATCTTGCTGGCATTGCTGCTGGCGCGCTTCGGCTGGCCGCAACTCGATGCGCTGTTCGGGTTGGGCATCGCGTTGTACATCCTGTGGAGCGCCCTGCAGATCGCGCGTGAAAGCACGGCGATTCTCATGGACAAGGAGCTGCCCGTGGATGTCAGTGAAGACATGGCCAACCGCGTGCTGGCTATCGATGGCGTGCTGGGCGTGCACGACCTGCGCACCCGGGTATCGGGCAACCAGTGGTTCGTGCAGTTGCACATCGAGCTGCCTGGGCAACTGCCGCTGCATCACGCCCATGGCCTGTGCGTGCAGGCCTCGGAGGTGATCCGCGATCAGTACCCCAAGGCCGATGTAATGGTGCACGCCGACCCGGTGTAGCCCTTCAGTTGATGCTGTAGCCCCGCCCGGACAAGCACGCGCCAAGCGCCCGTTGGTAGGTGCTTGCAACCGCAGGCGCCGGCGCATAGGCAGCCATGGCAGGATCGAACCCCGACTGGCTGACCGCCCAGCGGTGGCACTGGTAGCGATCCTGGTCCTGCTGCTCCTGCCCTTGCCCATAACGCGGATAAGCCACCACGTCATACCCCGGCGCCGCTGCTGGCGCAGGTTCAGGGGGATTGACCACCACGTACTCGCGACTGTTTTCCAGGTACCGATAGTAGGTGTCGGCGACCAGGTACATCATCGCACCGTCCACGCGGAACTTGTGCGCATAGGGCGGCAGGTAGCTGACTCGCGCACCTGGGGGCGGCACCACGACTTGGTAACCCCGTTCCCAGGGGCGGTACCAGTACCCGCCCGAGTAGAAATATTCCTGCCCTTGGTAGGGCACCTTCCAGAAGCGGTCAGGGAACCGGTCCACGGTCTGGCCGGGCCGGTAATGCGGCCCGGGGCCCCAGCCTTCACCGTGGCCACCAGGGCGCCCCTGCCACCGCGGGCCATCACCGGGGCGGCGGGGAATATCCTGGTAGAACCCTGGCCGTGGGGGCTGCGTCTGGCCGACTTCGTCACGTGAATTGAGCGCACGCCCAGGCGCGGGCCCTGCCTCGATACCTGGCCCTGTGGCGGCGGGGGGCAACGCACCTGGGCCGTCGTTGGGCCCGGCTGCCAGGGCTGCCACGCTGATGCCCATGCCCAGCAAACCAACACCTGCCCACTGCCAGATGTGCGACTTCATGGTAGTCCTCTCGACGGGAAAACGGCTGACTGCGCCAGTCTACCGCGCCCCACCGCGCCGCCCATTAAATTTCAGCCATGAAAAAAGGGAGGCCATGTGGGCCTCCCTTCAGCAATTGTCGTCCGTGCTCGGCGCTTGTGGCCCCGGCTCACCTCACACCGTCTTCTGGAAGGTGCGTAGCCCGGGGGCCTGGCCCATCCTGTTGGATGGCTTGGCCGCGAGCGCCCGTCTGGGGCGCATCGCCGTGGACTGATGTCCGGGCAGTGATTCTGGTGATAAAGATACCGGGCGCGCACCGGCACAGGATTGCGAAGATTGCTCAGATAAATAGCACTTGCGCAATTTTTAACCCTGGATTGATAATTCGCCGCAATCCGAACAGAAAAGGCATGATTCATGAGCAAGCTGGACCGATACGACCTAAGCATTCTGGCTGAATTGCAGCGTGACGCGCGCATCTCTAACCAGGAGCTGGCCGAACGCATCGGCCTTTCACCCTCACCCTGCTCGCGCCGCGTCAAGCAACTGGAAGACGACGGCTACATTTCCCGCCAGGTGGCCTTGCTCGATCGCAAGAAGCTGGGTTTGAGCCTGACCGCCTACGTACTCATCGGCATGGACCGGCACACCCCCGAGCGTTTCGAAACCTTTGAGGCCACCATCCGCAACCTGCCCCAGGTGCTGGAGTGCAGCCTGGTGACCGGGATGGACGCCGACTACCAGCTCAAGGTCGTCGTGCCCGACATGGACCACTACCAGAAGCTGCTGCTCGGCAGCCTTACGCGTATCGAGGGCGTCACCAGCGTGCGTTCAAGCTTCGTGCTCAACCAGGTGTTGGCCAGCACCGAGCTTCCATTGACCCACCTTCGCTGATCGGTTGCCACCTCACGCGTATACTTGCCCCCTCAACCCGCCTGGAGCACTGCAATGGATCCTGCCGTATTCGAAGAGTGGATGATGATCATCCTGGTGACCGCCTTGATCGGCTTCATGGGCTTCATCGTCTGGGACCTGGCGAAAAAATCCCAGGCAGGGCGGTTCGGCACCCTGATCCTGTTCTTCGTGCTCGGCCTGGGTGTGCTGGCGTTCATCATCAAGAGCGTGGTGGTGGGGTTCATCGAGGGGGTGTAGCCGGCGCGGTCTTTACCTGCGCGCAGGCCATGACGCCTAGCGCCGCAGGGTCGGCGCCACCTCGCGCCAGCAGCCCTGCTCCAGCCCATCGAGTGCCCAATCGCCAATGCGCACGCGCACCAGGCGCAAGGTGGGCAGGCCCACGGCGGCGGTCATGCGCCGTACCTGACGATTGCGGCCCTCGCGAATCACCAATTCAAGCCAACGGGTCGGGACGCTTTTGCGAAAGCGTACCGGCGGGTTGCGCGGCCACAGCGCGGGCTCTTCGAGGCTGCGGGCCTCGGCGGGCAGCGTTGGCCCGTCATTGAGCTGCACGCCTTCGCGTAGTTGGCGCAGCTGCTCCTCGGTGGGCTCGCCCTCGACCTGTACCCAGTAGGTCTTGGGCAGCTTGTGTTTGGGGTCGGCAATACGCGCCTGCAGGGCGCCGTCATTGGTCAACAGCAACAGGCCTTCACTGTCCCGATCCAGCCGGCCGGCGGGGTAGACGCCCGGGATGTCGATGAAATCCTTGAGCGTGGCCCGCCCCTCGCCGTCGCTGAACTGCGTCAGCACGTCGAAGGGTTTGTTGAACAGGATCAACCGCGGCTCGGCGGGTGGCGCCTTGGGCTGGCGATGAGCACCAGGCGCAGGCCGCCCCTGGGGGCGGCGCGGCTTGGAACGGGGTGGCAGTGACATGGATCCTCAGCGGAACGGCGGCTCGTCGAAGCTGCGCAGTTTACGCGAGTGCAACGAATTGAGCTCGGTGCGCAACAGATCCAGCGCCGCAATACCGATCTTCAGGTGCTGGCTGACCGCGCGGTTGTAGAACGCGTTGGCCGAGCCTGGCAGCTTGATCTCGCTGTGCAGCGGTTTGTCGGACACGCACAGCAAGGTGCCGTACGGTACCCGCAGGCGATAGCCCTGGGCTGCGATGGTGCCGCTTTCCATGTCCACGGCAACGGCGCGGGACAAGTTGATCAAGGGCCGTTCCTGAGCCCAGCGCAGCTCCCAGTTGCGGTCGTCGTAGGTCAGCACGGTACCGGTGCGCAGGCGCTTCTTGAGCTGCTCGCCCCGCTCGCCGGTCACCTGGGCGGCGGCTTCCTGCAGGGCCAGTTGCACCTCCGCCAGCGCCGGGATTGGAATGTTCGGCGGCACCACGCGGTCGAGGATACCGTCGCGGCGCATGTAGGCGTGGGCCAGCACGTAGTCGCCAATGGTCTGCGACTGGCGCAGCCCGCCGCAGTGCCCGATCATCAGCCAGCAATGCGGGCGCAGCACTGCCAGGTGATCGGTGATGTTCTTGGCATTGGACGGGCCGACGCCGATGTTGACCAGCGTGATGCCATCGCCGTCCCCTGCAATCAGGTGGTAGGCCGGCATCTGGTAGCGGTGCCAGACCACACCGGCGACCAGCGCCTGGGCCTCGCCGTGGTCCATGCTCTTTTCGATCACGACGTTGCCCGGCAGCACCATGCGCACGAAACGCGGATCATCGCGCAACTGCTCAAGGCCATGGCTGATGAACTGGTCCACGTAACGGTGGTAGTTGGTCAGCAAGATCCAGGGCTGCACATGGCGCCAGTCGCTGCCGGTGTAGTGCACCAGGCGCCGCAGCGAGAAGTCCACGCGCGCGGCATCGAACAGGGCCAGGGGCAAGGTATCGGTGCTGTCCCAGTCGTAGAGCCCATCGGCGATGTTGTCGGTGGCCGAGGACAGGTCGGTGCTGGGGAACACCCGCGCCAGCTGCGCGGCGGTGATGCCGCTGCCGGCCAGCTCGTCGCCCTGGTCGACCACGTACGGATACGGGATGGGCTGCTCGCTGACCCCCACTTCAACGGTGACGGTGTAGTCGTGCATCAGCGGGCGCAACTGCTCCAGCAGGTAGCCGCGAAAAGCAGCCGGCTGGGTGATGGTGACGCTGTAGGTGCCAGCCACCTGGACCTTGGCATAGGCCCGCGTGGTGGCAGCGACCTCGCCATTGCTGTGGTAGGTCAGGCGCAGCGCCGGGTAGCGGAACAGGTCACGCTCCTGGGCGTCGGGCTCGGTGCGGTCCTTGAGGTAACGCTTGAGGGCCTGGCTCAGGGCACCGGTGGCCTGCTCATGCAAGGCCGCCAGACGATCGACGGCCTGTTCGGGAGTATCAACGACTTCAAACGCGTGGCTCACACTGTGCTTCCTGTCTGGACATGCATGCGAACCATCTTGCCTGCCTTCTTGGGTAAATTCATCCCCTTGATGATGCAGGGAGGTGCAGCTGGGGCGTACAGGGCTGGCCTGGTCAGTTGGCCATGGCCCGCGCCATCACGGCCTGTACGTCCACACCGCGCGGCAGCGTGCCATAGGCGCGCCCCGTCCCTGTGAGGCGACTGGCGATGAACGCATCGCTGACCGCAGAATGACCAGCCTCCAGCAGCAACTTGGCCTGCAAGGCCAAGGCGATGGCCTCGGTCAGTTGTCGCGCCCGGTACTGGATATCGCCCGTGTCGAGAAACGCATCCTTCAGGTTGACGATGCAGGTGGCCAGGCGCTTGTCGCCGTGCCCGTCCCCCAGTTCGGCGAACAACGCCTCCAGCACACCCGGCTCCTTGGACAAGGCGCGCAGCACATCCAGGCACTGCACATTGCCTGACCCCTCCCAGGTCGAGTTGACGGGCGCCTCGCGGTAAAGCCGCGGCAGGATGCTGTCCTCCACATACCCTGCCCCACCCAGGCACTCGGCCGCTTCGTTGATCATGGCCGGGGCACGCTTGCAGATCCAGTACTTGCCCACCGCCGTGACCAAGCGCGCGAAATGCGCCTGCTGGGGGTCGTCGAGCTGTTCGAGGGCGTGGCCCATGCGCAGGCTCAGGGCCAATGCCGCTTCGCTTTCCAGCGCCAGGTCGGCGAGCACGTTCTGCATCAGCGGCTGCTCGGACAACAGGCGGCCCGCCACCTGCCGATGCGCACAGTGGTGCAGGGTCTGGGTCAGCGCCTGGCGCATCAAGGCACTGGAGCCGACCATGCAGTCGAAACGGGTCATGGCCACCATTTCGATGATGGTCGGCACGCCCCGGCCCTCCTCACCGATCATCCAGGCCAGCGCACCGCGAAACTCCACTTCGCTGGAAGCGTTGGAGACATTGCCCAACTTGTCCTTCAGGCGCTGGATGTAGAACTGATTGCGGCTGTCGTCCGGGCGGTGGCGGGGCAGCAGGAAGCAGCTCAGGCCGCGCTCGGTCTGAGCCAGGACCAGGAAGGCGTCGCACATGGGCGCCGAACAGAACCACTTGTGACCCACCAGCTCGTAGGCCTGGCCGGGCCCCGGCGCGCCCACGGGGTAGGCACGGGTGGTATTGGCGCGTACGTCCGTGCCGCCCTGCTTCTCCGTCATGGCCATGCCCAACGTGACGCCAGCCTTGTGCCGGTCGCCGACGTTGCGCGGGTCATATTCACGCGACAGCGCCTTGGGCAGCCAGTAATCGGCGATTTCCGGTTGCAGGCGCAGGGCCGGCACCGCAGCGAAGGTCATGGTCAATGGGCAGCCCGTCCCGGCCTCGGCCTGGCTGTGCAGATAGGTCATCGCCGCGCGGGCCACATGGGCGCCCGGGCGCGGCTCGGCCCAGGGCAGCGACGGCAGCCCATGCTCGACGGCGGTACGCATCAATTGGTGATAAGCGGGGTGAAATTCGACCAGGTCGATGCGATGGCCGTATCGATCATGGCTGCTGAACACCGGCTTGTGCGCATTGGCCAGAAAGCCTGCCTGCATCAACGGCCCACCGGCCAGCGCGCCGTACGCATCGATCCGCGACTGCGCCCAGTCGGCGCCAAAGCGCCTGGACCACTCCTGTAGCGGCAGGTCCAGGCGGTACAGGTTGGCCCCGTCCAGCGGTGGCGGCTGGTTGGTGACCTCGTGGGTTTCAGCGTACTGGTGCAGGTTCATGGAGGCGCTCCTGAATCCGGGCAGGCGTGAGATACCCAGTGAAGCACTGTCTGGTCGGTGGACAAAGGGGCATTCCTGACTAAAGGCAGGGGTGCGTGATGAGCGGCGCTTTTGAGACCTGCATTATCGGGGTCGCCAGCGGCGTGTTCGTGCGGCGCACGAACAGGTGAGGTCGTCAGGAACTTGTAATCCAGTTCCCAATAGTCCGTGGGAGTCTTCCTAGAAGCTGAATCAAGCGCACATAAGTGGATACCGCCTGCTAGGTTGCGGGTTCTTTCATGAACAGCAGGCAAGCCATGAGTATGCGCATCAGCATCCTGGGTCGGTACCAAGGCCTGGACAGCGATGAAACCACCACCGGCGCCATTTGCATTGCCGGGCAATCCAGAGGTCGCGTCCATGGCCGTAACTGGCTGCTGGAAGGCGACAAGACCACGCCCTGCCCCCGCTGCGGGCAACCTGGCACGCTGGTGGAGGGCGAGCCCCGTTGGAAGCAGGACGGCATACCTACGGTCCTTGACGGCGCATTGGTGGAGTGTGGGTGCCCTACAGGCAGCAACCGCGTAATTGCAGGCGGATCTGCAGTACCTGCAACGTTCAGGGCACCTGCATCTGAACCGGTCAGTGACGCACTGCGACATCCTCAAGCACGCAATAGGGCGATCAGTCCGGAGCGCTTCCGGGACGCCGCGCCTTCAGCGGCTCAGCACAGCAATGAACCTGGTTTCTACATCGTGCCGCGCAGCATGTCGTATGAAGAGGTGCTGGTAGAACTCGGTTCGCCCCACGCGCACCTGTCTCGGTCAGCATTGGAACGGCTTAATCCAACCTTCCGGAACGGATTCAAACCGGGCGAGATATTCGTCGTGGGTGAAGAATCGAGGTACCCGATGTGTACCCGGCAGGAGATGTCGGTTATGAGTGCAGCGGAGCAGGCGCGCGCTGCATTGGCCGGCCTCACAGAGGAGGAAGCCGGCTTCATGATGCAGCATCAGGCCGAGATAGCCGCGCTGTTTGGTGATACCAGCCTGGCCATGGGCGTAGCCGAGACAGTGGCGGGTAAGTCACTGGATGAGATCACCAGCCTTTTGCGCAAAATCGAAGACCTGCACAAAGCGCAATTTGCCAAGCACGGGCACCTTCGCCACCCGGAATTCTTCGCCCAGCGCCAGCAGCTGTTCAATCAGTTGAGTGCCGGTTTGAAGGCCACCCTTCTCAATAAGCGGCTTAATCTTGGGGATTACTCAACACTGCGCCGAGACTTGGGTATCTCTTCCAAAAGCCTGGTGCACCACTGGAGCAAAGCAGGCGGGCCCACGGACATACCGGGGTATTCCACTCACTTGGACAAGCTGGCAAGGATGGCCAAGTATTTAAAGGCGGGAGGGGCAGTGGGTATTGCGCTCGGGGGTATTGGATCAGCGATGAAGATTGCCGATGCGTGCCGGGTGGGGAATACCAAAGCATGTAGAAAAATGCGTTTTACTGAGGCTGGTAATTTTTCGGGTGGTTTAGTAGGTGGATGGGGGGGAGCGAAGCTAGCTAGCAGATTAACGCCCGGGATTTGCTGGTGGACCGGCCCAAAGGCATGGGCCTGTGGGATAGTGGTGACAGGGGCTGGAGCATTGGCTGGAAGCCTAGAAGGAATGGAATTCGGCGAATACGTAGGAGAGGTAATCTTCGAGGCTTTGCAGAATGATTGACCACCTTGACATAAAACTGAAGTTGTTTCTGCTCACTTCCCCTTTCATCATAGGCTTTATCTCACTGGCCATGGACCTGCGCATTGCATGTTCAAAAGAATACGACGTCATGATCGCAGCGCTCCAGCGCAGTGCTTGCTTAGAGTTTATTACAACACTCTGGGGAGAACAAAGCGTACGCGCACGATTATTGGTGATCTCAATGGTGGGTGGGCTCATAGCATTTCCAACCTACCACATTCGCAAAGGTGCGCTTGATCCACTCGATTATCAGAATTTTCCAGCCTCCCTTAAAAAGAAGATCAACACCGCATCCTGGCTGAACACAGTAGCGTTCACTTGGCTAACAGTCGGTTACTTTTTCCTACTACCAAGGTGAAGCTGTTACTCATTGCAAGCACCATGGATCCACGCTGATGATTGGGTATTCGACGCATCTGGGCGAGCTGGCAAGTAGGCCAGGTACTCGAAGCTCGCACGGCGGACGGGAATACGAAGCCATGTTGAAGAACACTATTTACTGAGCCTGACGATTTTGGCCTGCCCAAAATGGTCGGGGGCCAAAGTAGCTAATGAAGTGATACTTATTTCTTCCCGAAGAACTGCCTTGACGGCGCTGCATATGGCATCTCGACCCCTGCAACAGCGCCTCTGACGGGAAGTCTTCGTGCATGCAATTAAGCGAAAACTTTCGAGGCTTTGAGAATGATCAAGAATTTTGACATTACGTTTCAATTACTTTTTCTTGCCACTCCCTTTGCCCTCGGACTGACCGGCCTCGTCATGGATCTGCGTATCGCAGGCTCCAAAGAATACAAAATCATGATCGGGGCCCTGCAGCGCAGTGCGTGCCTACCCTTTATTGTCACCCTTTGTGGTGAAAAGACTTTGCGTGCGAGAATGTTTGTGACATTCATGGTCGCCGGGGTCATAAAGTATCCAAAATCAAGTATTCGACAAGGCATGCTTGACGCACAAGACTATGAGCAATTTCCACCATCCATGAGAAAGCGGATTGTGGCCGCCTCATGGCTTAACACAGTCGCCTTCGGCTGGTTAATCATAGGTTCTTACTTTCTTTGATACCCCGAATCGCACGCCCACGTTATCGCACTGCCGATTTAGCTAACAGCAAATCGTCCTAACCTACTGATGCTTACCGCCAACGCCGCCCCTCACTCCCCTGCACAGCCACCTGCCCCTGCGAAATCGCCAACTCCACACTCATCTCGAACCGACTGCCCACCCCAGGCGCCGATTGATGTGACAGCCGTGCCCCCAGCAATTCGCTCATCTGCCGGCAGATGGCAAGGCCAATGCCCAACCCGCCGTAGCGCCGGGTCATGGACCCATCTACCTGGAAAAACCGCTGGTAAAGAATCGACTGGTCAAGGTCTTCGAAACCGATACCCGTGTCGCTCACGGTGAACGTCAAGGCCAGTTGATTAGGCCCCCTGCGCTGTCCGCGAACCTGGATCATCACACCACCCTGATGGGTGAATTTCAGGCCATTGTCCACCAGACATCCCAGGCAGCGGGCCAGCTTCGGCCCATCGCCCACCAGTCGGTCGGGCAGGTCCGCCGGCATGTCCACACTCAAATACAGGCCCTTGCCCAGTGCCTGGCCGGCATAGCTGGCGCGCACGCCTTGCAGCAGTGCCCGCAAGTCGAAGGGTGCTGGCTGCGCACGCAGCCGCCCTGCCTGGAGTTCGGACAAGGTCAGGATGGCGTCGACCATGTTCATCATGCCCTGGGCCGAACCCACCGCTGTCTGGTGAAAGCGGGCCATTTCCGCGTCCATCGGCAGGGTATGCATCAACTCCAGGGAACCGATCACGCCATTCATTGGGGTGCGCAGTTCATGGGTGGCGCAGGCCAGAAACTCGTCTTTGAGCCGGTTGCTGTTGGCCAGTTGCTGGTTGAGTAGCTCCAGTTGCTGCCCCGTTTCACGCAGGGTACGGGCCTGCTCATCGCGCAGCGTCTTGATGCGGTCTGCCAGGGCTAGCGATAGCAACGCCACTTCCAGCGCAGCACCCAATTGACTGGCATACATGGTCAGGAACATGTTCGGCAGGTAGCCCAGCACCATCAGCGTGTTGACCAGCCCCCCGAGCAGGAACGCGGTCCAGGCGATGATGAACCAGCGCGCCACGCGCAGGCCGCGCCGCCAGGCGTTGAGCCCTGCGCAGAAAACGCCCAGGCTGAAGACGAGCGCCAAGGCGGTGGCAAGGCGCATGGCCACGCCATAGGGCACGCTCACGGCCAGCACCATCACCACGGCACCGCCCAGCATCAGCACCTGCAGCAACCGGTCAAAGCCGCGGCTTTGATGGCGAAGTTGCAGAAAATGCCGGGCGAACTGGGAGCCGAACAGCGCAGCTGCGCCGACGAACAACGGTGTGCAGGCATTGGCCCACCATGGGCTGTCGGGCCACAGGTAAGCGATGCCCGCGCCATTGACCGAGACCTGGTAAAGACCGAAGGAGGCGATGTAGAGGATGTAGTACAGGTAGCTGACGTCCCGCACGCTCAGGTACAGGAACAGGTTGTACACCAGCATCACCAACAGCACCCCGTAGATCATCCCCAGCACATACAAGCGCGTGGCTTGGGTTTCCAGGTAGGCCTGGGGCGACCAGAGGGCCAGCGGCGCCTGCACCGAGCCCTGGCTATGCAGGCGCAGGAAGACCGTGGTGACATGCCCAGGCGGCAATTGCAGGTTGAACAGATAGTTGTCCTGCCGAACCTCCCGGCTTGAGTAAGGCAGTGCATCACCCGTGCGCTGGGCCAGGTGAAAGCGCCCGTCCGGGCCCGTCAGGTAAAGCTCGAGGTGGTCGAGGGGTGGGTAGGCCAGTTCCAGCAACCAGTGCCGGGGCATGCCCGGCTCCGCGTCAGGGTGCAGCTCGAGCTTGAGCCAGAACACCGACTTGGAAAACCCGGCATTGAGCACGTCTTCAGGGTGGGAAAGAAAATGCTGTGCGAAGTCGGGCGCACTGACCTCCGTGATGCTGGCGCTGCCGTCCGGGTCTTCGTAGACCTGCATGACCTTGCCCAGGGGCAGGTGACGGGTGGCCGCGGTGATGTCCACCGCTTCGGCGAATGCGGGCAGCAAACCCATGAGCACAATCAGCAAATAGCGCATACAGCCCCAGCATGGCCTGTCCGGTCGCGTCGCGGTTGCCCCCTTTCCGTTTGAGACGACGAAATCCTGCAGAACCTGTTCATCGATTTATCTGCGCACTCTAGCACAGCGTCAAGGTGCGTCGAGCGGCGGCAAAAAAACCACAGGACCGCTCTGGCACGGGCATAAGCGGCATTGAAGGCCGCGCATCGCACACCAAAAAGTCCACCGACCTGCACGGGCAAGGTCCGCACAAACAGGTTTGGTGGTAAGCTCGCCGACCATGAATACCTACGCCTCCCGCCCCGTTGTCCTCTGTCTCTCCGGCCACGACCCCAGTGGCGGCGCCGGCTTGCAGGCAGATATCGAAGCCCTGCTTGCACAAGGCTGTCATGCCGCGCCCGCGGTGACCGCCCTGACCGTGCAGGATACCGTCAATGTCTCCGACTTCCGCGTGCTCGACCGTGAGTGGGTACTGGCCCAGGCCAATGCCGTGCTCACCGACTCCACGGTGGCTGCGGTCAAGCTGGGCATGCTCGGCTCGATCGACATGGTCGATACCGTGGCCGAGCTGCTGGCTGCACACCCGCACCTGCCGTTGGTGTGCGACCCGGTGCTGCGCGCAGGCGGCGGCGGGCGCCTGGGCAAGGATGAAGTAGGCTATGCGCTGCGTGAACGCCTGTTGCCGCTGGCGACCATCACCACGCCGAACCTGCCCGAAGCCCGCATTCTCGCCGAGTTGCCCGAAGGCAGCGCCGACGAGTGCGCTGCCAGGCTGCTGGAGTTCTGCCAGCACGTGCTGATCACCGGCGGACACGGCGACGAGGTCGAAATCCACAACCGTCTGTACAGCCGCGACGGTCACCGCAGCACCTCGACCTGCCAACGCCTGCCGGGCAGTTACCACGGCTCAGGCTGCACCCTGGCCAGCGCCCTGGCGGGTCGATTGGCTCTGGGCGAGCACCTGGAAAGCGCCGTGCGCACCGCCCTGGACTACACCTGGCGCACCCTGCGCGATGCGGAGCAGTTGGGACGGGGCCAGTTCGTGCCTCGGCGCCTGCCCCTGGATTTCTGCTCCTGACTCGAGGTGCTCGATGACCCTACGCGGCCTGTATGCCATCACCGACAGCCAACTGCTGGCCGGCCGATTCCTGTCTCATGTGGAGGCAGCCCTCGAAGGGGGTGTATGCCTTCTGCAGTACCGGGACAAAAGCGATGACGCCGCGCGGCGCTTGCGTGAAGCGCAGGCACTCCAGCAATTGTGCGAGCGCTATGGCACCCAGCTGCTCATCAACGACGATGCCCAACTGGCCAGCCACTTGGGCGTGGGCGTACACCTGGGGCAAACCGACGGGCCGCTGACCCCTGCACGCGCCCTGCTGGGCAGCGCGGCGATCATCGGCTCGACCTGCCATGCCAGCCTCGACCTGGCCGCCCAGGCAGCCCGCGAAGGCGCCAGCTACGTCGCCTTCGGCCGCTTTTTCACCTCCAGCACCAAACCCGGCGCTCCGGCTGCCGACGTCCGTCTTCTGGCGCAGGCTCGCGCCCAGGTGAACCTGCCGATCGCCGCCATCGGCGGGGTCACCCTCGACAATGCCGCCGCACTGGTGCACCACGGTGCCGACCTGCTGGCGGTGATCCACGGCTTGTTCGGTGCCGACAGTGCGCAGGAAGTCACCCGCCGCGCCCGCGCCTTCAATGCCTTGTTCGCATCCTGATTCGAGAGAACTTTCCATGTCCCGTTCCGAAGCACTTTTCGCCCAAGCCCAGAAACACATCCCTGGTGGTGTCAACTCGCCCGTGCGCGCGTTCAAGAGCGTGGGCGGCACCCCATTGTTCTTCAAGCATGCCGAGGGCGCCTACGTCGTCGACGAAGATGACAAGCGCTACGTCGACTACGTGGGCTCCTGGGGCCCGATGATCCTGGGTCATGGCCACCCTGACGTGCTGGACTCGGTACGTCGCCAGCTGGAACACGGGCTGTCCTATGGCGCCCCGACCGCCATGGAAACCGAAATGGCAGACCTGGTGTGCTCGCTGGTGCCTTCCATGGAAATGGTGCGCATGGTCAGCTCAGGTACCGAAGCGACCATGAGCGCCATCCGCCTGGCCCGTGGCTACACCGGCCGTGACGCGATCATCAAGTTCGAAGGCTGCTACCACGGCCACTCCGACAGCCTGTTGGTCAAGGCCGGTTCCGGTCTGCTGACCCAAGGCGTGCCCAGCTCGGCCGGCGTGCCCGCCGACTTCGCCAAGCACACCCTGACGCTGCCCTTCAACGACATCGCCGCCGTCGAGAAGACGCTGGCTGAAGTGGGCCAGACCGTAGCCTGCATTATCGTCGAGCCGGTTGCCGGCAACATGAACTGCGTACCGCCGGCGCCGGGCTTCCTCGAAGGCCTGCGCGAGCAGTGCGACAAGCATGGTGTGGTGTTGATCTTCGATGAAGTGATGACCGGTTTCCGGGTTTCGCTGGGTGGTGCGCAGGCGCACTACGGCATTACCCCCGACCTGTCGACCTTCGGCAAGATCGTCGGCGGCGGCATGCCGGTCGGCTGCTTTGGCGGCAAGCGCGAAATCATGGGCTGCATCGCCCCGCTGGGCCCGGTCTACCAGGCGGGTACGCTGTCGGGCAACCCGCTGGCCATGGCCGCCGGCCTGACCACGCTCAAGCTGATCAGCCGCCCGGGCTTCCACGCCGAGCTGACCGACTACACCAGCCGCATGCTCGACGGCCTGCAACAGCGCGCCGATGCTGCCGGCGTGCCGTTCGTGACCACTCAGGCTGGCGGCATGTTCGGCCTGTACTTCAGCGGGGCCGACGACATCGTCACCTTCGATGACGTAATGGCCAGTGACGCCGGTCGCTTCAAGCAGTTCTTCCACCTGATGCTCGACGGTGGCGTGTACCTGGCGCCGAGCGCGTTCGAGGCTGGCTTCACCTCCATCGTTCATGGCGACAAAGAGCTGCAGATCACCCTGGATGCGGCTGAAAAAGCCTTCGCAGCCCTGAAGTAACCCGGCGCCTTCCCACCTTGGTAGCCGGTAGCACCCGCTATCACGGTGGGTATACCGGCCATCGCCAGGGGCATACCCCATGGGAACGGGCGCACGTGCAATGCGGCCATACAGGTAACGAAGGGGTCCTGCCATCAGCCTGTTTCGCCACGCCGACATAAATTCGAGTAAAACTTTGTAAGGTTGGCGCTGCTTATCCCATAATGTGCCACCAGAGACATTGGCCGCAGCTTTGCAGAGGTAAGTCGATCCCCATGAACCGCACCGGCCGCGCCCTCACCCTGGGCTGCCTGTTGCTTCTCCAGCCCCTGCTGGCCCTGGCGGAGGGCGGTAACTCGTTGCTCATCCCGACGACGGGTCGCTGCACCTTGAACGTGCAGCCGCAGGACCTGGCAAGCGCACTCAAGACCTGTGAACAGGTGGCCGATGCCGGCGATGCCCAGGCACAGTACGAGCTGGGCGAGTACTTCTATGCGCAAGCGCCGAAGAACCTCAACAAGGCACTGGACTGGTACCAGAAAGCTTCCCTGCAAGGCCATGCCGAGGCCCAGTACCGCCTTGGGTCGATGTTTTTCCGCGGCGAAGGGGTCAAGGCCAACAACGTGCAGGCCTACATCCTGTTGAAGATGGCGGCAGTCAACGGCGCTGAAGATGCCCTGGACATGGCGGACGAAGTCACCGAACAGATGCCCCGAGACGACCTGGAGCATGCGACGCAGGTGCTCGGCCAGATCTTCCGCAAATACCTGCTGGAGCTGCAGAACGCCGAGGGACGCTCGCCGTTCTCCCCGCTGCCCTAGGCTTTGCTCGGCATAATGCCGTTAAGCCCATCAGGACTTTCGCCACTGCCATTCAAGGGTTATTCTTGAGCTCACACTCATTGCCGTCGGGCGGCTAAAAACGACCTTGAACGCACCCATCGAACCCCATCGTTTCATCCTCGAACCTTTCGAGGCCCACCGTTTCGCCAACTTGTGTGGCCAGTTCGACGAGCACCTGCGCTTGATCGAACAACGCCTTGCCATCGAGATCCGCAACCGCGGCAATCAGTTCGAACTGATCGGCGAATCCAAGACCACCCATGCTGCCGAGCAACTGCTGCGCCGTCTCTACCGCGAGACCCAGGCCACCGAGCTGTCGCCGGAAACCGTGCACCTGTACCTTCAGGAATCGGCCGTCGAGCACATCGACAATCCGGCGGTGAACGAGGTCAGCGTCTCGCTGCGCACGCGCAAGGGCAATATCCGACCACGGGGCGCCAACCAGCAGCGCTACGTCAAGGAAATCCTGGCCAACGACATCAACTTCGGCATCGGCCCGGCCGGTACCGGCAAGACGTACCTGGCCGTGGCGTGTGCTGTCGACGCGCTGGAACGTGAACAGGTTCGCCGCATCCTGCTGGTGCGCCCGGCCGTTGAAGCTGGCGAGAAGCTCGGGTTCCTGCCTGGCGACCTTGCACAGAAGATCGACCCTTACCTGCGCCCGCTCTACGATGCCCTTTATGAAATGCTGGGCTTCGAGCACGTGGCCAAGCTGATCGAGCGTCAGGTCATCGAAATTGCGCCGCTTGCCTACATGCGCGGTCGCACCCTGAACAACAGCTTCATCATTCTCGACGAAAGCCAGAACACCACGCTCGAGCAGATGAAGATGTTCCTCACCCGTATCGGCTTCGGCTCCACGGCGGTGATCACCGGCGACATCACCCAGGTCGACCTGCCCCGGGGCACCAAGTCGGGCCTGGCGCATGTGATCGAGGTGCTGCGGGACGTGCCGGGTATCAGTTTCACCCACTTCCAGCCCAAGGACGTGGTACGTCACCCCTTGGTGCAGCGCATCGTCGAGGCCTATGACCGCTTCGAAGCCCGCCAGGCCACTCCCGAGGCGCCCGGCAAAAATGCTTGAACTGGACATACAACGGGCGACACAGGCTGTCGCCCCGGTCGATGCCGACTTTCGCCGCTGGTGCGAGCTGGCCTTGCAGCAACGCAAGGCCGACTCGGAGATGACCATTCGTCTTGTGGACGAAGCGGAAGCGCGCGAGCTCAATCACACGTATCGGCACAAGGACTATGCGACCAACGTGTTGTCCTTCCCGGCCGACGTGCCAGACGAATTGCTCGACATCCCCTTGCTGGGCGACCTGGTGATCTGCGTCGCGGTGGTCGAACGCGAGGCGGCCGAGCAAGGCAAGTCGCTGGCGGCGCACTGGGCGCACCTGGTCATTCACGGCTGCCTGCATCTGCTCGGTTACGACCACATCGAGGATGAGGAAGCCGAGGAGATGGAAAGCCTGGAACGAGAATTGCTGGCGCAACTGGGTCACCCGGACCCATACGCCGATGACGAAACCGAATCAACCCCACACTGATAGACCAAGGATCACGAGAACCGCCATGAGCGAAGATCGATCGAGCAACGGGCAGAAGTCCTGGCTGGGTAAACTGACCCAGGCTTTTGCCCATGAGCCGAAAAACCGCCAGGAGCTCCTGGAGCTGCTGCGTGAAGCACATCAGAACAAGCTGCTGGACAGCGAGGCGCTGACCATCGTCGAAGGTGCCATCCAGGTGGCGGACCTTCAAGTGCGTGACATCATGGTGCCGCGCTCGCAGATGAACAGCATCAAGGCCGGCCAGTCGCCGCGCGAGTTCCTGCCGGCAGTGATCGACGCGGCGCACTCGCGCTACCCGGTAATCGGCGAAAGCCATGACGATGTGCTCGGTGTCCTGCTCGCCAAGGACCTGCTGCCGCTGATTCTCAAGGAGAACGGCGACAACTTCGACATCAAGACGCTGCTGCGCCCGGCCACTTTCGTGCCCGAGTCCAAGCGCCTGAACGTGCTGCTGCGCGAGTTTCGCGCCAACCACAACCACATGGCCATCGTCATCGATGAATATGGCGGCGTGGCTGGCCTGGTGACCATCGAGGATGTGCTCGAACAGATCGTCGGCGATATCGAAGACGAACACGACGTCGAAGAGGACAGCTACATCAAGCCGCTGCCCAACGGCGACTTCCTGGTCAAGGCGCTGACGCCGATCGAGCACTTCAACGAGTCCTTCGACAGCGCGTTCTCCGACGATGAGTTCGACACCGTCGGCGGTTTGGTGATGAGTGCATTCGGCCATCTGCCCAAGCGCAACGAAACCACCGAAATCGGCGCGTACAAGTTCCGCGTACTCAACGCCGACAGCCGCCGGATACACCTGCTGCGCCTGACCCCGATCAACCGTTAAGGAACGACATGCGCTGGATCACCCGCCCCGGCTGGCCCGGTAACCTGCTGGCCCTGGCGGCCGGCGCTTCTACCCTCCTGGCCCTGGCGCCATTCGATCTGTGGCCACTGGCGCTGCTGTCCATCGCCCTGCTCTACCTGGGCCTGCGCGAGCTTAGCCCGCGCCAGGCCTTGTGGCGTGGCTGGTGGTTCGGCTTCGGCCTCTACGGCGCCGGCACCTGGTGGATCTACGTCAGCATGACGAACTACGGCGGTGCCTCGCCGCTGTTGGCCATCGCGCTGCTGGTTGCGTTCTTTGCGGCCTTGGCCTGGTTCTTTGCGCTGCCAACCTGGTTGTGGGCACGCTGGTTGCGGCGCAACGAAGCGCCGCTTGCCGATGCCCTGGGCTTTGCTGCCCTGTGGGTGGCGCAAGAGGCGTTTCGCGGCTGGTTCCTCACCGGCTTCCCGTGGTTGTACGCAGGCTACAGTCAGCTGGACGGCCCGCTGGCCGGCCTGGCGCCTCTGGGCGGGGTGTGGCTGGTGTCGTTTGCGTTGGCCCTGACGGCTGCGCTGCTGTGCAACCTCAACCGTTTGCGTACCCGTCCGGGCTTTCTTGCCATCGCCTGCGTGCTGCTGCTCACTCCATGGGCAGTAGGATTGGCACTCAAAGGGCATGCCTGGACTACTCCGGCAGGCGACCCACTCAAGGTCGCTGCCATTCAGGGCAACGTCGAACAGGACGTGAAGTGGGACCCGGCGCATATCGACGCCCAGTTGGCCCTGTACCGCGACCTGAGTTTCAGTTCAAAACCTGCGGACTTGTTGGTCTGGCCGGAAACGGCGGTACCTGTGCTCAAGGACCAGGCGCAAGGGTACATCGACATCATGGGGCGCTTCGCCGCAGACCGGCATTCGGCCCTGATCACCGGCGTGCCGGTTCGCGAAGTGGTGCACCGCCAGCGTCGCTACTTCAACGGCATCACCGTCACGGGCGAAGGGGACGGCACCTACCTCAAGCAGAAGCTGGTGCCCTTTGGCGAATATGTCCCGCTGCAGGACATGCTGCGGGGGCTGATCGAGTTCTTCAACCTGCCCATGTCGGATTTCGCCCGGGGCCCTGAGGACCAACCGCTGCTCCAGGCCAAGGGTTATCAGATCGCGCCTTATATCTGCTACGAGGTGGTCTACCCCGAGTTTGCCGCCGGCCTGGCGGCACGTAGCGACTTGCTGCTGACCATCAGCAACGACACCTGGTTCGGCACTTCCATAGGCCCGCTGCAGCACTTGCAGATGGCCCAGATGCGTGCGCTTGAAGCCGGCCGCTGGATGATCCGGGCCACCAACAATGGCGTGACGGCCTTGATCGACCCGTTCGGGCGCATCACGACCCAAGTGCCTCAGTTCCAGCAGGCAGTGATGTACGGCGAGGTGGTGCCGATGCAGCAGCTGACGCCTTATCTGCAATGGCGTTCCTGGCCGCTTGCAATCATTTGTGGGTTGCTGCTGGTCTGGGCGTTGATGGCCGGGCGTGTGGCCAGGGCTGTGTGACGGGGCTTTGCAGTTGACGTTCCAAGGGGCTGCTGCTCAGCCCCTTCAGTAGAACAACCGATACCCCACCAGCCCAGCCACCTCATTGAGCAACTGCCCGCTCTGCCACATTGCCCGGCTTTCCGGCAGCCAACCACCGAATGGCCGCGCCGGATCACGGCCGAGGAAGCCGACTGGCGCGGGTACCACCTCGAAACCTGCCTGCTCGAAGCTCCAGCGCGAGCGCTGCATGTGCCAGGCCTGGGTCACCACCACGACGCGGCGTATCCCCAACGGCTCAAGCACACTCGCCGAGTGCTGGGCATTTTCCCAGGTGGTGCGGCTCGACTGCTCCAACCACTTCACCTCAACGTCGAAGTCGTCATGCAGGCTGTCGGCCATCAGCTGCGCCTCGCTGGGCGGTGTGCCGTAGTGCAGCCCGCCGCTGGTCAGCACCGGTAGCCCGGACGCCTTGGCCAGGCGAGCGGCAAGGCGCAGCCGCTCCAGGGCCGTAGGCGTCGGCTGGTCGACACCCGCCCAGGCAGGGTCGCCCCGTTCACGCCCTGCGCCCAGCACGACAATGGCATCGGCCCGCTGCTTGAGGCCAGCCCAGTCCTGCCCGGCTAGCGCAGGCTCCGTCTCCAGGGCTCTTGCCAGGTGCTGAACGGCCACCGGCAAGCTGGTCATCCACAGCCCGCCTAGCCCTGCCACAAAGCACACAGCGGCCAGCCGGGGGCGACGCCTGCGCAGCCACCAGGCTGCAAGCAGCAGGAGAAACAGCACGCCTGGGGGTAACAACCACTGTTTGATGAAATACCGGATGGGCATGCACACCTCCTTCGAAGGTGTGCAGACTAAAAGCATCGGCGCCGGCCAACAACATGGCCGGCGTCGATCAAGGTGGGATAACTGTGCAAACCTTCGAAAGGCTCCGCCCAACCCCTAGCGGCGGGAGGCCTTGCGTGGGCGTGGCGTACGCACTGTGCGCTTGATGTCCTTGAGCCAGATGATCCTGGCCGACGCAGGCTCAGTCTGCGGCCTGAGGTTTGCAGCCTCGTCGGCGCGTTTCTGGAAGGTATCCAGATAAGTTTTGATCACCTCGAACTCGGCGCGGCTCAAACCACGCAACTCCAACTCGGCTGGCGCCTCGTCCCGAAGCCGCATGGACGTTCTGGCTGTATCCAGGGCAAGCCCGAGCCTATCGATCAGGCGCTCATAGAGCTCTGGTTTTCCTGCAGGTAGCTGCGACTCTCCCATTCGTTCACCTCATTGAAGATAACGATTATCTCCCCCACCCCAGAGCTTAGCGTCGTTGCGAAAAGCAGCCTGACGCCGCGACCAGCGGCCATTCGCAACGAACGTTTCCCACGATGCGCGGCGCTGCTGTATGCTACGGCGTTCACTCCCGATGACACCGGAGTGCCGGACGCAGCGAGGTTCGCTGCCTGGAAAGGTCTCCTCTCTCTCAGCCAAAAGTAGCCATGCACGAACAATACACGCCCCGTGATATCGAAGCCGCCGCCCAGACATTCTGGGACGAGCAACAATCGTTCGCTGTTACCGAACAGCCAGGCAAGGACACGTACTACTGCCTGTCGATGTTCCCGTACCCGAGCGGCAAGCTACACATGGGCCACGTGCGCAACTACACCATCGGCGACGTGATTGCCCGCTACCAGCGCATGCTGGGCAAGAACGTCCTGCAGCCAATGGGCTGGGACGCTTTCGGCATGCCTGCCGAAAACGCGGCGATGAAGAACAACGTCGCCCCGGCCAAGTGGACCTACGAAAACATCGACTACATGAAGACCCAGCTCAAGAGCCTGGGCCTTGCCATCGACTGGGCCCGCGAGGTCACCACCTGCAAGCCTGACTACTACCGTTGGGAGCAGTGGCTGTTCACCCGCTTGTTCGAGAAGGGCATCATCTATCGCAAGAACGGCACTGTTAACTGGGACCCGGCTGACCAGACCGTGCTGGCCAACGAACAGGTCATCGACGGACGCGGCTGGCGTTCCGGCGCGCTGATTGAAAAGCGCGAAATCCCGATGTACTACTTCCGCATCACCGACTATGCCGACGAGCTGCTGGAAAGCCTCGACGAGCTGCCGGGCTGGCCTGAGCAGGTCAAGACCATGCAGCGCAACTGGATCGGCAAGTCCCGCGGCATGGAAGTGCAGTTCCCGTACGATCAGGCCAGCATTGGCCACACCGGCACGCTGAAAGTCTTCACCACCCGCCCCGACACGCTGATGGGCGCTACCTACGTGGCAGTCGCCGCCGAGCACCCGCTGGCCACCCAGGCTGCCCAAGGCAACCCGGCGCTGCAAGCCTTCATCGACGAATGCAAGGGCGGCAGCGTGGCCGAAGCGGACATGGCCACCCAGGAAAAGAAGGGCATGGCCACTTCCCTGCTGGTCGAGCACCCGCTCACCGGTGAGAAGCTGCCGGTCTGGGTCGCCAACTACGTGCTGATGCACTACGGCGACGGTGCAGTCATGGCTGTGCCAGCCCACGACGAACGCGATTTCGAGTTCGCCCGCAAGTACGACCTGCCGGTCAAGGCCGTGGTGCGTACCAGTGCCGGTGACGAGGTGGGCGCCCAGTGGCAGGCCGCCTATGGCGAGCATGGCCAGCTGATCAATTCCGGCGAATTCGACGGCCTGGATTTCGCCGGCGCCTTCGACGCCATCGAAGCGGCGCTGGTGCGCAAGGACCTGGGCAAGTCCCGCACCCAGTTCCGCCTGCGCGACTGGGGCATCAGCCGCCAGCGTTACTGGGGCTGCCCGATTCCGATCATCCACTGCCCGTCCTGCGGCGATGTGCCGGTGCCGGAAGACCAGTTGCCAGTTACCCTGCCCGAAAACGTGGTACCGGACGGTGCAGGCTCGCCACTGGCACGCATGCCCGAATTCTACGAATGCAGCTGCCCCAAGTGCGGCACTGCGGCCAAACGCGAAACCGACACCATGGACACCTTCGTCGAGTCCTCGTGGTACTTCGCGCGCTATGCCTCGCCCAACTACGAAGGCGGCATGGTAGACCCGAAAGCGGCCAACCACTGGCTGCCGGTCGACCAGTACATCGGCGGCATCGAACACGCCATCCTGCACCTTCTGTATGCGCGCTTCTTCCACAAGCTGATGCGTGACGAAGGCCTGGTGACCTCGAACGAGCCGTTCAAGAACCTGCTGACCCAGGGCATGGTCGTGGCCGAAACCTACTACCGCGTCGCCAGCAACGGCGGCAAGGACTGGTTCAACCCGGCCGATGTCGAAGTCGAGCGCGATGCCAAGGCCAAGATCGTCGGCGCACGCCTGAAGACCGATGGCCTGCCGGTTGAAATCGGCGGCACCGAGAAGATGTCCAAGTCCAAGAACAACGGCGTCGATCCCCAGTCGATGATCGAACAGTACGGCGCCGATACCTGCCGCCTGTTCATGATGTTCGCCTCGCCGCCCGACATGAGCCTGGAATGGTCCGACTCAGGTGTGGAGGGCGCCAGCCGCTTCCTGCGCCGCGTCTGGCGCCTGGCCCAGGCCCACGTTGCCCAGGGCTTGCCTGGCAAGCTGGAGGTGGCAACCCTGGATGACGCGCAGAAAGTGATCCGCCGCGCCATCCACGCCGCCATCAAGCAAGCCAGTACTGATGTAGGCCAGTACCACAAGTTCAACACCGCCATCGCCCAGGTGATGACCGTGATGAACGTGCTGGAAAAGGCGCCGCAGGCCACCGCGCAAGACCGTGCCCTGCTGCAGGAAGGCCTCGAAGCCGTCACCCTGCTGCTGGCCCCGATCACGCCGCACATCGCCCACGAGCTGTGGAAGCAGCTGGGCCATGACCAGGCCGTCATCGATGCCGCCTGGCCTGCAGTGGATGAAGCCGCGCTGGTACAGGACACCGTGACCCTGGTGGTGCAAGTCAATGGCAAGCTGCGTGGCCAGGTCGAGATGCCAGCCGCAGCCAGCCGTGAAGAAGTCGAAGCCGCCGCGCGCAGCAACGAGAATGTCCTGCGCTTCATCGATGGCCTGGCCATCCGCAAGGTCATCGTGGTGCCGGGCAAACTGGTCAATATCGTCGCCAACTGATGGCAACGCCCGTTCGCAGGCTCTGCGCACGGGCGGAACAGGCTCACGAGGGAGCAACAACATGATCAAACGCAATCTGCTGGTAGTTGGCCTGGCGGTCATGCTCAGCGCCTGCGGGTTCCAGCTGCGCGGCACGGGCACCAGCGAAATGAGCGTCAAGGAAATGGACGTCAGCGCGCGCAACGCCTACGGCCCAACCGTGGTTCAACTGCGCGAAGTGCTCGAGCGCAGCGGCGTGAACGTCCACGCAGGCGCACCGTACCGCCTGGTGCTGACCAACGAGCAGGAGCGCCAGCGCGCCGTTACCTACAATAGCGGCAACCGCACGGCGGAATTCGAGCTCACCACCGAGCTGGACTACAGCATCCAGGGCCTGAACAACCTGGAGCTGACCAGCGACAAGGTCGAAGTGCGCAAAGTCTATGTGCGTGACGCCTCGAACATCACCGGTTCCGAGCAGGATGCCAAACGCGCCCGTGACGAGATGCGCCGCGACCTGGTCAATGCCATGATCGTGCGCTTGCAAAACCTCACCCCTGCCCAGCTCGATGAATTGCAGCGCAAGGCCGATGAGCGTGCCAAGGCCGAAGCGGATGCGCTGGAAGCCGCGCGCCGCCAGCAGGCCGAGACACCGCAGCAGTCGCCGCTGGAAGTGCCGGGCAACTGAGCCCGTGCAGGGCGCCGTCTGGCGCCCTGCCCCCGATGCCATGAAACTCGCCCCCGCTCAACTCACCAAACACCTGCAAGGCTCACTCGCGCCCGTCTACGTGGTCAGCGGCGATGACCCGTTGCTGTGCCAGGAAGCGGCCGACGCCATCCGCAGCGCCGCCCGCCAGCAAGGTTTCGACGAGCGCCAGGTATTCAGTGCCGATGCCAACTTCGATTGGGGCACCCTGCTGCAAGCGGGTGCGAGCCTGTCGCTTTTCGCCCAGCGACGCCTGCTGGAACTGCGCCTGCCCTCGGGCAAGCCGGGTGACAAGGGCGCTGCCGCATTGCTGGAATACTGCGCCCGCCCTGCCGAAGACACGCTGCTGCTGATCAGCTTGCCAAAGCTCGATGCCAGCGCGCAGAAGACCAAATGGGGCAAGGCACTGGTCGAGGGTGATCATTGCCAGTTCATCCAGATATGGCCCGTAGACGCGCATCAGTTGCCCCAATGGATCAATCAGCGGCTGCAACAGGCAGGCCTGAGTGCCCAGCGTGACGCCGCGGACCTGATTGCTGCGCGCGTGGAGGGCAACTTGCTCGCGGCCGCGCAGGAAATCGAAAAGCTCAAACTGCTGGCCGAGGACAACGTCATCACCCTGGAAACGGTCCAGGCCGCGGTGGCGGACAGCGCGCGCTTTGACGTCTTCGGGCTGGTCGACGCCATTCTCAAGGGTGAAGCCGCCCATGCCTTGCGCATGCTCGAAGGCCTGCGCGGCGAAGGCGTGGAGCCCCCGGTGATCCTCTGGGCCCTGGCCCGTGAACTGCGGCAACTGGCGGGCCTGGCCCAGCAGTTCAGCCAGGGCGTTCCCCTGGACAAGGCCTTCAGCCAGGCACGCCCACCCATCTGGGACAAACGCCGCCCCTTGGTAAGCAAGGCCCTGCAGCGGTTACCCGCGCAGCGCTGGTCGCAGCTGCTGCAGGACGCCCAGCGTATCGACGCCCAGATCAAGGGCCAGGCGCAAGGTTCTCCCTGGACAGGCCTGGCGCGCCTGGTGCTGCTGATGGCCGGCCAGCGCCTAGCGCTGCCTGCCCAATAGTCGACGCCCTGCCTATAGAGCCCGCGCTTGTTGGCCATCGCCGGCAAGCCGCCTCACGAGGCCTGGATAATGCTCACGACCATATAAACAATCAATTGGCCTGCTCACGGCCAAGCCTGCACAGTGCAGCCCGCACTGTCCCGACGCAGGAACCACCCTCATGAGCAAAAAACCAAACAAGCAAGGCCATAACAAGGCCAAGTCCATCGTCGCCCAGCCCCTGTTCCGTTGTCGTCAGGAACGGCCGGAGAAAGGCAAGGGCAGCTACCGCCGCGAAGCCTTCCAATCGAGAGATTGGGAGGCTTCTTACTTTTTGGCGGCATGAAGGCATCCGTAGCGCAGGCATGATATGGTCATCACCTGACCTGCAGACCTGGACCTGTGCATGCTCTACCGTCTTTTTCCTCGTTGGGAAACCCGCCAGCTCGTTGCGGCCTCCAGCTTCATCCTGCTCGTTGCCTGTGCGGAAAAACCCACGGCAGCCGATGCATTGCCCCTCGCCCAGGCGCAGCCGGCACCTGTCGTGAATGCACCTGGCAAGGCGCCAGACAGCAACCCAGATATCCAGCCGTCCCAAACCTTTGCCCAGTGGCAAGCAGGTTTCCGCCAACAGGCCCTGCAAGCGGGCATTGCCCCGGAAATCTTCGACAAGGCGTTTCTCGGCGTTACGCCGGACATGGACGTGATCAAGGCTGACCGAAGCCAGCCAGAGTTCACCCGGCCAGTCTGGGAGTACTTGGAAGGTGCCTTGTCCCCCGTGCGCGTACGCAACGGCAAAAGGCTGCTGGAGCAGAACGCCGAGCTGCTGACCCGCCTGGAACAGCGCTATGGCGTCGATCGCCAGATCCTGGTCGCGGTATGGGGCATGGAAAGCAACTTCGGCCAGTTCCAGGGCAGCAAGTCAGTGATCCGCTCACTGGCCACTCTGGCCTACGAAGGGCGACGCCCACAGTTTGCCCAAGACCAGCTGATTGCCGCCCTGCAGATCATCCAGCACGGTGATATTCAGCCTGACGCGATGCGCGGCTCCTGGGCCGGCGCCATGGGCCAGACCCAATTCATCCCGACCACCTACAACACCCATGCCGTGGATTTCGACGGCGATGGCCGCCGCGATATCTGGAACAGCACGCCCGATGCCTTGGCCTCCACTGCACACTACCTGCAAAGCTCAGGCTGGAAGCGTGGCCAACCCTGGGGGTTCGAGGTGCAGGTACCGGCAGGCTTCGATTATTGGCAAGCTGACGGGACCTCGCGCAAGCCGATCGCCGAATGGTTGGCCATGGGCCTGACACTGCCTGCGGGTACGCAGTTGCCAGCCGGTAGCAATGAGCTGCCAGCCGCCCTGTTGCTGCCCGCTGGCGCGCGAGGCCCGGCATTCCTGGTTCTCGACAATTTCCGCGCCATCCTCAAATACAACAACTCATCGGCCTACGCGCTGGCCGTCAGCCTCCTGAGCGATCGCTTCACCGGCTGGGGCTTCATCGCTGGCAGCTGGCCCAAGGACGACACCCCCCTGAGCCGCAGCGAGCGCATGGAGTTGCAGAACTTGCTCAATGCCAAGGGCTTTGAGGCGGGCAACGCCGATGGGATCATTGGCGCCAACACCCGCAAGGCCATCCGTAATGCCCAGCAGGGCCTGGGCTGGCCAGCCGATGGCTATCCGACGCACAAGCTCCTGGAGAGCCTACGGTAGCCACAGGCTCGCGCTTACTGGCAACAATGCGGGTCCCCCTAGGCACGGTAACCGTGACCCTGGGGTGGCCTTGGCGCCACGCTCATGCCTGGAACAGCGCCTGCTCCAGCACCAGGCGTTGCCGCTCGCTGTCCAGCGTTACTCGAGCACCTAGCGGCAGGCAGATATTGGGGTCACAGTGCCCACTGCGCCATCCGGCCAGCACAGGGACGCCCAGAGGGCCGAACGTGTCGCGCAGCAGCGGTGCCAGCGCCGCCGCGGTAATGCCAGCAAAGTCCCCTACCAGCACACCCCTGATGCCTTCTAGCTTGCCGGCTAGCCGTAACTGCGTCAGCAGGCGATCGACTCGGTACAACGGCTCGTTCACGTCTTCGATGAACAGGATGCAGCCCTGGGTATCCAGCTCTGCCAAGGTCCCAAGGGTCGCACCCAGCATCGACAAGTTCCCACCCAGCAACGGGCCACTGGCAAGGCCAGGGAAGACCGTGTGCAAGGGGAACTGCGCCGGGTGCGTGATCGGGTCACCGGCTGCCACCTGCCCGCTCAACTGCGCCACCAGCGACGATTCGGTCGGTGCCTGCTTGTCACCCAGCAGGTCGGCGTTGAGCATGGCGCCGTGGAAGCTGATCATCCCTGTGTGACGGTAGAGCGCCGCATGCAAGGCGGTGATATCGCTGTAGCCAATCAAAGGCTTGGGGTGGTGTTGCAACAGCTCGAAATCGAGCTTGTCCAGCAGGCGCATGCTGCCGTAGCCGCCACGCATGCACATGACCGCGTCGATGGAAGGGTCCCGGAAGGCGTCGTGCAGATCCTGTAGCCGCTGCGCGTCGGCGCCTGCCAGGTAGCCCTCGGACTGAGTCGCACCCGGATAGACCCGGCAGCGGTAGCCGCGCTCGGCGAACCACTGGACGGCTTTGTGCACATCCAGACGCGCCGGGCCTGCCGGGGCAACCACGGCAAAGCAGGCATTGGGCTCAATGGCCTTGCGCAGTGGCAAGGCAGAAGGTTCTACGCAGTTCATCGGGCAACTCCATACGGCTTGTCACAAACAGCTTACGGCTTTGCTGGCTGAAAAAAAAATGCCGACGCGGCCTTGCGGCGCATCGGCATTTCTCTTTTTACGGTCAGATCAGAGTTTGATCTTGGCTTCGTGCGCTTGCTGGTCGGCATGGTAGGACGAGCGCACCAGCGGGCCGGAAGCGACGTTCTTGAAGCCCATGCGGTAGCCTTCCTCGGCGAACCAGGCGAAGGTGTCAGGGTGCACGAAACGCTGCACCGGCAAGTGGCTGCGCGATGGCTGCAGGTATTGACCCAGGGTGAGCATGTCGATGTCGTGTTCGCGCATGCGGTGCATGACCTCGATCACTTCTTCGTCGGTCTCGCCCAACCCGAGCATCAGGCCGGACTTGGTAGGCACATGCGGTACCAGCTGCTTGAACTTCTGCAACAGGTCCAGCGACCAGTCATAGTCCGAACCCGGGCGAGCGGCCTTGTACAGACGGGGCACGGTTTCGAGGTTGTGGTTAAACACATCCGGCGGCTCCTGAGCCGTGATCGCCAGCGCGACGTCCATACGGCCCCGGTAATCCGGCACCAGGGTTTCAAGCTGCACGCCTGGCGACAAAGCGCGGATTTCGCGGATGCAGTCGGCGAAATGCTGGGCGCCGCCATCGCGCAAATCATCACGGTCAACCGAGGTGATGACCACGTACTTCAGGCGCAGGTCGGCAATGGCCACCGCAAGGTTCTTCGGCTCGTCCACGTCCAACGGCTTGGGACGGCCATGCCCCACGTCGCAGAACGGGCAGCGGCGCGTGCAGATGTCGCCCATGATCATGAAGGTGGCGGTGCCGCCCGAGAAGCACTCGCCCAGGTTCGGGCAGGAGGCCTCCTCGCAGACGCTGTGCAGCTTGTGCTTGCGCAGCAGTTGCTTGATGCGGTCTACCTCGGGCGAGACCGGGATACGCACACGGATCCAGTCAGGCTTCTTGGGCAGCTCGTCAGTGGGGATGATCTTGACCGGGATGCGCGCGACCTTGTCGGCGCCTCGCAGCTTGACCCCGGCTTCGACCTTCTTGGGGGCGGAGCGCGGCGTAGCGTCCTGGGTTGGGATCAGGTTCGGCACGGCTTCTTGCACAGTAGTCATATTCAGTCGATTCCGCCCGTGAGGGTCGTCTGCTCTGCGTAGTCGAGGTGCTTGACCAGCTGTTCGCGCAGCCTTGTCCTGACCTCGTCGAGTTCGATCGGGCCTGCCAGGTCACGCAGCTGGGTCATCGCCAGCCCCGCATAACCGCAGGGGTTGATTCGGCAAAAGGGCGCCAGGTCCATGTCAACGTTCAGGGCAAGGCCATGAAAGGAGCGGCCGTTGCGGATACGCAGGCCAAGCGAAGCGATCTTCGCGCCGTCCACATACACACCGGGTGCATCGGGCTTGGCAGCGGCCTGCACTGCATAGCCATCGAGCAGGGCGATCAGGCTGCGCTCGATGCGGCTGACCAGGTCGCGTACGCCAAAGCCCAGGCGGCGTACATCCAGCAGCAGGTAGGCCACCAGCTGGCCTGGCCCATGATAGGTCACCTGGCCACCACGGTCGGTCTGCACCACGGGGATATCGCCCGGCACCAGCAGGTGCTCGGCCTTGCCAGCCTGCCCTTGCGTGAAGACCGGCGGGTGTTCGACCAACCAGACTTCATCCTGGGTATCGGCAGTGCGCTGCTCAGTGAAACGCCGCATGGCCTCGAGCACCGGCTCATAGGGCTGCAGGCCAAGTTCGCGGACACCGAGGCAGCCGGGCATCACAGCACCATTTTCACGATGCCGGTGGCACGCAGGGCGCTGTTGATGTCGTGGAGCTGGTTTTCGCTTTCGGCCACGATGTGCAGTTGCACGGTGGTGTACTTGCCTTCCTTGCTCTGGCGTTCGGCCAGCGTGGAAAGATCGACCTTGGCGTATTTGCTGAGCACTTCGATCACGGTGTCCTTGAAGCCGACACCGGTGTCACCGATGACCTTGATCGGGTAGTCAGCACAGGGAAATTCGATTTTATGAGACTTGACGTCTGGTTCGCTCATGGCGGAAACGGCCTCGCAAGCCGTGGCAACAACAACACCCCCGCGATCACGCGGGGGCGTGCAGGTCACGTGTCAGTTGAACAACCCGTAGAAGAATAGACGGATGCTATCCCACATACGGCGGAAGAAACCACCTTCCTCGACGCCATCGAGGGCGATCAGGTCGGCGCTGTGAACCACTTTGTCGTCCAATTTGACTTCGACCTTGCCGATCACGTCACCCTTGGCAATGGGTGCGGTCAGTTGCGGGTTCATGGTCATCGAAGCCTGCAGGCGCTTGAGCTGGCCCTTGGGCATGGTCATGGTCAGGTCTTCGGCAAGGCCTGCCTTGACTTCGCTGGTGGCGCCTTTCCAGACCGGCGCCTTGGTCAGCTCGGTGCCTTTCTGATAGAAGGTCTGGGTTTCGAAGAAGCGGAAACCGTAGGTCAGCAGCTTCTGGGTTTCGGCAGCACGGGACTGCTCGCTGTTGGTACCGAACACCACGGCGATCAGGCGCTGGCCGTCACGTACGGCCGATGCCACCATGCAGTAGCCAGCCTCTTCGGTGTGGCCGGTCTTCAGGCCGTCCACAGTCTTGTCACGCCACAACAGCAAGTTGCGGTTAGGCTGCTTGATGTTGTTCCAGAAGAACTCTTTCTGCGAATAGATGGCGTAGTGAGCCGGATCGACGTTGATGATCGCACGGGCCAGGATCGCCATGTCGTGAGCAGAAGAATAATGCTCCGGGTTCGGCAGGCCGGTGGGGTTCATGAAGTGACTGTTGGTCATGCCCAGGTCGGCAGCGGTCTTGTTCATCATGTCGGCGAACGCGTCTTCGCTGCCGGCGATGTGCTCGGACAGGGCGACGGACGCATCGTTGCCGGACTGGATGATGATGCCGTGCAGCAGGTCGCTGACGGTCACCTGGCTGCCCACCTTGATGAACATGCGCGAGCCCCCGGTGCGCCAGGCGTTTTCGCTGACGGTCACAGGGTCGTTTTCGCCGATCTGGCCACGGCGGATGTCCAGCGTGGCGATGTAGGCGGTCATCAGCTTGGTCAGGCTGGCTGGCGGAAGACGCTCGTCACCGTTGTTCTCGACCAGCACGTTGCCGCTGGACGCGTCCATGAGTACGTAGGACTTGGCTGCCAGTTGAGGCGGCGCGGGCGTCATCTGCTCGGCCGCGAAGGCTACCGGAGTGAGCAGGAGCAATACGGGCAAGCAAAGTCGTTTGGCAAGGTTGGTGATGTTCATCCGTCTCTCGAAAATCGCTTAATGGTCTGGAGATGTTTTCTGGGCAAGCACACGGCCCAGCACCGGTCAGTCTAGTTATTGGCCTGAGGCCTGGCCCGGCAACGTGCGACAGGGTGGCGTTGCGGGCAAAACCGGCATTGTACATGGCTGGGCCTGTCAATTCATGACAAAACCGCCACATTGCACCGTGCTTGCCCTTGGGTGAACCCCACACGCAGGCTGTTCATACCGTGCGCGAGGGGTAGGTCATCCTGCCGGGACGCCTGGTCAGTCAGCTGTGACCAGCTTGGCCTGCCCCAGGTTCGCCAGGCGAATGCTGTTCTGCGCCTGCTGGACTTCACCCTGGCTGTTGATCGGCCCCAGGCGTACACGATGCAATGTCTGCTGGTTACGCACGACCGAGCTGATGAACACCGGTGCGCTGACCATGCTGCTGAGCTTGGCGCGCAGCAGCTCGGCCGCATCCGGGTTGGCGAAAGCGCCGACTTGCAGGAAGCTGCCGCCAGTGCCAGCAGGCACGTTGTTGCCGCCCACCTGCACCGGCACCACCGGTGCTGCATGCTGCTGTGGCGGCGGCGTCCACTGCTCTACCCGACCGGAGCTGGCCGGGATCGCCTGGGTCTGGGCCACCTGGGGCTCCTTGAGCACCATGGGTGGCGTCTGGCCACGTTGCGCCCACCACTGCTGGGGGTCGATGCCTTCGACGCGCACATGGGCAGTGCCGATCTCGGCGTAGCCCAGCTTCTTCGCCGCCGCGTACGACAAGTCGATGATGCGATCGGAATAGAACGGGCCGCGATCGTTCACCCGCAGGATAACGCTGCGACCGTTAGCCAGGTTAGTCACCTTCACATAGGCGGGCAGTGGCAGTGTCTTGTGCGCGGCACTCATGCCGTACAGGTCGTACAGCTCGCCGTTGGCGGTGTTCTGGCCATGGAACTTGGTGCCATACCACGACGCCGTGCCCTCGGCGCGGTAGTTGCGCGCATCCTGCATCGGGTAGTAGGTCTTGCCCAGGACGGTGTAGGGGTTGGCCTTGTAGTTGCCGGTGTGCAGGGTGGGCGTGGCATCGGGGATCTTGTTGACGTCCACATCCCACCACGGCGCACCGTCCTTGTGGGCACGGTTGATGTCCAGGCCGGGCTGGCTGCGCACCACGCTCGCACCGCTGGAACTCTTGGGCGCCGGGCGGCTGGAGGAGCAACTGACCAGCGCCAGGCCGATGGCTGCGCAGGTGATCACTTTGAAGGAAGTGGTAGAGAAAATTGCGCGCATTAGTTGACGCCCCGTGCTTGGACCAGCTGTTGCGCAAGCTGATGCACCGCCATGGCATACATCACGCTGCGGTTGTAGCGAGTGATCGCGTAGAAATTCTTCAGCCCCACCCAGTACTCGGGGCCGTTCTCACCCTCCAGGCGGAAGGCCGTGACGGGCAGATCATCGCGCAGCGAATCATGAACCGACCAGCCAAGGGCACGCAACTCTCCGACCGTGCTGGCCGGCTCGATACCGGTGGTCAGGCCTTGATCGGCGCGCTCGCCCTGCACCGTTGCGCGGCTGACCACTTCCTGTCCGGCCATCCAGCCATGGCGCTTGAAGTAGCTCGCCACGCTGCCGATGGCATCATCGGGGTTAGTCCAGATGTTGATGTGCCCATCACCGTCGAAGTCCACGGCGTAATTGCGAAAGCTGCTGGGCATGAATTGCGGCAGCCCCATGGCCCCGGCGTAGGAGCCTTTAAGGGTCAGGGGATCGAGCTGTTCTTCACGGGCCAGCAGCAGGAACTCACGCAGTTCCTTGCGGAAGAATTCGGCGCGGGGGGGATAATCGAAGCCAAGGGTGGACAACGCGTCGAGCACCCGGAAGTTGCCCGTGTTGCGCCCGAAGAAGGTTTCAACGCCAATGATCGACACGATGTATTGTGCCGGCACCCCGTATTCCTGCTCGGCCCGCGCCAGCACGGCCTCGTGCTGACGCCAGAAGTCCACGCCCCGCGCGATGCGCGCGTCGGTGAGGAACATGGGGCGATATTCCTTCCAGGGCTTGACCCGTTCAGCGGGCCGCGAAATCGCATCGAGGATCGACTGCTTGCGCTGCACTTCACGGAACACGCCCATCAATTGTTCTGGGGCAAAACCATGGTCGCGGCTCATCTGGCCAACGAATTCGGCCACCTGGGGCGAGTTGTCGTAGTCGCCGGCCTCGGCCAGCTGTACAGCGCCAAACAGGCTCACCGCACCAAACCACGGCGCACAACGGGTAGCCCAGTTACGCACTGCTTGCATGTAATTGTTCACCTTATTCAAACCTGTGCAATCCACTTTCGATGCGTGTGGATCGACATCAGAACGCCAAACGCTGACAGCAGCGTCACCAATGAAGTTCCGCCATAGCTAATGAAGGGCAACGGCACGCCGACGACGGGCAAAAGGCCACTTACCATTCCGATATTGACGAACACGTATACAAAGAACGTCATGGTCAAGCTGCCTGCCAGCAGCTTGCCGAACAATGTCTGTGCCTGCGCCGTGATCATCAGGCCCCGCCCGATCAGCAGCAGGTAGACGATCAGCAACAGGCAAATGCCCACCAGGCCGAACTCCTCGCCCAGCACGGCGATGATGAAGTCGGTGTGGCTTTCAGGCAGAAAGTCCAGGTGCGACTGGGTGCCCAGCAGCCACCCCTTGCCGAACACGCCGCCAGAACCAATCGCTGCCTTGGACTGGATGATGTTCCAGCCCGTACCCAGCGGGTCGCTCTCCGGGTCGAGGAAGGTCAGCACCCGCTGCTTCTGGTAGTCATGCATCACGAAGAACCACATGGCCACCGCCACCGGCACCGTGGCCGCCAGCACGCTGAGAATCCAACGCCAGCGTAGGCCGCCCATGAACAGGACGAAGGCACCGGAGGCCAGGATAAGCAACGCCGTACCCAGGTCCGGCTGGCGCACGATCAGGATGAACGGCACGCCAATCAATACCAGGCTGATGGCCACATGCTTGAGGTGTGGCGGCAGGGTGCGCTTGGACAGGTACCAGGCGATGGTCGCCGGCATGATGATCTTCATGAACTCGGAGGGCTGGAAGCGAATCACCCCGGGTATGTTGATCCAGCGCGTCGCACCCATGGCGTTGTGGCCCATCACGTCCACCACCACCAGCAGCAACACCCCGGTGAGGTAGGCCAGTGGCACCCAGCGCG
Source organism: Pseudomonas sp. DE0010 (assembly GCF_007680745.1). NCBI lineage: Bacteria > Pseudomonadati > Pseudomonadota > Gammaproteobacteria > Pseudomonadales > Pseudomonadaceae > Pseudomonas > Pseudomonas sp. DE0010. Next base: position 46,581 of record NZ_VEJQ01000022.1, read on the forward strand.
CCATGAACCGTGGCTCGAGCTGGGCGATGACGAACATCGATACCAGGCCGATGCCAAACGAGGTGGCCTGCTTGAGCAACAGGTCCCAGTTCTTGCCGCTGGCCGAATACAGCACGAACAGGCTGCCTGCGGCCAGGGTCAGGAGGATGATCAGCAAAGGACCATCGACGTGGATGCGCTGCAGGAAGCTGGCGCGCCGACGCATCACATCCTCGCTGGAGAGCATGCGATCGAAATTGTTCATCACAGCGGCGACTCCTGAGTAGCGGTAGCCGGCGCAAGCTCAGGTTTGAGCCGGCCGTTTTCGTCCAGCAGCCAGGCATCCATGATCTGGCGCACCACTGGCGCAGCCACCCCAGAACCCGACTCACCGTTCTCGACCATGACCGACACCACGATCTTGGGGTCGTCTGCCGGAGCGAAGGCCACGAACAAGGCATGATCGCGGTGACGCTCCTGAAGTTTGTTGCGGTCGTACTTCTCGCCCTGCTTGATGGCCACCACCTGGGCGGTACCACTTTTGCCGGCAATGCGGTATTGGGCGCCGATGGCGGCTTTGCGGGCAGTACCGCGCGCGCCGTGCATCACCTGCTCCATGCCATGGGTCACGCGCGCCCAATCGGCCTTGTCGCGCAGCACGATGTCCGGCATCGGGTTTTCATCCACCGGCGGTTCCCCTTCGATGGTCTTGGCCAGGTGCGGCCGGTTCCACACACCCTTGTTGGCAATCAGCGCCGTCGCTTGCGCAAGCTGCAGGGGCGTGGCCTGCATGTAGCCCTGGCCGATACCCAGGATCAAGGTCTCTCCCGGGAACCAGGCCTGCCGGCGCGTGGCCCGCTTCCATTCCCGCGACGGCATCAACCCTGCGGACTCTTCGAACATGTCCAGCGATACCCGCTGGCCGATGCCGAACTTGTTCATATAGCTGGACAACCGGTCGATGCCCATCTTGTGGGCCAGGTCGTAGAAGTAGGTGTCGTTGGAGCGCATGATGGCGGTATCCAGGTCCACCCAGCCGTCACCCGAGCGGTTCCAGTTACGGTATTTGTGATCGTAGTTGGGTAACTGGTAGTACCCAGGGTCGAACACCCGGCTGCTCGGAGTCACCGCGCCGCTGTCCAGGCCGGCGATCGCCACGGCGGGCTTGATCGTCGAGCCGGGCGGGTAGAGGCCGCGCAGGATGCGGTTGAACAGCGGCCTGTCGATCGAATCACGCAGTTCGGCATAGGCCTTGAAGCTGATGCCAGTGACGAACAGGTTGGGGTCGAAGCTGGGCTGGCTCACCATGGCGAGCACTTCACCGGTGCGGGGGTCGAGTGCAACCACCGCGCCACGGCGCCCGGCCAGGGCGGCCTCGGCCGCTTCCTGCAACTTGATGTCCAGGCTCAGCACGATGTCCTTGCCAGGCTTGGGATCGGTACGCTTGAGCACCCTGAGCACACGGCCGCGGGCGTTGGTCTCGACTTCTTCGTAGCCGACCTGGCCGTGCAGCGTGGCCTCGTAGAACCGCTCGATGCCGGTCTTGCCGATGTGGTGCGTGCCGCTGTAGTTCACAGGGTCCAGGGTTTTGAGCTCTTTCTCGTTGATACGCCCGACGTAGCCCACAGAATGCGCGAAATGCGCCCCCTGTGGGTAGTGACGTACCAGCTGGGCGACCACTTCCACCCCTGGCAAGCGGAACTGGTTCACCGCCACACGGGCGATCTGTTCTTCGTTGAGTTCGAACAAGATAGGTACCGGCTCGAACGGCCTGCGCCCCTGGCGCATGCGCTTTTCGAACAATGCGCGGTCGTCTGGGGTGAGTTCCAGTATCTCGACGATGCTGTCCAGTACCTGCTGCCAGTCTCCAGCACGCTCCCGGGTCATGGACAGGCTGAAGCTGGGCCGGTTGTCGGCGATCACTACCCCGTTGCGGTCGAAGATCAGCCCGCGTGTCGGCGGGATCGGCTGCACGTGCACCCGGTTGTTCTCCGACAGCGTGGAGTGGTAGTCGTACTGGATGATCTGCAGGTAGTACAGCCGCGCAATCAGCACGCAGATGAGCAACATGACCGCCACGGCGCCGACCACGACGCGGTTGCGCACCAGACGGGCGTCTTTTTCGTGGTCCTTGAGGCGGATCGGCTGCGACATCGGGCTGCTTACAGGCTCATTTGTGGTAGGGATGGCCGGACAACACCGTCCAGGCCCGGTAGACCTGCTCGCCGATGAGTATCCTGACCAGCGGGTGCGGCAAGGTCAGCGGCGACAGGGACCAGCGCTGATCGGCGCGGGCGCACACTTGCGGCGCAAGCCCTTCGGGCCCACCCACCATCAAATTCACCGTGCGCGCATCCAGGCGCCAGCGGTCCAGCTCACCAGCCAGCTGCTCGGTGCTCCACGGCTTGCCATGAACCTCAAGGGTCACGACGCGCTCGCCGGGTTGCACCTTGCTGAGCATGGCGTCGCCCTCCTGGCGAATCAGGCGGGCGACGTCGGCATTCTTGCCGCGTGTGTTCAGCGGTATTTCCACCAGCTCGAGCGAAAGTTCGGCCGGCAGGCGCTTGACATACTCATGCCAGCCCTCCTCGACCCACTTCGGCATGCGCGAGCCGACCGCGATCAGGCGCAGACGCACGGCGCTTTCCTTATTCGCGATCTTTGAGCTTGTCGGAGTACTCGTGGACATGGTCCGGGCTGTGGTGCTTGCCATCGGCGGCGCGGCTCTGCTCGGCACCCTGCCACAAGCGTTCGAGGTCGTAGAACTGGCGTGCAGCCGCGGTCATCATGTGCACGATGACATCGTTGAGGTCCAGCAGCACCCAATCGCTGTCGCCCTTGCCTTCCTCACCCAGCGGCTGCGCGCCCTTGGCCTTGACCGCCTCGCGGACCTTCTCGGCCATGGCGTTGATCTGACGGTTGGAGGTACCGGTGGCGATGATCATGTAGTCGGTCAGGCTGTGCTTGTCACGCACGTCGATGACCTGGATATCCTGGGCCTTGACGTCTTCCAGCGCTGCCTTGGTCACTGCGACCAGTTCGTCGCCGTAAATTTTCTGCTTGGTCATATAAAACTCGTTCAACTCGTAGGATGAGGTGCCAGGGGCACCGTCAGTTGAGTGCACGATACAGTTCGTGCGCCTCGATGTAGGCCAGTACGGCGTCCGGCACCAGGAACCTCACCGACCTGCCGCTGGCCAGCAGCTGTCGGATCTGTGTAGCCGACACCGCAAGCGGTGTCTGCCAGACGAACGAAATGTTTCCCGCCGGGCCGGACATGGCGGTGGGATCGCTCTGCGAACGGGCAGCCAGCAGGTTGCGCAGTTCGTCGGGGGGGTCTACGTCCGCATCCGGGCGTTGCAGCACCAGGATGTGGCAGTGTTGCAGCAGTTCTTCCCAGCGGTGCCAACCCGGCAGTCCGCAAAAGGCGTCCCAGCCCAGCACCAGGAACAGCTGGTCGTCAGCGGCAAGCTCGGCACGGATCGACTCCAGCGTATCGATGGTGTACGACGGTTTGTCCCGTGCCAGTTCACGTGCGTCCACGCTCAGGCCTGCAACGCCCGCGACGGCGCCCCGCACCATGGCCAGACGATCATGCGCGGCCACTTGCGGCGTGTCTCGGTGCGGCGGGCGAGCATTGGGCAGCAGGCGCAGCTCGTCCAGGGCCATGAACTCGGCGACTTCCAGCGCACTGCGCAGATGACCGATGTGAACCGGGTCGAAGGTGCCGCCAAGAATGCCGACGCGGCGCACTGCCTGGGCCTGATTCAACTCAGCAGGACTCCTGGCCGCGCAGTTGACCGTCGCCGATCACCACGTATTTCTCGCACGTCAGGCCTTCGAGGCCGACCGGGCCACGGGCGTGAAGCTTGTCGGTGGAAATGCCGATCTCGGCACCCAGGCCATATTCGAAGCCGTCGGCGAAGCACGTCGGGGTGTTGAGCATGACGGAGGCCGAGTCGACTTCCGCCATGAACTGGCGCGCCTGCCCCTGATGCTCGGTGATGATCGAGTCGGTATGGTGCGAGCCATAGTGGTTGATGTGCTCGATGGCCTGATCCAGGCCTTGCACCACACGGATGGACAGTACTGCATCGAGGTACTCGGTGTGCCAGTCATCTTCGCTGGCCGCGTGCGCGTCGATCAGCGCACAGGTACGTTCGCAACCGCGCAACTCAACGCCCTTTTCCTGGAAGCGGCGCGCCATCTCGGGCAGGAAGCGCTCGGCGACCTGCTGGTCCACCAGCAGTGTTTCCATTGCCCCGCAGATGCCGTAACGGTAGGTCTTGGCGTTGAACGCCACGCGCCAGGCCTTGTCCAGGTCGGCATGCTGACTGACATAGACATGGCAGATACCGTCGAGGTGCTTGATGACCGGTACCCGGGCGTCGCGGCTGATGCGCTCGATCAGGCCCCGGCCGCCGCGCGGCACGATGACATCGACGAACTCGGGCATGCTGATCAGCGCGCCCACCGCCTCGCGGTCGGTGGTTTCCACCACCTGGACCACGGCCGCGGGCAGGCCTGCCGCCGCCAGGCCGCGCTGGATGCAGGCGGCAATGGCGCGATTGGAGTGGATGGCTTCGGAGCCACCGCGCAGGATGGTGGCATTGCCTGACTTCAGGCACAGGCTGGCCGCGTCGATGGTGACGTTCGGGCGTGATTCGTAAATGATGCCGATGACGCCCAGCGGCGTGCGCATCTTGCCGACCTGGATACCCGATGGGCGGTAGCTCATGTCGCGAATGGCGCCGACCGGATCAGGCAGGCTGGCCACCTGGCGCAGGCCGGTGATCATGCCATCGATGCGCGCCGGGGTCAGGGCCAGGCGGTCGAGCAACGCGGCTTCCAGCCCGGTGGCACGGCCGTGGGCCAAGTCCTGCTCGTTGGCTGCGATCAGCGCGTCACGCCCTGCATCCAGCGCGTCGGCGGCAGCGTGCAGCGCACGGTTCTTCTGCGCGGTACTGGCACGGCCGATTACCCGGGACGCTTCACGGGCTGCGCGACCCAGGCGGGTCATGTAGTCAAGAACGGACTCAGTCATGGGCTCGGTGTCTTGGCGGTGGGGAAACGGCTGATTATAACTGTCGCGCAGGTGTACGCCCAGCGGTGGGTGGCGGATGGTAAAAAAAGCTGTGGGTAATCCGTAGGAAAGATGTAACCGGGCTTATCCATAAGAACGCAGGACTCTGTGGAAATCGCTGACGTGCGCCGTCGCATATTCGCAGGTTTCAGATTCGGTTAAGGTAGCGCTTGTTACCCTCATGCCTTTAGCCTGCGAAGCCCTTGCATGCCAGCACTGCCAGACAGCTTTTTCGACCGCGACGCCCAGACCTTGGCCAAAGCCCTGCTGGGCAAGGTCATCCGCCACCGCCAGGGCAACCTGTGGCTTGCCGCCCGCATCATCGAGACCGAGGCCTATTACCTCACCGACAAGGGTAGCCATGCGTCGTTGGGCTATACCGAAAAGCGCAAGGCGCTGTTTCTCGATGGTGGGCACATCTATATGTACTACGCCCGCGGCGGGGACTCCCTGAACTTCAGCGCCCAGGGCCCCGGCAATGCGGTGCTCATCAAGTCTGCCTACCCGTGGCAGGATGCCTTGTCCGGGCCCGACAGCCTGGCGCAGATGCACCTGAACAACCCCGACGCCAGCGGCAACCTGCGCCCCGTCGAGCGCCTGTGCGCAGGGCAGACGCTGTTGTGCCGGGCGCTGGGCCTCAAGGTGCCACAGTGGGATGCGCAGCGCTTCGACCCGCAGCGGCTGTATGTGGACGACTGCGCCAACCCGGTGCCCCGGGTGATCCAGGCAGCGCGCCTGGGCATTCCCCACGGGCGTGACGAGCACCTGCCGTACCGCTTCGTCGATGCCGCGTACGCCCGGTTCTGCACGCGCAACCCATTGCGGCGCGGCCAGGTCGAAGGCCGTGACTTCTCCATCATCGAACAAGAGAACTGAACCATGGAACAATGGCTCGACGGCCTGACCGGTTGGCTGGGCGCCAACCCACAGTGGCTGGGCGTCGCGATCTTCCTGGTCGCGTGCATCGAATGCCTGGCCATCGCCGGCATCATCGTCCCCGGCACGGTGCTGCTGTTCGCGGTAGCCGTGCTGGCAGGCAGCGGCGTGCTGGGCCTTGGCGAGACCTTGCTGCTGGGCTTTTTGGGTGGGTTACTGGGTGACGCGCTGTCCTACATGATCGGCAAGCATTTCCACCAGAACATTCGCCGCCTGCCGGTGTTGCGACACCACCCGGAATGGATCGGCAGCGCCGAAACCTACTTCAAGCGCTATGGCATCGCCAGCCTGCTCGTAGGCCGTTTCATCGGCCCATTGCGGCCCATGCTGCCAATGGTCGCAGGCATGTTCGACATGCCCCTGCTGCGCTTCGTCGCCGTTAGCCTGGTGGCAGCTGCCGGGTGGTCGATCGCCTACCTGCTGCCCGGCTGGGCCACCGGCGCTGCCATGCGCCTGCCCCTGCCCGAAGGCTTCTGGCCCCAGGCCGGCATCATTTTTGGCACGCTGGCGGTGATCATCGGCCTTAGCCTGAGCACCAGCATCCGCGACCGCCGGCACGGCACACGGCTAATTGGTGCCCTGTGCCTGCTGGCCTTGGCCGGGGTATTTCTCGGTTGGCCCTACCTGCACGCCTTCGACGACGGGGTGATGACCCTGGTCCAGGAGCATCGCAGCCAGGCCATCGACGGCGCCGTGGTGGTGGTGACGCGGCTTGGGGATTTTCGCACGCAATTCTTTCTGGGCGGGCTGCTGACAGGCTTGCTGCTGGTGGTACGTCAGTGGCGGCACGCTTTCTTCGCCGCTGGGGCGCTGATGGGCACCGCCATCGCCAACGGCACGCTCAAGTGGCTGTTCGCCCGGGCCCGCCCGGAAGTGCTGACCGACCCGCTGACCAGCTACAGCATGCCCAGCGGCCACAGCTCGGCGTCGTTTGCGTTCTTTCTGGTACTGGCGGTGCTCGCCGGCCGCGGCCAGCCACCGCGCATGCGCCTGACCTGGATCATGCTGGGCTGCATTCCGGCATTGGCCATCGCCCTGTCGCGGGTGTACCTGGGTGCACACTGGCCCACCGACATCCTGGCCGGTGCCCTGCTGGCCTGCTGCGTCTGCGCGATCAGCCTGACGTTGTCCCAGTACCGGCAGACCCTGCCGGCCCTGCCCCTGAAAGTCTGGTGGCTGGTGTTGCCGGCCTGCATCGCCTTGCTGGCCTTCTTTGCCACCCACGCCCTGCCCCACGCGCTGCTCAGGTACCAGTACTGACGCCCGGCGCTATTTAGGCAAACAGCTCACCCTGGATGCGCTCGAGCAACCTGTGGATCTCGCCCAGCCGCTGCTCGGGCGAGTCCTGGGCCAGCAAGTCCAGCTTGTCTTGCTCGGTGAAGGGCAGCAGGTAGGCCAGTTGGTTGGCCAGCGCCTGACGCCCGTCCACGGGCCGGGGCATGTCGAGCGCCTCGACCATCGGGTGTTCGCCCAAGGCCAGCAGCAGCGCCAGCAAGTCGTCGTCCGCTTCCTGCAAGGGGCTGTCTTCAAGATCAGGCAGCCACTGCACCTGCCCCACCAGCAGCTGATCCTTGAGCACTTCGGTGGCCTGCAGATCGAAACGCCGCACGCCTTCGACGCGAATGCCCAACAGGCCGTTTTCCTGCTGGACGAAATCGCGGATCACGGCTTCGCAGCCAATGGACGCCACCACGGGCGGCGCCTTGCCGACCTGCTCGCCCTCCACGATGCAGACCACACCAAAGCCTTCGCCTTGTTTCATGCAACGCCCGATCATGTCCAGGTAGCGGGCTTCGAAAATCTGCAGGTCGAGAAAACACCCTGGAAACAGCACGGTGTCGAGGGGAAACAGCGGTAGCATCATCATCACTCCTCAAGCCACCAGGCTGACGGCCAGCGGCAGGAACACTGCCGTTGCCACGCCCATCAGGCTCATCGCCAGCGCGGCGAAGGCGCCGCATTCGTCACTTTCCTGCAAGGCCACCGAGGTGCCGACCGCGTGGGCCGTGATGCCCAGGGACATGCCCCGCGCTTCGGGGCTGAGCACACCGCAGCGGCTCAACAAGGCAGGCCCGAAAATGGCCCCGATTACCCCGGTAATCAGCACGAAGACCGCAGCTAGCGCCGCCACCCCACCGATCTGCTCGGCTACCAGCATCGCGATGGGCGAGGTGACGGACTTGGGCGCCATGGTCATCAGGATCATGTGCTCGGCGCCAAACCACCACCCCAGCAACAGGCAACACACCGTGGCGAACAGGCCTCCGAGTACCAGCGTAGTCAAGGTCGGCCAGAACAACTGACGAATGCGCCGCAGGTTCAAGAACAGCGGCACCGCCAAGGCCACGGTGGCAGGGCCCAGCAGGATGTTCATGATTTCGGTGCTCTTGCGGTATTCGGCGTAGTCGATGCCGCACAGCAGCAGTACGCCGATGACCAGCGCCATCGACACCAGCACCGGCTGCAGGAAGATCCAACGGGTCTTCTCATACCCGGCCAGCACCAGCTGGTAGGCCCCCAAGGTCACGCCAATGCCGAACAACGGGTGGTGGACCACTGCACTCACTGCGCCTTGCCAGTCGAGCATCATGGCTGGTCCTCGCGCCGGGCCTGACGATGAATGAGTTTCTGCATCAGCACGCCCACCACCACCAGCGTCAGCAGGCAGGAAATCAGCAGCGCACCGACAATGGCCCAGAAGTCGGCGGCGATGTCGCGGGCATACACCATCACCCCCACGGCAGGAGGCACCAACAGCAGCGGCAAGTAGCGCAGCAGGCTGCCGGCAGCTTCGTTGAGGGGGGCCCCCACCTCGCCGCGCACCATCAGAAAGCCCAGCAGTAGCAACAGGCCGATGATCGGCCCCGGCAAGACGGGAACCAATAGATGATTGACTGCCGTCCCCAGCAGCTGGAACAGCACCAGCCAGGTCAAACCCCGCAACAGCATAACGTTCTCCTCAAGGCGTGCGGCTCATTATAAGCATGGGCACGCTGCCAGCGCCGAGCGCAACTTGACCGGCCAGGCCAGGCGTGTTGATCTTGCACGTACGTACCATTTCATACCCAGGAGGATCACCATGCCGCTAGTGCCGGTCACCGCGCTTACTCAATACGTCGGCAAGTCTCTCGGCCACTCGGCCTGGCTGACCATCGACCAGCAGCGTATCGACCGTTTCGCCGAGGCGACTGGCGATCATCAGTTCATCCACGTCGACCCGCAGCGAGCGGCGCAGACCGTGTTCGGCTGCACCATCGCCCATGGGTTTCTGACCCTGTCCCTGATACCTGCGCTGATCGAAGACATCCTGGTCTTGCCACAGGGGTTGAAAATGGTCGTCAACTACGGCCTGGACAGCGTGCGCTTCATCCAGCCGGTGAAGGTCGACAGCCAGGTGCGCCTGCATGTGGAGCTGGCCGATGTGCAGCAAAAGCGCCCCGGCCAATGGTTGCTCAAGGCCATCGCCACACTGGAGATAAAAGACGAGGACAAGCCCGCCTACCGGGCCGAATCCCTGTCCCTGTGCTTTGTCTAGGCACCGGCACCTGGCAGGCGTAGGCGTCTCTACAAACCCCACGCACTCGCGTAAACTGCCAGGCTCCCGCGCAGCCTTGGGCTGCCCTTCTGGATCTATCAAAGGTACACGCCATGCCCTGGCTGCAAGTACGTCTGGCCATCAGCCCGGAACAAGCCGAAACCTACGAAGACGCGCTGCTGGAAGTCGGCGCGGTGTCGGTCACCTTCATGGACGCCGAAGATCAACCCATCTTCGAGCCAGACCTCAATACCACGCCGCTGTGGTCGCACACCCATCTGCTGGCCCTGTTCGAGGCCGACACCAACCCCGAGCAGGTATTCGCGCACCTGCGCCTGCTGACGGGGGTCGAGCTGCCCCAGCACCAGGCCGAAGTGATCGAAGACCAGGACTGGGAACGCAGCTGGATGGACAATTTCCAGCCGATGCGCTTCGGCCGCCGGCTGTGGATCGTGCCCAGCTGGCACGATGCCCCGGAAAAGGAGGCCGTGAACCTGTTGCTCGATCCTGGCCTGGCGTTCGGCACGGGCACGCACCCCACCACAGCGCTGTGCCTTGAATGGCTCGACGGTCAGCAACTGCAAGGCACCCAGGTCCTGGACTTCGGCTGTGGCTCGGGCATTCTGGCCATCGCTGCACTGCTGCTGGGCGCGCGCGAAGCGGTAGGCACGGACATCGATGTGCAGGCCATCGAGGCCTCTCGCGACAATGCCCAGCGCAACGGCATTGCCGACGAGCTGTTCGCGCTCTACCTGCCCGAGCACATGCCTGCCATGCAGGCCGACGTGCTGGTGGCCAACATCCTGGCCGGGCCATTGGTGTCGCTGGCACCGCAACTCAGCGGCCTGGTTCGCCCGGGCGGCCTGCTGGCGCTGTCGGGCATCCTCGCCGAACAAGGTGAAGAAGTGGCTGCCGCCTACGCTGCCGATTTCGACCTGGACCCCATCGTCGTTCGCGATGGCTGGGTGCGAATCAGTGGTCGCCGCCGCTAGTCGAACCTAGAATAGCCCTCAGCACAGCCTCCGGATCGCCGCATGACCGACAGTTTCGTCACCCAGTGCCCGCATTGCCAGACCAGCTTTCGTGTTACCCACCACCAGTTGAGCGTGGCCCGTGGCGTGGTGCGTTGCGGCCAGTGCCTGCAAGTGTTCAATGCCGCCAAGCAGCTGCTGGCACAGAACCGCAGCGCCCCCCCTCAGGCGAACCCGCTGCCGGCAACCGAGGCAGCGCCGTCACCTGCCGCGCCCACCCCCGCGCAAGGGCACCCCATAGCGCCGGACGACGAGGCCTGGGCCCAGACCGCCCAGGCCTTGGACGAACTCGATCTGGACAAGGAACTGGAGCGCCTGGAACGCCGCCACACGCCTGTACAGGTGGGTAAGGCCGAGCAGACGCCCGTGCTGCAGGCACGGCGTCACGAGGAGGACACAGAGGAACGCCTGGACGAGGTCTTCGGCACTGCAGCCGGCGAGCCGTTTGAACCGGAACAGGCTGATGCCGCCCCCGTGCTCAAGCCCGCCCCCCAGGCAGATTCACGGCGCGAGGCGCGTACCGAGCCGACCTTCACCGCTGACCTGGACACCGATGCAGAAGGTGAGCCGCCGCTGGGCAGCATCGTTACGAGTGAAGATGAGCCGAAACTGGGAGCGCCGCTGCGCCCCGATGACGATGACGATGTGTCGATTGCCGGCCTCACCGCGCACGACGACGAACCTTTGGCAACTAGCCTGCGCGCCGACGATGAACACGACGAGGCGCCGTTGCCCATGGGGCGTCTGGAGCCTGAAGTCACTGACAAGGTCGAACGCCCAAGGCGCAAGGAACCCCTGGTGGATGTGGTGGACGACCCGCTGCAACTGGGCTGGGAGAAACCGGCCCCGGCCTGGGGCAAGCGTTTGTTATGGGGTGGCTTGACGCTGATCGCTGCCGCCACGCTAGCCTTGCAGTATGTGTGGTTCCATTTCGACGAGCTGTCCCGACAGGACCAGTATCGCCCACTGTTCGAGCAGGTGTGCCCGGTCGTTGGCTGCCAGGTCCCCTCTCGCGTCGATGTGAACCGGATCAAGAGCAGCAACCTGGTGGTGCGCAGCCACCCGGACTTCAAAGGGGCGCTGATCGTGGACGCCATCATCTATAACCGCGCCCCTTTCGCCCAACCGTTTCCACTGCTCGAACTGCGCTTCTCGGACCTCAACGGCCAGCTGATCGCCAGTCGCCGCTTCAAACCGGCCGAATACCTGTCCGGGGAGCTGGCCGGACGCGGCGAAATGCCCAGCCAGACCCCGATCCACATCGCACTGGATATTCTCGACCCAGGTCAGCGAGCGGTGAACTACAGCCTGAGCTTCCGCTCGCCGGAATAAACCCAGGCGGCCTCCCCGGTACGCTGCCGCCACGCCGGCCATGATGCCGCTTGTCCGGGTCTGACGACCCGGAGCCCAGGGTGCAGGGGCGGCAACCCGCAGTTGTTCAGATTTTATCCAAATCCATCTTTATCCGGTCATCCAGAGCGGGTATCATGCCAACCCTTTTTCGAACCTCAAGATTCGGCCCCACAACAGGGAACACCTATGTCGGCGGTACGCATCGGCCCTTATACACTGCGCAATAACCTGATCCTCGCACCCATGGCTGGGGTCACGGACCAGCCGTTCCGAACACTTTGCCAGCGCATGGGCGCAGGCATGGTGGTGTCGGAAATGGTCTCCAGCGACCTGTCCCTGTGGAACAGCCGCAAGTCGAGCCTGCGCCGCATCCATGAAGGCGATCCCGAGCCCCGCTCGGTCCAGATCGCCGGGGGCGATGCACAGATGATGGCGGCGGCTGCACAGGCCAATGTCGCCGCGGGCGCCCAGATCATAGATATCAACATGGGCTGCCCGGCAAAAAAAGTCTGCAACAAGGCGGCAGGCTCTGCTTTATTGAGAGATGAAGCCTTGGTCAGCGAAATTCTGCACGCCGTCGTGGGCGCCGTGGACGTTCCGGTGACGCTGAAAATCCGCACCGGCTGGGACCGGGCCAACAAGAATGGCCTGAACGTGGCGAAGATCGCCGAACAGGCTGGCATCCAGGCGCTTGCGGTGCATGGCCGCACACGCGCCGACCTGTACACCGGTGAAGCCGAATACGACACCATCGCCGCTATCAAGCAAGCGGTGTCCATCCCGGTCTTCGCCAACGGCGACATCACCTCGCCGGAAAAGGCCAAGGCAGTACTCGACGCCACGGGCGTGGATGGCCTGCTGATCGGCCGGGCCGCTCAAGGGCGGCCCTGGATCTTTCGCGAGATCGAGCATTACCTGCGCACTGGCGAGCATTTGCCAGCGCCGCAGCTGGACGAGGTGGAACGCATCCTGCTAGAGCACCTGGCCGCCCTGCACGCCTTCTACGGCGATGTAATGGGCGTGCGAATCGCCCGCAAGCACGTGGGCTGGTACCTGGCGACACGACCCGGCGGCAAGGAGTTTCGCTCCCGGTTCAACGCTTTGGAAGACACACAAGCGCAGTGCGCCAACGTTCGCGCGTTTTTCAGTGAACGTCGACAGAGCCTTGAGACACAGGACGGACAAGGGGTGGCCGCATGACGATGATGACCGAAACATTTGTGAGTGGAACAACGCCCGTGAGCGACAACGCCAACCTGAAACAGCACCTGAACACGCCAAGCGAAGAGGGCCAGACCCTTCGCGACAGCGTCGAGAAGGCGCTGCACAACTACTTCGCCCACCTCGAAGGCGCGACCGTCACGGACGTGTACAACCTGGTGCTCTCCGAAGTCGAGGCGCCGCTGCTTGAAAGCGTGATGAGCTATGTGAAGGGCAACCAGACCAAAGCCAGCGAGATGCTCGGGTTGAACCGAGGCACGCTGCGCAAGAAGCTCAAGCAATACGACTTGCTGTAAGCCAGAATCCCGATCGAAAAAGGCGCCTGTCTCAACACAGACGCCTTTTTTGCTGACTCCACCGCGTTATTGGAACCCGAAATGACCGACCAGACTACCCGCCTGCCAGTCCGCCGCGCCCTGATCAGCGTCTCCGACAAGACCGGTATCCTCGAATTTGCCCGTGAGCTGCAACTGCTCGGGGTCGAGATACTGTCCACCGGCGGCACCTACAAGCTGCTCAAGGACAACGGTGTCAACGCGGTGGAAGTGGCCGACTACACCGGCTTCGCCGAAATGATGGATGGCCGGGTCAAGACCCTGCACCCGATGATCCATGGCGGCATCCTCGGTCGTCGCGGTACCGACGACGCGATCATGAACGAGCACGGGATCAAGCCCATCGACCTGGTGGCGGTCAACCTGTACCCCTTCGAAGCCACCATTTCCAAGCCTGGCTGCGACCTGCCGACCGCCATCGAGAACATCGACATCGGCGGCCCGACCATGGTCCGCTCGGCTGCCAAGAACCACAAGGACGTGGCCATCGTGGTCAACGCCAGTGACTACGCCAGCATCGTCGAGGGCCTGAAGGCCGGCGGTCTGACCTACGCCCAGCGCTTCGACCTCATGCTCAAGGCCTTCGAACACACCGCCGCCTACGACGGCATGATCGCCAACTACATGGGCACCGTGGACCAGGCCAGGGAAACCCTGAGCACCGAAGCACGCGGCGATTTCCCGCGCACCTTCAACACCCAGTTCGTCAAGGCCCAGGAAATGCGCTACGGCGAGAACCCGCACCAGCGCGCGGCGTTCTACGTGGAAGCCAAGAAAGGCGAAGCCAGCATTTCCACTGCCGTGCAGCTGCAAGGCAAAGAGCTGTCCTTCAACAACGTGGCCGACACCGACGCTGCGCTCGAGTGCGTCAAGAGCTTCGTCAAGCCAGCCTGCGTCATCGTCAAGCATGCCAACCCGTGTGGCGTGGCCGTGGTGCCTGAAGACGAAGGTGGTATCCGCAAAGCGTACGATCTGGCCTACGCCACCGACACCGAATCGGCCTTCGGCGGCATTATTGCCTTTAACCGCGAGTTGGACGGCGAAACCGCCAAAGCCATCGTCGAGCGCCAGTTCGTCGAGGTGATCATCGCACCGACGATCTCCCAGGCTGCGCGCGAGGTGGTTGCAGCCAAGCAGAACGTGCGCCTGCTCGAATGCGGCGAGTGGCCAGCGGAGCGGGCTGCCGGCTGGGACTTCAAGCGAGTCAACGGCGGGCTGCTGGTCCAGAGCCGTGACATCGGCATGATCACCGCCGATGACCTGAAGATCGTCACCCAGCGTGCACCCACCGAGCAAGAGATCCACGACCTGGTGTTCGCCTGGAAAGTGGCCAAGTTCGTCAAATCCAATGCCATCGTCTATGCCAAGCAGCGCCAGACCATCGGTGTGGGCGCGGGCCAGATGAGCCGCGTCAACTCCGCCCGTATCGCCGCCATCAAGGCCGAGCATGCTGGCTTGCAGGTGCAGGGTGCCGTCATGGCCTCGGACGCGTTCTTCCCATTCCGCGATGGCATCGACAATGCGGCCAAGGTCGGCATCAGCGCGGTCATTCAGCCCGGCGGCTCGATGCGTGACGCCGAGGTGATCGCTGCCGCTGACGAAGCCGGCATCGCCATGGTGTTCACCGGCATGCGCCACTTCCGCCACTGATTCAGGGCAATCGGCCGCACCCAGGCAGGCAACTGCTGCGGTGCGACCTGGCACAGCGAGGGGCACAGCTTCTCGCTCGACAGATCTAGAGGTTTTGACATGAAAGTTTTGATCATCGGCAGCGGCGGCCGTGAGCACGCCCTGGCATGGAAAGTCGCCCAGGACCCACGCGTCGAAAAAGTCTTCGTGGCTCCAGGCAACGCTGGCACCGCCATCGAGGCCAAGTGCGAGAACGTCGCCATCGACGTTTGCGCCCTGGAGCAACTGGCTGACTTTGCCGAGAAGAACGTCGACCTGACCATCGTCGGCCCGGAAGCGCCACTGGTCATCGGTGTGGTCGACCTGTTCCGCAGCCGTGGCCTGGACTGCTTCGGCCCTACCCAGGGCGCTGCGCAACTGGAAGGTTCCAAGGCGTTCACCAAGGACTTCCTGGCCCGCCACAAGATCCCGACGGCCGACTACCAGAACTTCACCGAGATCGAACCGGCCCTGGCGTACCTGCAGGAAAAAGGCGCGCCGATCGTGATCAAGGCCGATGGCCTGGCCGCTGGCAAGGGCGTGATCGTCGCCATGACCTTGGCAGAAGCCGAAGCGGCCGTGCGAGACATGCTCGCGGGCAATGCCTTTGGTCAAGCGGGTTCGCGCGTGGTCATCGAGGAATTTCTCGATGGCGAAGAAGCCAGCTTCATCGTCATGGTCGACGGCCACAACGTGCTGCCCATGGCCACCAGCCAGGACCACAAGCGCGTCGGCAACCAGGACAGCGGCCCGAACACGGGCGGCATGGGTGCCTACTCCCCTGCCCCTGTAGTCACTGACCAGGTGCACCAGCGGGTCATGGATCAGGTGATCTGGCCGACCGTGCGCGGCATGGCTGAAGAAGGCAATGTCTACACCGGCTTCCTGTATGCAGGCCTGATGATCGACAAGGCGGGCAACCCCAAGGTCATCGAATTCAACTGCCGCTTCGGCGACCCGGAAACCCAGCCGATCATGCTGCGCCTGGAGTCGAGCCTGGTGCTGCTCATCGAAGCAGCTTTTGCCAAGGCCCTGGACAAGGTCGAGGCGCAGTGGGACCCACGCCCTAGTCTGGGTGTGGTGCTGGCCGCAGGCGGCTACCCTGGTGACTACGCCAAGGGCGCAGCCATTTCAGGCCTGGAGGCGGCCGCAAAAATCGAAGGCAAGGTATTCCATGCGGGCACTGCCTTGAAGGACGGTGACGTGGTTACCGCTGGGGGGCGCGTGCTGTGCGCCACGGCCATGGGTGAGACCGTCGAATCCGCTCAGCAGCAAGCGTATCGCCTGGCCGAGCAGATCACCTGGGACGGCAGCTTCTACCGGACCGACATCGGCTACCGGGCCATTGCCCGGGAACGTGGCGAGCAATAACCGCTTTATCGCTGCACTGTCGAGGCGCCCGGACCTGTGCAGCCGGGCGCACGGCAACCGGCTCGTTGGCGTGCCCGCGGGCCTTGCCTTCAACTCGAAACGCCGCGCATAGTTAGCACCCCGCACATGGGCCAAGAAGGGATTTCGTAGTGCGCCGGCTCCGGATTGCCTCAGCGTTGATCGTCAGCTTGCTGACCCTGATCTGCATGTTCCCCGCGATGGCGGAGCATGACAGTGGATGGGCCCTGCTGCTCGACGAACAGGGCAACCTGCAACTGAGCGACGTGCGCTCGGACCGTTATCGCAACCAGTTCAGCCCGCTGGAGCTGGCAGAACTCGATGCGGCGCCCCCCGACCAGGCCCTGTGGCTGCATTACCGACTAGAGCCCGGTGAGCAGGAACAACTGCTGCGCGTCTTCGCGCCTGATCTTTCTGGTCTGGACCTATACGCCCTGCAAGGCGACAAGCTGATACGCCACCTGCATCACGGCCGCCACACCGGCAGTGCCAACCCCACATTGCGCGGCAGCGACCACTTGCTGCCGTTGCCCAACAGCACGCAAAGCCTGGATATCTACCTGCGCCTGGTATCGGAACACCAGCTGCGCCCGGCCATCAGCCTTGAGCCCGCTGCGCGCGCCGCCGCCAATCAGACCCAGCCGTTGCTGTTCGGCATGCTGTTCGGTGGCCTGGTGATGCTGATCCTGCATAACCTGATTCGCTTCATCTACAGCCGCTCGAGCACTGCCCTGATCCTGGCGTTCTACCATGGCTTGATGTTGCTCAGCGGCTTGATCCTGCTGAACCTCAGCGGCCCATGGTGGCATGTGTGGTACAGCGCCCAGACACCAGCGGCGTACCTTACGCTGGTCCTGGCGGGGCTGGCAGGGCTGTACTTCACCCAGCACTTCTTCGCACCGCGCAACTCGCCGCGCCTTAACCGGCTGTTGAGCGGCGAGATGCTGCTGGTGGGCGTGAGCGGGATCGTGCTGCTGTTCATCGACACCTTGCCGCTCAATCTCATGACCTATGCCTTGATGGCACTGGGCAGTGTCACGATGCTGGTGGTCAGCAGCTACCATTGGTACCGCGGTTACGCACCCGCCCGTTTGTTCGGTCTGGCGATGATCATCTTCAACGTTGGCGGGCTGGTGCTGCTGCCTGCCCTGCTTGGACTTACACGCACCCCCACGCCTTGGTTGCTGTGCATTCTGTTGGGGCTGGCAGTGGCGAGCGGGCTGCTATTGAACCTGGCGGTCAGCGACCGGCTGCGACGCATCAATGAGGAGCGCTTCAGTGTCAGCCGCGCCTTGGCAGCCAGTGACGCCGAAATCAACGCCAAGGCCGAATTTCTGGCCAAGATCAGCCACGAAATACGTACCCCCATGAACGGCGTGCTGGGCATGACCGAACTGCTGCTGGGCACGCCGTTGTCCGTCAAACAGCGCGATTACGTTCAGACCATTCACAGCGCGGGCAACGAGCTGCTCACGTTGATCAACGAGATACTCGATATCTCCAAGCTCGAATCCCGTCAGATCGAACTCGACGATGTCCAGTTCGACCTCAACGCGCTAATCGAAGACTGCTTGAACATCTTTCGGGCCAAGGCCGAGCAGCAGAACATCGAGCTGATCAGCTTCACCCAGCCCCAGGTGCCCCGTGTGGTCAGCGGCGATCCCACCCGCTTGCGCCAGGCGCTGTCGAGCCTGCTGGAAAACGCGCTGAAAAACACCGACCAGGGGGAAATTCTGCTTGTCGTTGCACTGGACCAGCGCGGCGAGGTGCCCCGCTTGCGCATCGCGGTACAGGACAGCGGCGACCCCTTGCCGGCAGCCGATCGCGAGGCGCTGCTGCAGGCGGAACTGCACAGCAGGCACTTCCTGTCCAGTAATCGGCTGGGCGGCCACCTGGGGCTTGTAATCGCCAAGCAGCTGATTGGCCTGATGCATGGGGAGTTTGGCATTAAGAGCAGCACCGGCACCGGCAATACCTTGTGGCTGACCTTGCCCCTGGACCCAGCCTGCCTCGAGCAACCCCCGACTGACCTGGACGGGCCGCTGCGCGATGCGCGGGTACTGGTGGTGGACGACAACGACACGTGCCGCAAGGTACTGGTCCAACAGTGCAGCGCCTGGGGCATGAATGTCAGCGCAGTGCCTTCAGGCAAGGAAGCCCTGGCTCTGCTGCGTACCAAGGCTCACCTTCGCGATTACTTCGACGCGGTGCTCCTGGACCAGAACATGCCCGGCATGACCGGCATGCAACTGGCCGCCAAGATCAAGGAAGACCCCAGCCTCAATCACGACATCCTGGTGGTCATGCTGACCGGTATCAGCAACGCGCCCAGCAAGATCATCGCCCGCAATGCCGGGATCAAGCGGATACTGGCCAAACCGGTCGCTGGCTACACGCTCAAGACCACGCTGGCCGAAGAACTGGCTCAACGCGGCCGCGAGCAGGCGCTGCCGGCTGCTGCACCAGGCCAGCCCCAGGCCCTCGACCTGCCCCCAGGTTTCAGCGTACTGGTCGCAGAGGACAACACCATTTCGACCAAGGTCATCCGCGGCATGCTCGGCAAGCTCAGCCTGCAGCCCGATACTGCCTCAAACGGCGAAGAAGCCCTTGAAGCGATGAAAGCCAAGCGCTATGACCTGGTGCTCATGGATTGCGAAATGCCAGTTCTGGATGGTTTCTCGGCAACCAGGCGCCTGCGCGAATGGGAAGCCGCCAACCAGCGCGTGCGCACACCCGTCGTTGCACTGACCGCGCATATCCTTGCCGAGCACAAGGACCGCGCCAAGCAAGCCGGCATGGACGGCCATATGGCCAAGCCCGTCGAATTGTCCCAACTGCGAGAGTTGATCCAACACTGGGCCAGCCAACAGCCGGCCAATGCTGATCAGGGCATGGGCCCTGACGGCAGTTAGCCGCGCAACTAGAGCACCAGATCCCTGATGACACGCTCGGCCGTTCGCGCAACGCTGGCCTCTGCCCTGCGCCGATAATCCTCACGAAACCCTTGCAGGTTGAAATGGATCACCTCCAGGCGCAGGTCTCTCACACTGATCCCGTCGCTTGCGCCCATGAACAGGAAGTCGCTGGTGCTTTTCTTCATCGAGATATCCATGTGCAGCAGCACCATGTCGATAAAACCATTCGACCGCTGAGCACAGGGCAACAACTGGACACGCGCTTGATTGCCCACGATCGAATGGGCGCTGAACAGTTTCAGCGCGCTGTCATCACGCCGTAGGGCGTCCAGCGCCTGGTCGGCCGCTTCGGCCAGCCGTGGAGAGCTCGCCTGACTGATGTGCTCGACCGCCTGCGCAGCAAGGCTGCCGCGGTCAGGCCCCGGCCGCCGCCCTACTGGCGCCAGCTTGCCATCGAAGCCAAGGGCAGCGAGGTTGCGCCAGTAATTCCTGAACCAGTCAGGTTCAAGACCGTCTTGCAAATCCCCCCATGCCACCTGCTGCGCAAAGGCATTGGCCAACAGTATGTCTGAACGTGCTTGCGGGCATACGCCTGGCAGAAAAACCAGCACGCTGCTGTGGACCAGCTGGCCAGCGATAGATGATGCGTCGGTGTTAGTCATGGTTCGGCTCCTGCGCGCTGATTTCGCTGCGATGATGGGCCAGCTTGCCTTGAAGTTTTTTTGCCAGCCCCGGCCCGATGAGGTTCATACGCCTGGAATCGATCAAGTACTGCCCCTGGAACTGCCAGCACGCCTGCACCGCCTGAGGGTCGAACGGTTGCCAGAGCCAGTCAGGATCAAGAGGCTCTCGACTTCCCAGGTTCAGTTGAGTGCTGATGATGGAATACTCAGGCAGCACCAGCCGAACCTCGGCATGCGCGTAGTTCAGGCCAGTGTCGCCATGGTGTTCGCCAAGATCACAGCGCTCCCCCATCCGGTTATCACGTGTTTCACTGCTCGCGCAGGCTGCCAGACACTGCGCGACAGCTTCGCGAAGGCGGTGAGGCGTAGCCTGGAGAAGACTGTCGCAAAGCAAGTCCCAAGGCCTGAACGCCGCAACCGGCACCATGGGTATGGTTTGCGACCGCAGCGTGGCAAGCGTGCAGCCGAAACTGCTCTGCACACGTATGTATTCCTTGAGCCAGCTGTCACCATCAGCCCCTGAGTCACCGCCATTGCACGCGGCGAGGTAGGCCGCCAACTGGATATTGAGCATGTCGTGCCTGCAAGACTCGCTGATGGTCTTGTCGACGAGCACCAGACTGTTGCCATTGCGCCACACGCTGTAGTTATTCGACATTGATGCACCCTCCAGGCTCACCGAAGCCAAGGCCCCGGTGAGTCACACCGACAGGTTAGATTTCGAGGGCCAGCAACACTTCCAGGGCGTTGTCGTCGAGCTTGGTTTCAACCACGGCGCGCACTTTCTCGTACTGGCGCTGGTCGAGGTTCAGAACGGCACCGCAGGCGTAGTTGGTGGTGCCGCTACTCTCCCATTTGGCCAACAGGTAGTTGGCTTTCTTGTCAGGCTTGGCATCGGTCTGGACTGCGCTCACCATCATGGCGACCTGGCCAGCACCGGTCTGCTCACACTTGTTCAGGCTCAGGCTGTTGCGGTCATCCTCAACGGACTTGCGATCCAGCAATTCGACATTCTTGGTGCTGGCAGCCAGTGCGGAAACGACCGTCTTGCCCAAGCCTTCCAGCGCCGATGCCACGTCGCCCGTAAAGGCGCCATAGGCAGCTTGCAGCCCTTTACCGATCAGGTTGCTGATCTCCAGGTGCCTGTCGCTCTGGGTAATACGCTGAACATCAACGCGCGTGGGTGTCCAACCCATCTTCGACATCAGGAACACGTACTGGTTGAACCAGGCCTGGGTTTGCTGGATCGGGTGGTGCTGCCTGTTGGCGCCCTGGGTAGCAAGGGAGTGACAGGCCTTGGCCGCGTTGCGGTTGGCCTCGCTCATGGTGTCGGGGAACACGAACAGGTTCATGTCAGGCAGGACTTGCAGTTCAAGGTTTTCTTTGTTGGTGGTCATGTCTAAGGCTCCAGTTGGGTCCGGTCGAAACCAGGTAGTTTCGGCCTTGAACCTAACCGCTCGACGCTACTCATCCTGCCTCGAAACGCTTCCCCCTCGGATCGAACTGCCATGCTTCAGGGCTTGGCGCCATACCACCGCGGCGTGTAGACCCACTGCCCGCCATCGGGGCGCTCGAAGGTGCACGTGGTCGATGAGCCCACCAGCACCATGGTGCGCATATCGACCATTTCTGGCACCAGTTGGGCCAAAGAGACGACGCGCAAAGCCTGCCCCGGCCTACCAATGTCACGGCCAAGGACTACAGGTGTATCAGCACCACGGTGCCGGCGCACGACGTCCAGCGCGGTCCCCAGTTGGTGCGGACGTGC
Source organism: Pseudomonas sp. DE0010 (assembly GCF_007680745.1). Classification (NCBI taxonomy): domain Bacteria; kingdom Pseudomonadati; phylum Pseudomonadota; class Gammaproteobacteria; order Pseudomonadales; family Pseudomonadaceae; genus Pseudomonas; species Pseudomonas sp. DE0010. Next base: position 68,477 of record NZ_VEJQ01000022.1, read on the forward strand.
TTTGGAAATCGGGTTGTAGAAGGCCAGCACCAGATCGGCCTGGGCAGCGAGGTCCAGCCGTTTTTCGATGATCGACCAAGGTTTGAGATTGTCCGACAGCGACATGACACAGAAGTCATGCCCCAGCGGCGCGCCAGCCTGTGCAGCCGTTGCCAACGAGGCCGATACGCCAGGCAGTATCTCCAGATCGACAGCGTGCCAGTCAGGATTCGTGGACTCGTGCAACGCCTCAAGGACCGCAGCGGCCATGGCGAATACACCTGGATCGCCCGATGACACCACCACCACCGAACGGCCCCGCGCGGCCAGTTCGAATGCGTGGCGGGCGCGCTGCATCTCCTCACGGTTGTCGGTGCAGTGCAGCACCTGATCGTCCCGGAATGGGCCTGCCATTCGTACGTAGGTTTCGTAGCCGAGCACATCCTCGGCCCGTGCCAGCTCAGCCTCGACCGCTGGCACCATCAGCTCCGCTGCACCGGGTCCCAGACCGATGACGGCCAGCCGTCCACGGCGACGGCCAACCTGAGTCACCTCGACCGGCGCAGGTGCCACGGCGATGACTACCTCACCCTGGCACTGCAACCGCGCATCGGGCAGTGCAGCGCCCACCATGCCAGCCACATCGTCGGGCCTTGCCGCAAAGCGCAATTCGACACCCAGCGCCTGCGCGGCGGCATGCAACCGGGGGTCCGCCATGGCCCGCTCATCGGCCAGCACGCAGGCCAGCGATGCCTGCGCGATACCGGCCTGCTGCAGCGCGTCACGAATCGTCTGCAGATCGCCGCTGGCGAGACCGACCACGACGGAGCGGGGATGGATCAACAGCTCGTCTCGGCTGGCGGGGCGCGCCAAATGGCCCACATGGATGGTGCGCTGCGCGGCATCACTGGCAGGCAACTGAGCCTGCGCCAGCCACGGTGCTTGACCCTCGATGCGAACCGGCTCTCCAGCCAGCAGGTCGGACACGAAACGCTTGCCTTGTTCCAGATCCGCCAAGGCGTAACCCTGGGGCGGATTGAGCAGGCACGTACCAAAGCGCAACTCGCCGCTGGTGGTGATGGCCGCTGAAACACCCAGCGCAGCGGCGATGTCGCGCGCCATCTGGTTGACACCACTGAGGCCACCGAGCAGAGGAACCACGGCGCTGCCGTCTTCTGCCACGGCAAGCACAGGCGGCTCGCTACCTTTCTCGCCCAACAGGCTGGCCAGGCTGCGGATCACGATCCCCGCGGCGCACAAAGCGATGATCGGCGTACCACGCTGGTAAAGGCTGCGCAGCAGATCGCCAAAAGTGCTGTAATCCTGGTCCGCCCCCTGGACGCGCCCTTGCAGGCCGTAAATCGTGGCTTGGGCGTAGACCTGCTGAAGGCAACGGGCGGTGGTCAGACTGCCTTGCCCCAGGATGACGATGGCCGGTGCCACCTGCGTGTTCAGCCCTGCCATTTTTCCCCCGGCACGATGATCAGCGAAAAGTAAGGCGAGGACTGCGGGTCGACCTGGTCCAGCGGTACGATTTTCTGGTTGGCCATGGTGGCGCGTTCCACATACAGCGCACGCTCGTGCAGGCCCAGCTCACCGAGCACCTGCCGCACCTTGGGAAAATTGCGCCCCAGTTTCATGATGACGGCCGCATCGGCGTCGGCCAGGCGGCGCTTGAGGTCTTCAGCCGGCAAGACGCCAGAGAGCACCGACAGGCTCTGGTTGCGATAGACCAGCGGTGCACCCAGCACCGAGGCCCCACCGAGCATGGAGCACACGCCAGGAATCACCTGCGCTTCATAGCGCTGGGCCAGGCGGTCGTGCAGGTACATGTAGGAGCCATAGAAGAACGGGTCACCCTCGCAGATCACCGCCACGTCACGCCCTGCGTCCAGGTGTTCGGCCACCTGGACACTGGCTTCGTCGTAGAAGTCGCTGATTACCTGCTCGTAGGACAGAGGCGCGGGCAAGGCTTCGGTGGTCACCGGATAGACCAGCGGTAGTAGCGTCTGCTCGGGTTGCAGGTGCGCTTCGATGATGCCGAATGCGTTACCGCGCTTGCCCTTGGCGACAAAGTAGCCGACCACCGGCGACTCGCGCAGCAGGCGCAGGGCCTTGAGCGTGATCAGTTCAGGGTCGCCCGGCCCTACGCCAAGGCCGATCAGGCGTCCGCGCGGGGCCATCATTCCACCTCCGTGGCCAGGGCGTTCACGGCCGCGGCGGCCATGGCGCTACCGCCCAGCCGCCCCTGCATGATCACGAAGGGCACACCACGGCTATCGGCCGCCAGCATGGCCTTGGATTCGGCAGCGCCAACGAAGCCGACGGGGAACCCCAGGATGAGAGCTGGGCGCGGCGCACCGGCGTCGAGCATTTCCAGCAGGTAGAACAACGCCGTCGGCGCGTTGCCGATCACCACTACGCTGCCTTCCAGGTGGGGGCGCCACAGCTCCAGGGCAACGGCGGAGCGTGTATTGCCAGCAGCCTTGGCCAAGTCCGGTACGCTCGGGTCGCGCAAGGTGCAGATGACCGGGTTGTTCGCTGGCAGTCGTGCCCGGGTGATGCCTTCGGCGACCATGTGCGCATCGCACAGGATCGGCGCGCCACGCAGCAGGGCCTGACGGCCGGCCTGGCCGGCGCCCTCGGAGAATTGCAGGCCATCGATCGCATCGACCATGCCGCAGGCATGGATCACGCGTACCGCAAGCTTTTCGAGGTCTGCGGGAATCCGCTCAAGTCGGGCTTCCTCACGAATGATCCGGAAGGAATTGCGATAGATCTCCTGACCATCGCGGATGTAGTCAATCATCAAGGTGCTCCGTCGGCAGGTCGAGCATGGCGCCTGCTTCATTCAAGGTAATGTCAGTGGCGCGCAGGGCGCCGAACCCCGGCAGGCGGGGGTCACGCTGGTAAAGATCGTAGCGCCCGGACGCGCGGGCCAGCAGTGTGGCCGGGGCGGTGTGGGCCAGGGCACAGGACCGGGGGCAGCCAGTAAGATGCACGCTGGCAGGCGCTCCGGGCCCCAGTAATGCGGCCAGTGCCACGGCGTCGGCCTTCGTCTCGCTCAAGGCCTTGGCACAGCCGCTGGCGCCGGTGCAGGCGCTGATGCGCGCCAAGGGCTCGGCCGCGTGGCAGAGCAGCCCGACCGTCATCAGGCTGCGCTGCGCCTGATCGATGGCGCCGGGCGCCAGGTTGGGGAGCACCAGGCTCTGCCAGGGGGTCAACCGCAGGCTGCTGTCGCCCTGTTCACGCGCGACACGCGCTGCCTCACGCAGCATGGCCGGGGTGAGCCGCCCCAGTGGCGGTGCCACGCCAAGCGCAACCCCACGCCGCTGAGCCAGTGCCCCAAGCCACGTTACTGGGCGAACCGGCCGGCGCCAGCCCAGCACGGCGGGGTCTTGGCGCAACGCCACGCCAAGCCCACCGATGAAGTCGGCAGCCGTGCAGGTCTGCAGCACATGCCGCATGCGCGACTGGGTTGAGGTGGCCAGGTCCAGAAAACGTTCGAGCACGGCGCGTACCAAGGTCAAGCCCTGGCTGAACGGCACCGCACCCAGTACGTCACTCTCCCCGAGGCTGCCGGCCAGGCCGAATGCGAGCCAGGGCTGCTGCTCAAGCTCAAGCACCGAGAGCCACAGGTCGTGCGGGTGATCGAGCATGGCCAGGCGTTCACCGGCATCGAGCTGAAGGGCGAACTTGGCCGATAACGCGTGAAAGCGTGGCGTGCCCTCGAGCAGGTCAAGGATTTGCCCCCCCAGCGGCCTGACGTCCAGCACCATCGCCGGGTCAAGCCCGGCCAGTGGGCTGAGCATCAGGTTACGAACATCGTCGCCGGCTGCTTCACGCGGGCCCAACCCAGCTGCAAGCAGCGCCGCCACCAGGCCCTGGTGATCAGGGCCGACGCCACGGATTTGCAGGTTGCCCCGGTTGGTGGCCTCGATCACCCCCCCTGCGAAGCGCTCGGCGGCGCTGGCGACGGCCTCGGCCTGCTGGGCCAGCAACACCCCGCCTGGCAGTTTGATCCGGCAAATGCCGCCATCCAGGGCGCTGACGATACGCCACAACCCCGGACAAGCCGAGGGGCGAGGCGAACTGTAGGAAGCGTGAGGTGGCATCGCTGAGGTGTCCGGCAATCCGTGAAACTGCGCTTGAGTGGAGAAGGCGCGGTATTATGCCTGCTTTGGCCGCCCGCATGAAAAGCCGGTGGTCGAGCATCTTTCGGGTAAAGGCACAATTGGGCGTGCTGCACACGCACGAACTCTAGAGGTATCAATGGCACCCTGGCTCACAGTAGTAGGCATCGGCGAAGACGGTTTCAGCGGTCTGGGCAAACAGGCTCGCCGAGCGCTGCTCAGTGGGACACGGATTTTCGGCAGCCCTCGCCAGCTGGCCCTGCTGCCGCGTTGCGTGACCGGCGAACGGCTGCACTGGCCGAGCCCTTTCTCGCTAGCGCCGGTACTGGCGCTGCGCGGCTCGCCTGTGTGCGTGCTGGCCAGTGGCGACCCGATGTTCTATGGGGTGGGCGCCAGCCTGGCGCGCCAGGTGCCTGCCGACGAAATGCAGGTGCTGTCGATGCCCTCCTCGTGCGCCCTGGCTGCTGCGCGCCTTGGGTGGGCGCTGCAGGACGTGCAGGTGGTGTCGCTGGTGGCAAGGCCCCTGGCCGCGCTCAACGCGCACCTGCATGGCGGCCTGCGCCTGCTGGTACTGAGCAACGATGGAGACAGCCCGGCGGCCATTGCCGCGTTGTTGCGCGAACGGGGTTTCGGCCCCAGCCGCCTATGGGTCTTCGAACACCTGGGTGGCGAGGCCCAGGGCCAGTTGCACGGGCAGGCGTCCACGTGGCAGCACGGGCAAACGGCTGCGCTCAACCTGGTGGCCATCGAATGCGTGGCAGCGCCCGAAGCGCCTCGCCTGCACCGCCTGGCAGGCCTGCCCGATGACGCCTACCGGCACGACGGCCAACTGACCAAGCGCGATGTGCGCGCCATCACCCTGGGCCGGCTGGCCCCCGAGCCCGGGCAGCTGCTCTGGGACGTGGGCGCGGGCTGCGGCTCTATCGGCATCGAATGGATGCGTGCACACCCGGCATGCCGCGCCGTGGCCATCGAGGCCGACGAGGGCCGTCAGGGGTTGATCGAGTACAACCGCGATGCCTTGGGCGTGCCTGGCCTGCACCTGGTGCGCGGCAAGGCCCCCATGGCACTGGAAGGGTTGGAACCGCCGCATGCGGTGTTCATTGGTGGCGGGGTCACCCGTCCAGGGGTACTGGCGCATTGCTGGTCCAGCCTGCGCCCAGGCGGTCGGCTGGTGGCCAACGCCGTGACGGTGCAAAGCGAACTGGCCCTGGCCCACTTCAAGGCGCAGCACGGTGGCGAACTGACACGCATTCATGTTGCCCATGCCCAGCCCTTGGGTGCGTTCGATACCTGGCGCCAGGCGCTGCCCATCACCTTGCTCGACGTGGTCAAGCCGGCCGATGCGTGAAGAAACCCGCGAACAGGCCGCCCCGCTGCGCAGTGGCCTGACCACTGGCAGCTGCGCCACCGCGACCAGCCTGGCGGCAGCGCGTCTGCTGCTCACCGGTGCAGACAGCGATGCGGTGAGTATCACCCTGCCCAAGGGCAAGGTGGTGCAGATGCGCCTGGAGTTCTGCCGCCTGGTTGACGATTACGCCGAAGCAGGCACGCTCAAGGACGCCGGCGACGACCCGGACGTGACCCATGGTGCACTGCTGTTCAGCCAGGTGCGCCTGCGTGCCCAGGCCGGTGTGCACTTCGTCGCAGGCACAGGCGTGGGCACTGTGACCCGGCCTGGGCTGGTCCTGGCCGTGGGCGAACCGGCCATCAACCCGGTGCCACGGCGTATGATCACGGACCACCTGCAGGGCCTGGCCGTCGAATGCGGCTACACCGGCGGGTTCGAGGTCACCCTCAACGTGCGGGACGGTGAAGCCCTGGCGCTCAAGACCATGAACCCACGCCTGGGCATCCTCGGCGGCCTGTCGATCCTGGGCACCAGCGGTATCGTGCGCCCCTTCTCCTGCGCAGCCTACATTGCCTCCATTCATCAAGGTATCGACGTGGCGCACACCAACGGCTACACCCACATTGCCGCGTGCACCGGCAACGCCAGCGAGGACACCATGCGCCGTGTCTACGGGCTGCCGGAAATCGCCCTGATCGAGATGGGCGACTTCGTTGGGGCGGTGCTCAAGCATCTGCGCAAGGTGCCGGTGCCCCGCCTGACCCTGTGCGGGGGCTTCGGCAAGATCAGCAAGCTGGCCGCCGGGCACATGGACCTGCACAGCCGTCATTCGAGCATCGACCTGCCGCAATTGGCGGGCTGGGCAGCAGCAGGCGGGGCCGATCCGGCGCTTCAGGCTGCCATCGTGGCCGCCAACACCAGCCAGCAGGCCCTGGCGTTGGCCCACAGCGCCGGTGTCCATTTGGGCGATGCCGTGTGCCAGCATGCCCTGGCCTTCGCCCGTAGCGTCGTGCCTGCGCAGGTGAGCGTCGAGGTGGTCGCCATCGACCGCCAGGGCGGCATCGTCGGTCGAGCGGGCCAGCCATGAAGGCGCGCATTCTGCTGCTCGGCGGCATTACCGAAGCGCTGGCCATCGCACGCCTGCTGGGCCCAGACCACATCTATAGCCTTGCCGGCATCGGCCGGGTGCCCGACGACCTGCAGTGCCAGGTACGCGTGGGCGGCTTCGGGGGGGCCGCTGGGCTGGCCCAGTACCTGCGTGAAAACGGCATCACGCTGCTGGTCGATGCCACCCACCCCTACGCCGCCCGTATCAGCGCCAACGCGGCCAGCGCCGCGCAGCGTGTCGGGATCCCTTGCTGGGCCCTGCACCGTCCGGCCTGGCAGGCACAGGCGGGGGATGACTGGCGCGAAGTCGAAGACTGGCCGGCGCTGATGCAGGGCATTGGGCCGTATGCCCGACCGCTGTTCACCCTGGGCCGGGAACCCCTGCAGCACCTGGACGCCATCCCGGATGGCCAGTTCTGGACATTACGCGCCCTGCAGGCCTGTCCTGGCAATGCGCGCTGCGAGGTGATCGGTGCCCGCGGGCCTTTCGACCTGGACCAGGAGCGTGCGCTGTTCACCGACCGGTGCATCGACGTTCTGATCAGCAAGAACAGCGGCAGCGTCGCCACCGAACCCAAGCTGGAAGTAGCCCGAGAGCTAGGCCTGCCGGTGTTCATTCTCAAGCGACCGACATTGCCGATTGCCGATCGGACGTTCCATGCCCTACCGGAACTGGTGGCGGCTTTGTCTGCTATGTGACGAAAGCCCCTTGCATAGCGCCTAGGGGGGTTGAGCTCCTACACCCCTTTGGGCATTTTCCGAGCGCCTGCAAGTGGCCATGTGTCGCAGTCCTGCCTTAAACTCGGGCGCCCCCCTCGGAAGACGTGCCTGATATGGAATTGCAATGGTGGATCTGGTTGGTGTTCGGCATCGCGCTGATGTTGCTCGAACTGGTCCTGCCCACGTTCTTCATCCTGTGGTTCGGTATCGGTGCCGTGCTGGTGGCCTTGGCCTCCCTGGCGTTTCCAGGCCTGGAGCTGGACATGCAAGGGTTGCTCTGGGTCGTGCTCTCATCGCTGACTACCCTGCTGTGGTTCAAGGTGTTTCGCCGTAAGCAGCCGGATGAGCGCTGGACCGCCGCCAGCGTGATCGGCGAGGTCGGCTTGCTGACCACGGGTGTGTCCGAATTCCAGAAAGGTCGGGTGCGCTTTCAGAAGCCCGTACTGGGCAACGAGGAGTGGACCTGCATTGCCGATACCACCATCCCGGCTGGCGAGCGGGTACGCCTGATCGCCGTCGAAGGAAATACCGCCCGCGTCATCCGGGCCTGAATCCGTAAAAAAGGAATTTGCCATCATGACCAGCCTCATCGTCGTCGGCGCCATCGCCCTGTTCGTCCTGATCACCGTGTTCAAGGGGGTACGCATCGTCCCCCAGGGTGAGGAATGGATCGTCGAGCGCCTGGGCCGCTACCACACCACCCTCAAGCCTGGCCTCAACGTCGTCATCCCCTACATGGACGTGGTTGCCTATCGCCTGCCGACCAAGGACATCATCCTCGATGTGCAGGAACAGGAAATCATCACCCGCGACAACGCCGTCATCGTCGCCAACGCCCTGTGCTTCGCCAAGGTCATCGACCCGCAGAAGGCGTCCTATGGCGTGCAGGACTACGCCTTTGCCGTCACCAGCCTGACCATGACGTCCCTGCGCGCCATCGTCGGCGCCATGGACCTGGACGAAGCCCTTTCCAGCCGCGAGCAAATCAAGGCGCGCCTGCGCGAGGCCATGTCCGAACAGACCGAAGACTGGGGCGTGACCGTGCGCTCGGTGGAAATCCAGGACATCAAGCCGTCCCAGAACATGCAGCTGGCCATGGAACGCCAGGCGGCCGCCGAGCGGGAGCGCAAGGCCGACGTCACCCGTGCCGAAGGCGCCAAGCAGGCGGCAGTACTCGAAGCCGAAGCGCGCCTGCAGGCCGCCCGGCTGGATGCCGAGGCGCAGATCAGCCTGGCCGAAGCCTCGGCGCGGGCCATCTCGCTGGTCAAGGAAGCGGTCGGCAACGAAACCGTCCCGGCCATGTACCTGCTCGGTGAGCGTTACGTCGGGGCCATGGAAAACCTGGCGAGCAGCAATAACGCCAAGGTGGTGGTACTGCCTGCCGACCTGCAGGAAACCGTACGCGGCCTGATGGGCCGCAACAAGGCCTGAACCTGAACGGCTTCGCGGTGCCAGGGCATCGCGAAGCCAGCGGCCAGGCACGCCACCTGCGTCACGTCACCGCACCCTGCCAAATTTGCTTATACTCGGCCGTACAATAGTCACCACGATTCCTGACCGGATCTCTCCATGCCCCCACGTCGGCACATTGCCTGGATAGCCTGCCTAGCGGTGCTGTTCAACCTGCTGGCCATGCCGTTGTCCTCTGCTGCGCCCAAAGGCCCGGCAGAGCAACTGCTGTGGGGGGCTTTCTGTTCCAGCATGGCCAACAAGGCCAAGGTCGATGTGCAGGCCCTGGCCAAGATCGACCTGGGCCCGCAAAGCGATGACAGCGCCAGCACGATGCACTGCTGGTGCTGCCTGGGTGCCGCGCCGCCACTCGCATTGAGCGGCCAAGCGTTACAGCTGCATGCCCCGCCTGCTCGTCTTGCCGGCCCACTGTCGCTGGATGCGCCACCCACGCCTACGCCGCGCCAGCTCAGGCCCGCGCTCAACCCCCGTGCCTCCCCGCTTGCCTGAGTGTTTCACGCTGCCTGCCTGAACCTCATTCCATCGGGACATCCATCATGCTCAAGCACGCTCTTGCCGTGGCCGCCCTCCTGCTGCCCACCGCCTTCGCCCATGCTCACGAATACACCGTGGGCGACCTGCATATCGCCCATCCGTGGTCATTGCAGCTGCCGCCCAATGCCCCCAACGTCGCCGCGTATTTCGTGGTGCACAACAATGGCAACACCGATGACCGCCTGCTGAGCGCCGAGTCCCCCATCAGCGATGACACCCAGTTGCACGAGCACGCCATGAGCGCGGCCGGTGCCATGCGCATGCAGCAAGTGCCAAACGTGGTAGTGCCCGCAGGCAAGGATCTGGTGTTTGCACCCAGCGCTTACCATGTGATGCTCATGCAGCCCAAGGATCGCAGCCTGCTGACCGATGGCCAGCGCTTCCCGCTGACCCTTCGCTTCGAGAAAGCCGGCCCCATCACCGTGCAAGTGGCTGTGCAGAAAGCACCGCCGACTGGCCAGCCGCAGGCTCATCAGCACTGACTGCCGCTGACAGGGCGTGATGCGCTCGTCGCCACACCGCCAGCTCCGTACCACCCGCCCTGATCGCAGGCGCGCCGGTGGCGGATGGCTGAGCCTGTTCGCCATGTGGATGATTTTCATCGGGCCGCTGGTTTCCCAGTCGATGCCCATGGATCACCACGGCGCCGGCATGGCCATGCCGATGGACATGCCGATGCCGGCTGCTCATCAGCATGGCGACGCTCATCACGGCCCGAGCCAGGACGGCCAGCTTCATGTGATGTGGGAAAAGTGCGGCTACTGCAGCCTGCTGTTCAACTGCCCTGCATTGCCCCAGGCGCTCAGCCCCCTCAACCTGGCAGCCGCCCTGTCTCAGGTCCATCTTCAGCCTGCCACGCGCCACGGGCATGCCAGGCAGGCCGTTTTCCCCGGCGCCCGCAGCCGCGCACCGCCCGTTTCGATCAGTGTTTGACCCATTAGCGCACGAAGCCTGATCGCTTCGCGTCTTCTCACGACTGATCGACTGGAATCATTATGTCCGGCTGCACCCCTCTTTTGTCCCTGCGCGGGACCATCGCCGCCCTGTGTGGCTCGTTGCTGACCCCTGTCGCACTGGCGGCAGACCCTGGCCACGTTGCCCATTCATCCGCTGCACCTGAGCTCGGCCCTACGGTCATCACCGCCATCGCCCCCAGCTCACCACTGACCGTGGTCACCAACCCCAAGGACCCTCGCCAGCCCGTGCCGGCCAGTGACGGTGCCGATTACCTGAAAACCATTCCCGGTTTTTCGGCCATTCGTGCCGGCGGCACCAACGGCGACCCGGTACTGCGTGGCATGTTCGGCTCGCGGCTGAACATCCTCACCAATGGCGGGCTGATGCTGGGCGCCTGCCCCAACCGCATGGATGCCCCAACCGCCTACATCGCCCCGGAAACCTACGACCGACTGACCGTGATCAAAGGCCCGCAGAGCGTGATCTGGGGGCCGGGCGGGTCGGCAGGCACCGTCTTGTTCGAGCGTGACCCCGAGGCATTCGGCACCCTTGGCAGCCGCGTCAATGCCAGCCTGCTCACCGGCACCAATGGCCGCTTTGACAAGGTGCTGGACGCTGCTGTCGGCAACAGTCAGGCCTATGCCCGTTTCGTCGGCAATCAGTCGCGTGCCGATGACTACCATGACGGGGCTGGCGATTCAGTGCCGTCGCGCTGGGAAAAATGGAACGGCGATGTCGCCCTGGGCTGGACGCCCGATGCCGATACGTTGCTCGAACTCACCGCCGGCAAGGGCGATGGGGAGGCGCGCTATGCCGGTCGGGGCATGGACGGTTCGCAGTTCAAGCGTGAAAGCCTGGGCCTGCGCTTTGAAAAATCCAACCTCGGCGAGGTACTCGACAAGATCGAAGCCCAGGCCTATTACAACTATGCCGACCATGTGATGGACAACTACAGCCTTCGCACACCCTCTGGCAGCGGCATGATGGGCATGCCGATGGTCAGCAATGTCGACCGCCGCACGATGGGTGCACGCCTCAAGGCGACCTGGCGCTGGGCCGATGTGCAGTTGATCAGCGGTATCGACGCACAGACCAACGCGCATCGCCAGCGCGGAGGCATGGGCGTGGATGCGCACAAAAGCCAGGCCTGGACCAAGGATGCCGATTTTCACAACTACGGCGTGTTCGGCGAGCTGACCTGGTCGCTCAGCGGCGACGACCGGGTCATCACCGGCGCCCGCCTGGACCGCGCGTCGGCGCGGGATCTGCGCCAGGCCAGCCCGACCCGCAACGACACCCGCGCCGACACGCTGCCCAGCGGCTTCGTGCGCTACGAACACGACTTGGCAGCCCTGCCGGCAACGGCCTACATCGGCCTTGGGCACGCCCAGCGTTTCCCGGACTACTGGGAGCTGTTTTCGCCGAAAACAGCGCCCACCGGGTCGGTCAATGCCTTCGACGGCATCGAACCCGAGAAGACGACGCAGCTCGACTTCGGTGTCCAGTACCGCAGCGAACGGCTGGAAGCCTGGGCTTCGGGTTATGTCGGGCAGATCCGCGACTACATCCTGTTCGACTACCGCACTGGCATGATGGGCATGGCGACTTCGAAGGCGCAGAACATCGACGCCCGCATCATGGGTGGCGAAGTGGGTGCGGCCTACTCGCTGAGCGATACCTGGAAGGCCGATGCCACACTGGCCTACGCCTGGGGCAAGAACAGCAGCGATGGCAAGGCACTGCCCCAGATGCCGCCCTTGGAAAGCCGCCTGGGCCTGACCTACAGCCGCGATGCATGGAGCGCAGGCGCGCTCTGGCGGCTGGTCGCAGCGCAGAACCGCATCGCCCGCAACCAGGGCAATGTGGTTGGCAAAGACTATGACGCCAGTGCAGGGTTTGGGGTGTTCTCGCTCAACGGCGCGTACAAGGTGAGCAAAAATCTGAAACTCAGTGCAGGGGTCGACAATCTGTTCGACAAGACCTACGCCGAACACCTGAACCTGGCGGGCAATGCCGGTTTCGGCTACCCGGCCAGCGATCCTCAACCGGTCAATGAGCCCGGCCGGAGCGTTTGGACCAAAGTCGATTTCAGCTTCTGACATCCACCGCGGGCGCGGCAGTGACTGCGCCCTGTGCGGGTTTACCTGGAGGTTCCCATGAGAGGAACACGCGTTTCATTCTACAACCTGGCCTGGCGTTGGCATTTCTATGCAGGGCTATTCGTGGCCCCATTCATGATCCTGCTGGCCCTCACCGGGCTGGTATACCTGTTCAAGCCGCAGCTCGATCCATGGCTGTACCGCGACCTGATGGTGGTTGAGGCCGGCCATCATCGCCAAGGGGCCGATGTGATGCTGGCCGAAGTGCGCAAGGCCCACCCTGAAGGCCATGTGGGCCAGTACCTGCCGCCGCTGAACGCGCAGCGCAGTGCGCAGTTCGTGGTGCACGAAGAGGGCCGCGAGCTGAACGTGTTCGTCGACCCGTACAGCGGCAAGATCCTCGGCGAGCAGGACGGCAAGCGCAATCTGCAGGCCATCGCCCGCGCCCTGCACGGCGAATTGATGGTGGGCACCCTGGGCGATCGCCTGGTGGAACTGGCCGCAGGCTGGGGCATCGTGCTGGTGGTTTCGGGCCTGTACCTGTGGTGGCCTCGCGGGCGCCTGGGCGCAGGCGTGCTGTGGCCGCGCCTGGCCGCCCGAGGCCGGCTGTTCTGGCGCGACCTGCATGCGGTCAGTGGGTTCTGGGGTTCGGCGCTGTTGTTGTTGATGCTGCTCAGCGGCATGACCTGGACCGGGTTCTGGGGCAAGCAATATGCCGACCTGTGGAACCGCTTTCCGGTAGCGATGTGGAACGATGTGCCGAAGTCGGACCAGCAGGCGCGCGAGCTCAACCATGCTCACCGCCAGACCGTGCCCTGGGCCATGGAGAACACGCCGATGCCTCAATCTGGCGCCCATGCCGAGCATGCCGGGCATCACACAATGTCCAGCCAACCGGCCGCACCGAATGTGAGCTTGCAACAGGTCGAGGACATCGCCACTGCGCGGCAGGTGGAGCCGGGCTACAGCATCACCTGGCCAACCACGGCCGACGGCGTATTCACCGTCGCGGTATTCGCCGACGACCCACGCAACGACGCCACCCTGCATGTGGACCAGTACACCGGCAAGGTGCTGGCCGATGTGCGCTGGCAGGACTACAGCCCTGTAGCCCGCGCCACGGAACTTGGGGTCATGCTGCACGAGGGCAAGATGTTCGGCCCGCTGAACCAGATCGTCATTGCACTGGTGTGCCTGATGATTCTGCTGGGTTCGGTCAGTGGCCTGGTGATGTGGTGGAAACGACGGCCCGAAGGCGGCCTGGGCGTTCCCCCCTTGCGCCACGACCTGCCGCGCTGGAAGACGGCCGTGGTGGTGATGCTGGCATTGGGGCTCGTTTTCCCCTTGGTGGGGGTGTCGATGGTGCTGATGTGGGTACTCGACAACCTGATGGTGCGGCGGGCAAGGGCGGCGGCGCAGGCATAGCGGCCCGTAGGCGGCTGTCGTGAAACCCCAGGCGGGCCGAAAGGCCCGCCGAGCGTTTCACGGCCCCTGCCTGTAGGTGCAGGATTATTCTCTAAAGCGCCGACGCTTGACCCCGATCATTTCTAAAGCGCCCTGCACTCGCGATATCGTGTCGATCTGTCACGCCCGCACCTTTGCAGTGCGTGATAGCCTAGCCGGCTACGTCAGCCAATGCGACTGACCTCTACAAGGGAATGCAGCCTATGACGCTAACTGCGCCGACTCCACCCGACGACCAACACCTGCAACGCAACCTCACCAACCGACACATCCAGCTCATCGCCATTGGCGGTGCCATCGGCACCGGTCTGTTCATGGGCTCGGGCAAGACCATCAGCCTGGCTGGGCCTTCGATCATCTTCGTCTACATGATCATCGGCTTCATGCTGTTCTTCGTCATGCGCGCAATGGGCGAACTGCTGCTGTCGAACCTGAACTACAAGTCGTTCATCGACTTCTCCGCCGACCTGCTCGGCCCCTGGGCGGGCTACTTCACCGGCTGGACCTACTGGTTCTGCTGGGTGGTCACCGGCATCGCCGACGTGGTGGCCATTGCGGCTTATACCCAGTTCTGGTTTCCCGACCTGCCTCAGTGGATACCGGCGCTCACCTGCGTGGCCGTGCTGCTGTCGCTGAACCTGGTCACGGTCAAGCTGTTCGGCGAAATGGAGTTCTGGTTTGCCCTGATCAAGATCATTGCCATCCTGGGCCTGGTCGCCACCGGCCTGTACATGGTCATTACCGGCTTCACCTCCCCCAGCGGACGCACGGCTCAACTGGCCAACCTGTGGAATGACGGCGGCATGTTTCCCCACGGCCTGATGGGCTTCTTCGCCGGGTTCCAGATCGCAGTCTTCGCCTTCGTGGGCATCGAGCTGGTCGGCACCACGGCAGCCGAAGCCAAAAACCCGGAGCGCACGCTGCCCAGGGCGATCAACTCGATCCCGATCCGCATCATCGTGTTCTATGTACTGGCACTGATCGCGATCATGGCCGTGACCCCATGGCGCGACGTGGTGCCGGGCAAGAGCCCGTTCGTTGAGCTGTTCGTACTGGCTGGCCTGCCAGCGGCGGCAAGCATCATCAATTTCGTGGTGCTGACCTCGGCGGCCTCGTCTGCCAACAGCGGGGTGTTCTCCACCAGCCGCATGCTGTTCGGCCTGGCCCAGGAAGGCGATGCGCCCAAAGCGTTCGAAAAACTGTCCCGCCGCGCCGTGCCGGCCAACGGCCTGTACTTCTCCTGCCTGTGCCTGCTGCTCGGCGCGGTGCTGATCTACCTGGTCCCGAACGTGATCGAAGCCTTCACCTTGGTCACCACGGTGTCGGCGGTACTGTTCATGTTCGTCTGGACGTTGATCCTGCTGTCGTACCTGAGCTACCGCAAGCACCGCGCGGCGCTGCACGAGCAGTCGATCTACAAGATGCCTGGCGGGCGCTTGATGTGCTACGTGTGCCTGGCGTTCTTCGCCGGCATCCTTGTGCTGCTGAGCCTTGAAGCCGACACCCGCTCGGCGCTGGTGGTGACGCCGATCTGGTTTGTGATCCTGGCGGTGACCTACCAGTTCGTGCGTAGCCGGCGCCAGCCGCGTACTGCCGTACGTGGGTCGTCGAGCAACTGATCAGCAAACTGTGCAGCCCATTCTCAGGCAGAACTGGCGAATGGGCGCACAACAGCCAGGCCGCTTCAGCCTTGCTCCAACCCCTTGAGCACTGCCTCGGCCAGGGCCAAACCTTTCTCTAGCGAGTTTTCCGTCGCGGTCAGTAAACTACGAAGCGGCTCTCCCACCCTTTCCAGTGCTGCGGCATTGGTTTCATAAGCCGCTTTCAGCGCGGCAACGGCGCATACAAGTGCATCCTCGCTATCGATCCCAGCCTGAACCGACAGTATTGGATCATGAGCCTGATTGCAGGTGCCGAAATCGGCACTGGCGGTCACGGAACGAGATGTGCGGGGTGGATCTGGAACGATCTTCTTGAGCATGGTGCATCTCCTGAAGCCTTCTGAAGTGTATCTCCGTGCCCATACGCCAATATGGGTGGACGGAGCCGTGCGGGTTGGCGTTACCGGTCAGAAGTTCCGGTGAGCCCGAAGGCTCCCACACACGGATCCGCCCATGACGGGTGCAACCATGCAGGACACGCTATCGCAGGTGCGATGTGCCCGGTTCTGACAGCGGGACGCCAATCCCGAACGCAGAAACTACTGCGATGCGGCACGGTACTCAAGTGCCCATTATGTGTCAAAAATATTCATCATCAGCCCCATTCCTGTGCAGGCCAGCTCGGCAGGCACCAACCTGGCTCTCGATTGCGCGCCGATTCCTTGCACAACCGCTCTACCGAGCGTGCGCGGTCGTCAGGCACAGCCTTTGCAATCTCTCCACTGACTACCACTACCCGATCTCAGCGGAGAGAGCACATGAAGCGACGCAGTCTGATCAAGGCCTTCACCCTCAGCGCCTCGATGGCGGCGATGGGCCTTAGCTGGAGCCTCCAGGCAGCCGAGACCATCAAGGTCGGCATCCTGCATTCGCTGTCCGGGACCATGGCCATCTCCGAGACGTCGCTCAAGGACATGGCCTTGATGACCATCGATGAAATCAACGCCAAAGGTGGGGTGAACGGCAAGATGCTGGAGCCGGTGGTGGTGGACCCGGCGTCCAACTGGCCGCTGTTCGCCGAAAAAAGCCGCCAGTTGCTGACCCAGGACAAGGTCGCGGTGGTGTTCGGCTGCTGGACGTCGGTGTCGCGCAAATCGGTATTGCCGGTATTCGAGGAGCTCAATGGTCTGCTGTTCTACCCGGTGCAATACGAAGGCGAAGAGATGTCGCCGAACGTCTTCTACACCGGCGCTGCGCCCAACCAGCAGGCGATTCCGGCGGTGGAATACCTGATGAGCGAGGACGGCGGCGGCGCCAAGCGCTTCTTCCTGCTGGGCACCGACTACGTCTACCCACGCACCACCAACAAGATTCTGCGTGCGTTCCTGCACAGCAAGGGCGTAGCCGACAAGGACATCGAGGAGGTCTACACGCCGTTCGGCCACGCCGACTACCAGACCATCGTCGCCAACATCAAGAAGTTCTCGGCCGGGGCGAAGACGGCGGTAATTTCCACGGTCAACGGCGACTCCAACGTGCCCTTCTACAAAGAGCTGGCCAACCAGGGCCTGAAAGCGACCGATGTGCCGGTCGTGGCGTTCTCGGTGGGCGAAGAGGAGCTGCGAGGCATCGACACCAAGCCGTTGGTGGGCCATCTGGCCGCCTGGAACTACTTCGAGTCGGTGGATAACCCGGTCAACCAGAAGTTCGTCGCTGATTGGAAGGCCTATGCCAAGGCCAAAGGCCTGCCTGGCGCCGACAAGGCGGTGACCAACGATCCGATGGAAGCCACCTATGTGGGCATTCACATGTGGGCGCAGGCGGCGGAAAAAGCCAAATCCACCGATGTGGACAAGGTGCGCGAAGCGCTGGCCGGGCAGACCTTCAAGGCCCCTTCGGGCTACACCCTGACCATGGACAAGACCAATCACCACCTGCACAAGCCAGTGATGATCGGCGAGATCCAGGACGATGGGCAGTTCAGCGTGGTGTGGGAAACCGAGCAACCGCTGCGGGCGCAACCCTGGAGCCCCTTCATCCCAGGCAACGACAAGCGCCCTGATTACGCCGTGAAAGGCAACTGAGGCCCTGGGCTGCGCCGCAGCCCGCCCGTGGGCGGCCCGCTGTTCGGGCACGCCTGCGCGTAAGCGCTGATTCACAGGAGAGCCTCATGCTCAGATTCCTGCTTACCCTGCTACTGCTGTTGCCCATGGCAGTAGACGCCAGCGAAGGCGAGTTTTTCCTCGCCGCCAAGCCCGCCGAGCAGGCGCGCCTGCTCGATACCTGGGCCGCACAACCCGAGCCGGGCCGACTGGCGCTGCTGGAAAACCTGCAGGCCGGCCGAATCGCCAAGGACGACAGCCGCAAGGTGCGCCTGAACAACCGCCTGCGCGGGCTGATCGACAATGCCCTGGCCAGCCACCGGTTACTCAGTGACGACAGCGCCGCCCGGCTAGCCGCCGCCAGGCAGTTGCAAAAGAGCGCACAACCGGCTCAGGTCGCCTTGCTCGACCGGCGCTACGCCAGCGAGCCGGATGCGACCGTGCGGGCAGCCTTGGGCCTGGCCTTGGCCAACCTGCAGCTCGGCGCCAGCGACCCTTCGGTGCGCCTGGCGGCCGTACGCCTGTTAGGGGAAACCGGTGACCCAACGGCCCGCACCCGCCTTGAAGCGCTGTTGCAACCCGAGATGGAAACGGACCCCACGGTGCGTACCGCCGCCGAAACCAGCCTGGCCCAGGTCAAGCGCAAGCTGCTGATCGGTGAAGTGCTCGGTCAGGCCTTCAGTGGCCTGTCGCTGGGGTCGATCCTGCTATTGGCGGCGCTGGGGCTGGCGATCACGTTCGGACTTCTGGGTGTGATCAACATGGCGCATGGCGAGATGCTGATGCTCGGCGCCTACAGCACCTACATGGTGCAGGTAGTGGTGCAGCGCTATGCACCGGGTGCCCTGGAGTTCTACCCACTGATCGCCCTGCCCGTGGCGTTCGCCGTCAGTGCCGGTGTCGGCATGGCACTGGAACGTACAGTGATCCGCCACCTGTACGGCCGCCCTCTGGAAACCCTGCTGGCCACCTGGGGCATCAGCCTGATTCTGATCCAGGCCGTGCGTTTGCTGTTCGGCGCACAGAACGTCGAGGTCAGCAACCCGGCCTGGTTGTCGGGTGGCATCCAGGTTCTGCCCAACCTGATCCTGCCTTACAACCGCCTGGTGATCATCGCGTTCGCGCTGGCCGTGGTGCTGCTGACCTGGCTGCTGCTCAACCGCACGCGCCTGGGCCTGAACGTGCGCGCCGTAACCCAGAACCGCAACATGGCGGCGTGCTGCGGCGTGTCCACCGGGCGTGTGGACATGCTCGCCTTCGGCCTGGGTTCGGGCATCGCCGGCCTGGGCGGCGTGGCCTTGAGCCAGGTCGGCAACGTGGGGCCGGACCTGGGGCAAAGCTACATCATCGATTCATTCCTGGTGGTGGTGCTCGGGGGTGTCGGCCAACTGGCCGGAAGCCTCTGGGCGGCGTTCGGGCTGGGCATCGCCAACAAACTGCTGGAGCCGCAGATCGGTGCGGTGCTCGGCAAGATCCTCATCCTTGCGCTGGTCATCCTGTTCATCCAGAAGCGCCCGCAAGGCCTGTTTGCCCTCAAGGGACGGGTGATCGACTGATGAACCAGCCACTGCTTGTCACCGCTGCGCACAAAGCCGGCCCTCGCCTGTCGCTGGCGCTGGGTATCGCCGCCCTGGCGCTACTGCTCGCCTTGCCGCTGTTGTCGCTGCTGCCCGCCGACCACGCCCTGCATGTGTCGGCCTATGTGCTCACGCTGGTGGGCAAGATCCTCTGCTATGCCATCGTGGCCCTGGCCCTTGACCTGGTCTGGGGCTATGCGGGGCTGCTGTCGCTCGGCCATGGTCTGTTCTTTGCCCTGGGCGGCTACGCCATGGGCATGTACCTGATGCGCCAGGCCGCCGGGGAGGGGCTGCCAGGCTTCATGACATTCCTGTCCTGGAACGAGCTGCCCTGGTACTGGGCCGGCACCCAACACTTTGCCTGGGCCCTGTGCCTGGCGGTGCTGGCGCCTGGCATGCTGGCCCTGGTGTTCGGCTGGTTTGCCTTCCGCTCGCGGATCAAGGGTGTGTACTTCTCGATCATGACCCAGGCCCTGACCTTTGCCGGGATGTTGCTGTTCTTTCGCAACGAGACCGGTTTTGGCGGGAACAACGGCTTCACCAGCTTTCGCACCCTGCTGGGCTTCGACATCGCCGCACCCGGGACCCGCGCCGTACTGTTCCTGCTCACCGTTGCGCTGCTGGTCGCCAGCCTGTACCTGTGCTGGCGGTTGACGCGCAGCAAGTTCGGGCGCCTGTTGACGGCCGTTCGCGATGCCGAGAACCGGTTGATGTTCTGCGGCTACGATCCGCGTGGTTTCAAGCTGCTGGTATGGGTGCTCAGCGCCATGCTGTGCGGCCTGGCAGGCGCGCTGTACGTGCCTCAGGTCGGCATCATCAACCCCAGCGAAATGTCGCCCACCAACTCCATCGAGGCCGCTGTCTGGGTGGCACTGGGCGGGCGCGGTACCCTGATCGGCCCGCTGCTGGGCGCGGGGCTGGTCAACGGCATGAAGAGCTGGTTCACGGTGGCTTTCCCGGAATTCTGGCTGTTTTTCCTCGGCGCGCTGTTCATCCTCGTGACCCTGTACTTGCCCAAGGGCCTGGTTGGCCTGTGGAACAAAAGGAGCCAGTCATGAGAGGCCTGCCCCCGGTACACCCGGAGTTCATGCTCGAACCTGCCTTCGACCCGCAGGGTATCGGCCGCGACGCCATAGGCCTGGGCCATGCCCGCGTACCAGGCCTGGACGCGCGGCATGGCACCGTGCTGAGCCTTGAAGAGGTGAGCGTCAGCTTCGATGGGTTCAAGGCACTCAATGCGCTGACGCTGTATATCGGCGTGGGCGAGCTGCGCTGCATCATCGGGCCAAACGGTGCGGGCAAGACCACGATGATGGACGTGATCACCGGCAAGACACGGCCCAGCGCTGGCAGTGCCTACTTTGGCGACACGCTCGACCTGACGCGCATGAGCGAGTACCAGATTGCCCAGGCTGGCATCGGCCGCAAGTTCCAGAAACCCACGGTGTTCGAGGCGTTGAGCCTGTATGAAAACCTCGAGCTGGCGCTCAAGACCGACAAGTCGGTGTGGGCGAGCCTGAGGTCGCGCCTGAGCGGCGAGCAACGCGACAGGATCGACGAAGTCCTGACCACCGTGCGCCTGAACGGGCTGGCCACGCGTCAGGCCGGGCTGCTCTCCCACGGCCAGAAGCAGTTTCTGGAAATTGCCATGCTGCTGGTCCAGGAACCTCAACTGCTGTTGCTCGACGAACCCGTGGCCGGCATGACCGACGCCGAAACCGCCTTTACCGCCGAGCTGTTCAAGGGGCTTGCAGGCAAGCACTCGCTGATGGTGGTCGAGCACGACATGGGGTTCGTGGGCAGCATCGCCGACCATGTGACGGTGCTGCACCAGGGCTCGGTGCTGGCTGAGGGATCGCTTGAGCAGGTGCAGGCCGATGATCGTGTGGTCGAGGTGTACCTCGGTCGTTGAACAGGCGCACGTCTTCCCGCGTACACCGGTGAGCTGCCGGGGGCGCACAACCCCGTTACTTCAGGAGCCTTGCATGCTCAAGATCGATACGCTGCACCAGTACTACGGCGGCAGCCATATTCTGCGCGGCCTGTCCTTCGAAGCCAGGCTGGGCGAGGTCACCTGCCTGCTGGGCCGCAACGGCGTGGGCAAGACCACGTTGCTGCGTTGCCTGATGGGCCTGGTGCCCGTGCGCGAAGGCAGCGTGGAATGGGAAGGCAAGCCCATCACCGCACTCAAGCCGCACCACCGGGTGCAGGCCGGCATTGCGTACGTGCCACAGGGCCGCGAAATTTTCCCGCGCCTGAGCGTCGAGGAAAACCTGCTGATGGGCCTGTCACGCTTTGCGGGGCGCGAGGCGCGTGAAGTGCCTGCCTTCATCTACGAGTTGTTCCCTGTGCTGGAGCAGATGAAGCTACGCCGTGGCGGGGATTTGTCCGGGGGGCAGCAACAGCAGCTGGCCATCGGCCGGGCATTGGCCAGTCGTCCGCGCCTGCTGATTCTCGATGAGCCCACCGAGGGTATCCAGCCTTCGGTGATCAAGGAAATAGGCGCGGTCATCCAGCGGCTGGCGCAGCGCGGCGACATGGCCATCCTGCTGGTCGAGCAGTTCTACGATTTTGCCGAGGCCTTGGCTGATCACTACCTGGTCATGGCCCGTGGCCAGATCGTGCAGCGTGGCCGGGGCGAAAACATGCAGGCCGAAGGTGTACGCGGGCTGGTAACCATTTAACCTGCACGCTTCGACCTAGCGAGACGCTGCCATGAGTCACGAAATCCGCGACGCCCTGCCTGCCGACCTACCGGCCATCCTCGACATCTACAACGATGCCGTGCGCAACACCACGGCCATCTGGAACGAGACGCCGGTGGACCTGGCCAACCGCCAGGCCTGGTTCGACGCCCGTGCGCAACAGGGTTACCCGATACTGGTGGCCGTGGACGGCGCCGACGTGCTGGGCTACGCCTCCTTCGGGGACTGGCGCCCGTTCGAGGGGTTTCGCCATACGGTCGAGCATTCGGTATATGTGCGCAGCGATCAGCGCGGCAAAGGGCTTGGGCCGGCGCTGATGAATGCGTTGATCGAGCGCGCCCAAGGCTGCGGCAAGCACGTCATGGTCGCGGCCATCGAAAGCGGCAACGCAGCGTCTGTGCACCTGCACGAGCGCCTGGGTTTCGTGGTTACCGGGCAGATGCCGCAGGTGGGGGTGAAATTCGGGCGCTGGCTGGACCTGACCTTCATGCAGCGGGTGCTGAGCCCAGGGGCCGAGCCAGACCTGCCCTGACACCTCGCCCAGGCAGCCATCATGCAGCCTTGCCTGAAGTCACAAGGCTGCGTTGGCCAGTGTTCCAGCGCTGCCCGCGACTGCTTCCCTTCACATCTGCGTGAACCTGCCCAGGCGCTGGCGCAGCATGCTGTTCTCGTTGCGTAGCTGCTGCACCTCCTGGAGCAATTCCAGGGCCAGCGCCACGCCTTCCCATTCCAGTTCCAGCTCCTGGTGCAGCTTGGCCGCGCGCCTTGCCAGCAGCGGTGCCTGATCGTCGAACAGCCAGTCTTCAGGCCTGCGCCCGGTTGGCTCCACAATGCCGTGCTCGACGATCTCGATCACACAGTCCGCCGTGAGGTCGGCTTCCTGACACAAGGTATGCATGTCCAGTTGAACGATCAGGGTGCTGCTCATGATCACTTACTCCATTGTGCCCTCGGGTCGAACGCGGCCTTCTCGGAAAGCTTGGCCCACAGTTCCCGGGTAGATTCGTCAGAGGTGGTCGGCATTACGACCTTGAGCTGTGCATAGAGGTTGCCGCGCTGGCCCTGCTTGTCGGCCAGGCCCTTGCCTGGCACCCGCAGGCGCTGCCCGCTCTGGCTGTCGGGGCGGATGGTCAGGTTGATCCTGCCTTCGAGCGTAGGTACCGCCACCTTGGTGCCCAGGGCCGCTTCCCAGGGTGCCAGCGGCACGGTGATGATCAGGTCGTGCCCTTCGACGTCGAACAGCGGGTGCGGGGCCATGCGGATGGTCAGGAACAAATCGCCATTGGCACCGCCACCGACCCCCGGGGCACCCTGGCCCTTGAGGCGAATGCGCTCGCCATCGGTCACGCCGGCCGGGATCTTCACGTTCAGGGTCTTGGTGGTGAACCCGGTGCGCTGGCCCATGGCATTGGTTTGCGGTACCTGAAAGCTGATCTGCTTGGACTCTTTGCTCAGGGTTTCTTCCAGAAATACCGCCAGTTCAAGCTCCACGTCCTGCCCTCGCCTGCCGGCACTGCGCTGTTGTTGACGGGCACCCCCGAACGGGTTGCCTCCACGACCGCCGAACATCGAGCTGAAAAAGTCCGAAAAATCGCCACTCTCGAAACCACCCCCGGCCCCGCCTCGGCTTTCCCAGCCCGGCGGTGCCTGGAACGGCCGGCCATGCTGGCCGCCGTACTTGCGGATTTCATCGAATTCGGCGCGTTTCTGCGCGTCGCCCAGCACTTCGTAGGCCTCGTTGGCTTCCTTGAATTTGTCTTCGGCGTCGCGCTCTTTGCTGACATCAGGGTGATACTTGCGGGCCAGCTTGCGGTACGCGGCCTTGATCGCCTTGTCGTCCGCCGTGGGCTCTACGCCAAGTATCTTGTAGTAGTCTTTGAAGTCCATCTAGGGATCACCAGTGTGAATGTGCGTGTTGCTGGAGAAGATAGGGATCAAGCATAGCCTTTCAAGGCCCGCTTGGGGTTGCTCCATGGCAGACGACCGGTCTTGATTCTGTCGCCAGCTGGCATACACTGCGCGGCCGTTTTGCCTCCGGAAGCTTTTTCCCCATGTCCGACGTATCCCCGGCCCGCGCCCTTGGCATCGACTTTGGCACCTCCAACTCGACGGTTGGCTGGCACCGCCCGGGCATGGAATCGCTGATTGCCCTGGAAGACGGCAAGATCACCTTGCCCTCGGTGGTGTTCTTCAATATCGAGGAGCGCCGCCCTGTCTATGGCCGGCTGGCCCTGCACGAATACCTCGAAGGTTATGAGGGGCGCTTGATGCGCTCGCTCAAGAGCCTGCTCGGGTCCAAGCTGATCAAGCACGACACCAGCGTGCTGGGCAGCGCACTGCCGTTCAAGGACCTGCTGGGCATGTTCATCGGTGAGCTGAAAAACCGCGCTCAGGCTGAGGCCGGGCGTGAGTTCGATCAGGTGGTACTCGGCCGCCCGGTATTCTTCGTCGACGAGGACCCGGCAGCCGACCAGGAAGCCGAGGACACGCTGGCCGAGGTGGCACGCAAGATCGGCTTCAAGGACATATCGTTCCAGTACGAGCCCATCGCCGCGGCGTTCGACTACGAGTCGGGCATCAGCCGTGAAGAACTGGTGCTGATCGTCGACATCGGCGGCGGTACGTCCGACTTCACCCTCATTCGGCTGTCGCCGGAGCGGCACGCGGTGGCCGAGCGCCAGAGCGACATCCTCGCAACCGGTGGCGTACACATCGGCGGCACGGACTTCGACAAGCAGCTGAGCCTGCAAGGGGTGATGCCGCTGTTCGGTTATGGCAGCCGCATGAAAAGCGGTGCCTTGATGCCAACCAGCTATCACCTCAACCTGGCCACCTGGCATACGATCAACGCGCTGTACTCACAGAAGTCGCAGTTGGCGCTGGGCAACATGCGCTACGACATCGAGGACACCCTTGGCGTTGATCGGCTGTTCAAACTTATCGAGGAGCGCGCCGGGCATTGGCTGGCCATGGAAGTGGAAGCCAGCAAGATCGAATTGACCGAACAGCCGAGTCGTCACGTCGACCTCGGCCGCATCGAACCAGGCCTTGGCGTGGACCTGTCTCGCAACCTGTTCGAGACGGCCATCGAAAGCCTGTTGGAACGGGTGCGGGCCAGTGTCACGGACTTGCTGGCCAAGGCCGGGGTCAGTCAGGGCCAGGTCGACACGGTATTCTTCACGGGCGGCTCCAGCGGCATTCCAGCCCTGCGCAACAGTGTGGCGGCGATGTTGCCCAATGCCCGTCACGTGGAAGGCAATATCTTTGGCAGCATCGGCAGTGGGCTGGCCATTGAGGCACGCAAGCGTTATGGCGCGTGACGAAACGACGGGGTAAGGGGCGCTTGTGTCGCCCCTCGTTGACGGTAGCGCTGGCTGTAACCGCCTGACCAAGCCTGGCGCCGGCCCTGTTATGTCCTGAGCAGGCCCGTCGTGGCCGCCTTCAAACCAGCTCCATCCTGCGCAGCTCGCTCTTGAGATAAGCGTAATAGACCGGCCCTGCCACCACCCCCGGCAGGCCGAACGCCGCTTCGAACACCAGCATGGCCAACAGCAGTTCCCAGGCCTTGGCCCTGATCTGCCCACCGACGATCTTGGCGTTGAGGAAGTACTCCACCTTGTGGATGACGATCAGGTATACCAACGCCGCCGCTGCCACCCACACCGACAACGATAACCCGACGATGGTGATCAGGGTGTTGGACATGAGGTTGCCGATGACCGGTAGCAGACCCAACAGGAACGTCAGCACGATCAAGGTCTTGGTCAGCGGCAGGTGCACCCCGAACAACGGCAACACCACGGCCAGAAAGATGCCAGTGAATGCGGTATTGAGCAGGGAAATCTTGATCTGGGCGAAAACGATGTTGCGAAACGCCTGTACCAGCAGGCTCAGGCGCTCGAACAGGGCAGCTGCCAGTGGTTTGCGCCGGGAGATGTCGGGTATGCGCTGCAGGGCGACGATAGCCCCCAGGATCATGCCGATCAGCAGGGTCACGAACATGTGGGCCATGCCCTTGCCCACCAGTTGCAAATCACTGAGATGGCTCTTGATCCAGTCGCCGATCGCCACCTTGAACTCAGCAGCACTGGCCGGCAAATAGCCCTCGATGAACGGCGGCAACTGCCCGCGCGCCCGCTCAACCAACGCCATGAACTTGTCCAGCGAAGCGCCAGGGTTTTCCGCTTCATGCAACAGGAAGCTGAACGCCCCGGCGATCAGCAGCGCCAGGCTGATCACCACCAGCGTGCCCAGCAGCGCCACTGCCAGCCAGCGCGCACGCTGCCCGGCAATCAATGGCTGCAGACGCGGCGTGAGCATGTTGACCAGTTCGAACACCAGCAGGCCTGCCAGCAGGCTGGGCAGCAGCTTCAACGGCAACGCCAACAGCAAGCCTGCGAACACGATAATCAAACTGGCCAGGGTGACTTGGCGGGGGGTGAAGGTCATACAGCCTCAGCGGCAGCCAACGAAGAAGATCCGCAGTCTGCCAGCGTTATGCCTGCAGGCATAGGCACCGATCATTTCTTCTTGAGGCACTCACTCATGAAGGCCTTGCGCTCATCACCCTTGAGCACCTTGGCGGTGGCATCGGCATTGCACGTCTTCATCTTCTCCTGCTGGGTCTGTGGCACCTGTTTCTTCAGGCACGTACTCATGAAGGCCTTGCGGGCGTCGCCCTTGAGCGATTGCGCCGTGGCATCTGCATTGCACGTTTTCATCTTTTCCTGCTGGGCGGTATTTGCCGCGAAACCTTGGGCGCTGAACAACAGCGCAACCATCAGCAACGGAATGTGCAGCCGTTTCATGTCGTGTTCTCCTGAGCCCGCGCCCAACGCACGGTGACACCTGCAGTGTAGACAAGCGCTGACGCGAGGCCCGTTTTGTCATCAAGTGCACGACAACCTTTTTGCACGCAGGCAATTGGCTACCTCGATCGAACTCCTGGCGCTGCGTGAGGTTCAAAACCTGCACATACCCTTTTGTGCAAGGAGCGGGACGATGTTCAAGCAGACTCTGGCAATCCTTCTGGCCAGCGCCACCCTGACGGCATGCGGCAGCCGCCCGGAAAACCCGGTGGACTACGTGACCTACCGCAACGAGCCCCTGGTCAAGCAGGTCGAAAATGGCATGACCATGCAGCGCGTCATCGCCATCGGCGGCAGCCCGTCCAACGTCATCGACCTGCCCAATGGCGGTACCTGCAACGACTACATCCTCAACCGCGACGGCAAGCAGCAGCCGTACTACGTACGCTTCGATGCCACCGGCCATGTGGATGCCAAGGGTTTCAAGACCTGCAAACAACGTGAAGAAGACCGCGAGGCCGTCAAAGGCGCGTAAGGCTTCCGCTACCTGACTACGACTACCTGATGCTTTTTGGAGATGAAACATGAACACGACTGAAATGACCGACATTCAGACCTTGCGCCAGCGCGCGCGCGAGCATGTGGAAAACGGTGCCGTGACCGAAGGCTACAATGCCGATCGCGAGCGCATCATCAAGCTGCTCAACGATTCGCTGGCCACCGAACTGGTCTGCACCCTGCGCTACAAGCGTCACTACTTCATGGCTTCTGGCGTCAAGGCCAGCGTGGCTGCCGAAGAATTCCTGGAGCATGCCAATCAGGAATCCGAACACGCCGACAAGCTGGCCGAGCGTATCGTGCAGCTGGGCGGCGAGCCTGACTTCAACCCGGACAACCTGAGCAAGAACTCCCACGCCCAGTACGTGGCAGGCACGACCCTCAAGGAAATGGTCCTGGAAGACTTGGTAGCCGAGCGTATCGCCATCGACAGCTACCGCGAGATCATCCAGTACATCGGCGACAAGGACCCGACCACTCGCCGCATCTTCGAAGACATCCTGGCGCAGGAAGAAGAACACGCCGACGACATGTCCGACCTGCTCGATGGTCTGTAAGGCCTGTAGCAATTGGCAATGCCGCTGATGCGGCAATGCTGCTCACGCAGGGCTGCTTCGCAGCCCATTGCGGTCGGTCTGGCGCCCTGACCGGACCATCCCCCCAATTCTCTGAGATCGTGAAGCACTGGCGATCTTTCCCTTAACTCTGGGTTGCCTAAGCCCGTGACCGGCTCCGCCGGGGCGTTGGACTGGCTGCAAGCCGCGCAGCGGCCCCAGGATCTGAGCTTCGCAGCGCATATTGCCAGGGTCGCGCTGCGGCCCATCGCGGCACTCGGCCGCTTTCACCTTGGTCCTGTATGGGCTGCGATAGCGGGGCCTGGACTTTGCAGAAGCAACTGCCTGATGCCGCCTCGAAGGCTAACCGATTTCAAGGAGCGACCTTGCCGGGGCGCTGGACCGGCCGCGATGGGCTGCGCAGCCGCTTCAAGGTTTCAGCTCGCAGGCCCATGCCCCGCCATCACTTGCGGCCTTTGACGGCCGCCGGCGCCTTACCTTCCTTCATCTGCTGCAACAATGGTGTGCACTGGTTGGGATCATCCCCACTGCTGGGTGCGATCAGCGCCAACAGACCGGCCGCGGGCCCCGCGACCACCCCAAGGGCAACCATACCGGCGCCGCGCAGTGCCAGCGGTACGGCCTGCACCCCGGCGCTAGGTTTGGCGAAAGCCCCCCGCACATACAGCGGCGAGCGCAGGGAGAACAGCCTCAACCCCTTGGATTCCGGGGTGATCTTCAGGTCCAGACGCTCGTTGGCGAAGTTGGCGGTGCCGTTGATATAGATGATCGCGTTCTCGGTATCGAAAATGAACAGCCGCGTACTGGCAAGGCCATCCTTGATACCGACATCGGCAGCGGCGCAGTTGATCTTCACGTCTTCATCACCGAAGAGTTTGTCGACGATGTAGTTGCCCACGTTCAAACCTGCGATTTCCATGAGGCTGCGGCTGATGGCGCCATCGTTGACCAGCATGCGCAGGTCGCCATTGGCGCTACCGAGCAGTGCTGCCACGGAGTTGCCGCGACCGGTGATGTCGGCATCCCCATTGAGCTCGCCAAAGCTGCTTTGCATCGGTGCGAAGGTGGGGAACAGTTGCTTGAGCTTGAACCCCCTCGCAGTAAGCCGTGCACGCCCCTGCAACGGAACGTTGCGGCCGTCCAGGCGAATGCGTGATGCCAGGTTGCCGCCCGCTACGCCGAACCTCAACGGCTCCAGGCGCAGCAGGCCGTCTTCCAGGATCACGTGGGCCGACAGGTCGTTGAAAGGAAGCTGCTCGCTGTGCACGATGCGCTTGCCGGTGAAGGTGACATCGGCATCCATGGCACGCCAGCGATCGGTACGGAATTCCTCGACCGGCAAGACCTTGTCGGACGGCTGCTTGCTGGCACCGCCACGGGCTTTTTGCTCGGCATTGGAGTCAGCGCCGATCAGTGGTGCAAGGTCCTTGAACAGGAGCTGGTTGGAGAGGAGCTTGCCCGTGAGCTTGGGCCGAGGCTTGCTGGCGACGTACGCCAGGTCACCGTGAATGTCGCTGTCACCGATCTTGCCATTGAACCCTTGGTATTCGAAGGTAGCGCCTTGCTCGGCGTGCAGGTTGGCGTTGAGGTGGCCATCGGTGGAATACGCTGGGGTGTCAGGCAATGTCACGCCGGTCAACGGGAACAGATTGCCAAGGCTGGCGCCTGACAGGCGCAGCCGCAGATCGAGCGCGCCCAGGTTGAGCGGGTCGGTCAGGGTACCGGCCAGTACCACATGGGTATCGGCGATGCGCACATCCGCTTGCAGCGGGAAGGGTTGATCGGACGCTTTGAGTGCCAGCAGGCCGCCAATCTTGCCGGTGCCGGACACGGGCTGATCCTTGTAGCGCCCCTGCGCCTTGAGCCCGAACGCATAGTCCTGTGCAGGCGCCGACTTCTCGGCCGTGGCCTTGCCCACGATGTCGCTGAACGCAATGGGCTTGCCCAGAGGATCGATCTGGACCTTCATGCGAGCCTTGAGCGTCTGGTCGTCAAAGCTGACATTGCCTTGGTCGAAACCGATCGCGCCTATGTCCATCTGCCATTTGGACGGCTCTTCGTTCTCGTCCTTCGGGCCGAAGTCGAAATTCCAGTTGGCCCGGCCGTCCGCCAGACGCGTCAGGCTGGCAGTCGGCTTGGTCAGGTTGATACGCGGGATGCTGACCTGGTGGAACAACAGCGGCAGCGGCGACAGGCGAAATTCTACACGCTCCAGTGCAACCATCTGCGGCTCTTTGAGCCAGTCCGGGTTGCCCAGGGTAAGGTCTTCAGCCGTGAAATGCGGCCAGGGTATCCACGCCCGCCAACCGCCTTCTTCAGGCTCGGTGCGCCAGTGCACTGCAAGGTTGCCATTGATGGCGAAGGGCCGATGCAAGGCCTCGGACACCTTTTCGTTGAGCAGGGGCTTGACGCGGTTCCAGTCGAAGGTGGCAATCACCACGACCAGGATTGCCAGCACGGTCAGCAGTGTGGTCAGGGTCCAGAGGATGATTCTGGCGGGGCGCGTCATTGCGTGAGTCTCCATGCGGCAAGGCAAAAACAAGCGTAGCGGTGAGGGGTCATGTATCTGGGACTGATGAAAGGCGTGAGGGTTTTATCTCAGGGGGAGGATAGCCAAGAATTTCCCGTGCCTGGGTGCGCCTGGCGCGTCCGGTTCGCTTGGCGCATCTCGTGCGTACCCACGCCATCAAGCCACCTGCGACCCTGCCAGGGCTCTGAATAGAGCCTTTGGCGGCTGATATCAATGAGGTCGATTTTTACCATTACCCGGATGAACTTCTCTGTGCCGGTGCGCGGCGTAGCATTGGCTACACACCCACTTTCCAGCCCCGCACAGGAGCACCGAATCATGAAACGCCACCTGTTGACCCTCACCCTTTCCCTGCTTGCAGCCAATGCGTTTGCCCTGCCAGGTGCCGAGCAGCACCTGACCGCCGAATCACGTTCGAGCGCTGTTCAAAACATCCAACCGCTTGAAACACTTGCCGAAGGCGGTTCAGACCGATTGATCGAGCGCAGCGCCCGTGTTGCCGAAGGCGGCTCCGATCGCCTGATCGAGCGCAGCGCCCGTGTTGCCGAAGGTGGTTCTGATCGCCTGATCGAGCGCAGCGGCCGTGTTGCCGAAGGCGGTGCAGATCGCTTGTCGCAAACGGCACGGGTGAGCTGACCTTATGCAAGACGCACCGCGCTGTCGTCTGCCTGACCTACCCCTTCGAGCCCGGTCCATTGACCGGGCTTCGTTTTTTTAACTAGAGTGCCCAGCCACCCTCTATAGAAACCTGCATCATGTTGCCGCGTGCCGAACAGAAGCTACAGACCCGCCAGGCCCTGCTCGACGCCGCCTGCCTGCTCATGGAGAGTGGTCGCGGTTTTGGCAGCATCAGCCTGCGCGAAGTGGCCAAGGCGGCCGGCATCGTGCCCACCGGCTTCTACCGACATTTCCCGGACATGGATGCACTGGGCCTGGCACTGGTCAGCGAGGTGGACGATACCTTCCGCCAGACCATCCGGCTGGTGCGACACAACGAGTTCGAGCTGGGCGGTATCACGGATGCGTCGGTCCGTATATTCCTCGACGTGGTCGCTGCCCACCGTGCCCAGTTTCTGTTCCTGGCACGTGAGCAGTACGGAGGGTCGCAGCCCGTGCGCCAGGCCATCGCCCAACTGCGTGAAAACATCACCGCTGACCTGGCCACCGACCTGGGCCGGATGCAGCGTTGGCAGCACCTGGACAATGCTGCGCTTACCGTCATGGCGGACCTGGTGGTCAAGACCGTGTTCGCCACCCTGCCCGAATTGATCGACAGGCCAGACAGGGGTGAACCCCAGGCGTTGACGCCTCAGGAAAAGATCACCCAGCAACTGCGCTTCATCTTCGTCGGTGCGCGGCATTGGCAAGGCCTTGGCAACCCTGGCTGACGGGCTCGGCAAACCCGACTTCTGCTACCATGGCGCCCTGCCCGACAGCGACGAGCGCCAAGATGTCCAACCCCCGCCCCACCCTGCCCGAACTGACCCACTTCAATCAGCACTTTGCCACGTGCATCGTGCCTCTATGGCAGGGGCCAGGCTGGAACACCGAACTGGCATTGCCCTACGAAGCGCTCGACGCTGAGCATCGGCCGCTGCCTGTGCAGCGCTATCGGGCCATGGCGTGCGCGCGCCAGTTGTACCTGTTCAGCAGCCGCATCGATCAACCGGGTGCGGCCGAACGCGCCGCGGCATTGTTCCGCTCCTTGCAAAAGCACTTTCATGATCCCGAACACGGTGGCTGGTTCTACAGCATCGACGCCCAGGGCAAGCCGCTGGACCGGCGCAAGGACCTCTATACCCACGCGTTCATCGTCTTCGCCTGCGCGCACTATTGGGGCCAGGTCCGCGACAACCTGGTGGTCTCCACCCTGGCTGCTGCGCTGGACGTCATCGAGCATCGCTTTGTCCGGGATGATGGCTTGTACGAGGCCAGCCTGGGTGAGGACTGGGGCAACCTGGGCAGTGGCGCGCTGCAAAATCCGCAGATGCATTTGGCAGAGGCCTTCCTGCAGGTGTTGGCCGTGCGTGATGACCAGGCTGTGCAGCAGTCACTTTTGCAGTTATGCACAGCGATGCAGGCCCACTTCATCGAGCCTGCCCACGGCCTGATGCTGGAAAAGCCCAGGGGCACTGTGGATAACTGGTTCGAGCCGGGTCACCAGTTCGAGTGGTTCTATTTGCTGCACACCTCGCCGCTGCTGCGTGAGAGGGCGTTGCATGCTTCCATTGAGCGGGGGTTCGCCTTTGCCGAGCGCCATGGCGTGAAAAACATGGCGGTGCTGGCGATGCTGGATGTGCAAGGGCACGTGCTGGATGCGACCCAGCGTATCTGGGCACAGGCTGAATACGCCAGGGCCTTGGCATTGCGCCCTGACGCAGACGTGAAGCTGCCCCAGCTGTTGCAGGCGCTGCAGGGGCGGTTCTTGCGGCAGGCGGGATGGTATGAATGCCGGGATGGGCAGGGCGATGTCAGCCGGCATGATATGCCGTCGACTACGCCTTATCACCTGGCTACCTGCCTGGAAGGGTTGAAGCGACTGGGTGAATGAAGTCGGGTGCTGCGATAGTGGTGCCATGATGGGCAGGTAGGCTCGGATCCTGGGGCCTTCCAGGGCGCTGGCAAATTCGCGCCATTGGAATACGTACAATGGCGAGCGTTGTCAGAACTGCCACAGTATCGGCCGTCTGGCTTATTGGCTTGGTTCTATGTGCATTGTTATTACTCTGTAAGCGCTACAGCACATGTTAATCCAATATACTGGTTAAGCTTGTATATTCTTTGAAGACTACTCAATTCTCGTGTAGGAGCGGCCTTGTGCCGCGATGGGTCGCGTAGCGGCCCCAAAATTTGAGCAATATCGCTGTTACTGGGGCCGCTGCGCGGCCCATCGCGGCACAAGGCCGCTCCTACACGGGTTATATATCGCGGCACGTTTGAAGTTATCATTCCCGCTGTAGACGCTCTTGCTCTTGCTGTTGCTCTTGCTCTTGCTGTTGCTCTTGCTCTTGCTGTTGCTGTTGCTGTTGCTGTTGCTTTGGCTTTTGATCTTGCTTTTGATCTTCGCGACTTCAGAAGGCCGAACGCAGGTCTTGCGGAGGGAGGTGACAGGCATGGATGCCTGTCAAGCGCTGGGCCCCAGGATGGGGCCTA
>NZ_VEJQ01000230.1:0-260 GCF_007680745.1 Pseudomonas sp. DE0010
GGCCATCGTGCTGGGCAGCGCCATCGGCCTGTTCTACTACCTGCGCGTGATGGTCACCCTGTACCTGACCGAGCAGGGCCTGCAGCGCCACGATGCGCCGATGAACTGGGGTCAGCGCGCCGGTGGCGTGATGCTGATCGCCATTTCCATCGCGACCTTCGTCCTCGGCGTCTATCCGCAGCCGCTGCTGCAACTGGCGCAGCTGACGGTGTTCTGATCCAGGACGTCGCCCACGATCCCCGCTTCGGCGGGGATCGTCG
>NZ_VEJQ01000231.1:0-260 GCF_007680745.1 Pseudomonas sp. DE0010
GAAGACCGCGGCCTCAAGGCCCTGAGCAACAGATTCGTCAATGCCTACTTCGAGGCGACCGGCGACTACAGCGGCCTCGCCCTGCTCGACTTCTACAAGGCCTATCGCGCCATGGTGCGCGCCAAGATCGCCCTCTTCCGCCCCGGCCAGGCCGAGGAGCCGGCGCTGCGGGCCGAGATCCTTGCCAGCTATCGCAGCTACACCGCGCTGGCCGAAGGCTATACCCAGGTGCCCCAGCCCTTCGCGGCGGTGATGCACGG
>NZ_VEJQ01000232.1:0-259 GCF_007680745.1 Pseudomonas sp. DE0010
TCACTTCTGAGTTCGGGAAGGGATCAGGTGGTTCCAATGCTCTATGTTCGTCAAGCAATTCGGTTGGCTGGCCAGGTGATGAAGCATGCCTGGCTGGCCCAATTGGGTCTGTGATCGAAGTAGACGTGTCGTCTTTGGGGTCTTGCGAACCCACGCGCCCGTTTTCGGCGTCGTCTTCCTCACGCTCTGACCCGCGGTCAGATTGTTTGGGTGTTATATGGTCAAGCCTCACGGGCAATTAGTATCGGTTAGCTCAACG
>NZ_VEJQ01000233.1:0-259 GCF_007680745.1 Pseudomonas sp. DE0010
GTCGACAAGCTGGCCTTTACCGGCAGCGTGCCGACCGGCAGCCGGATCATGCAGGCCGCCGCGCGCGACATCAAAAACATCAGCCTGGAGCTGGGCGGCAAATCGCCCTTCGTCATCTTCGCTGACGCCGACCTCGGCGCGGCCGTCGAATGGATCCTGTTCGGCATCTTCTGGAACCAAGGCGAAGTCTGTTCGGCCACCTCGCGCGTCTTGGTGCAGCGGGATCTCTATGAACCCCTGCTGGAACGTCTGGCCCAGG
>NZ_VEJQ01000234.1:0-259 GCF_007680745.1 Pseudomonas sp. DE0010
GGCAGTGGACGTCCCTGGCAGCGCGCCGGTCCGCCATAGATGGCGACTGCCCCAGGCCCTGCTGCTGGCCTTCGTCGGTTGCCAGCTGGCCGCCATCGGCGCGCTCTGGGCCTATCTGGAACCCTATGGCGAAGCCCTCGGACTGGACCCCAGCCAAGCCCAGACCCTGATCGCCGCCAGCTTCGCCGCCCAGTTGCTCGGCGGCCTGGCCGGCGCGGTCCTGGTGGCCTGGCTGCCGGCCGCCACCACCCTGACCCTG
>NZ_VEJQ01000235.1:0-259 GCF_007680745.1 Pseudomonas sp. DE0010
CCAGCACGCCCACGCCACGGTCCTTGCCGCCGGCAGTGGAGGTGTTGCGCTCGGAAATGAAGACCCCGCCCAGCTGGCTGCGATCCGCCGACAGGCGCTCGGTGTAGGTGACGCGAGAGTTGTCCCTCAGGGACTGGAAGCGACCCGGTTCGAGGGTATCGAACTCGGTCATGGCATCCTGCTGGTTGAGGATGGTGGTGACCTTCTGCACGCCCAGCGGCGCCAGCGACAGACTCAGCCAGGCGACGATCAGGGCGAC
>NZ_VEJQ01000236.1:0-259 GCF_007680745.1 Pseudomonas sp. DE0010
CTGGTGCGCGCGGCGCTCGCTCTCCAGGCGCAGGCGAAAGCCGGCGGCTTCGCCGGCGGACACCGGACTGGCGCCGCCACCGACCAGTTGCAGACCGGCCAGGTTGCGATAGGTGTGCAGCATGGCCACCAGCGCCAGCCCGGGCAGCGCCAGCACCAGCGCGGTGTAGATCGGCGCGATGCGGCGGAACCAGCCCTCGGCGCGCAGGAGGCCATGGGCGGCGATGGCGGCCAGGAAGGGCACCATGGGCACCACATAG
>NZ_VEJQ01000237.1:0-258 GCF_007680745.1 Pseudomonas sp. DE0010
GGCAACGCCTGCGCCGGTGACCGACTTGTTGGTGCCAGCGTTCTTGTCCACGAATGCGCCGGTGGTGCCGGTGCCGGCTACCTTGCCTTCGTCACCATCGACCACACCAACCAGGTCCAGATCGCTCAATTGCGCAGTAGTGCCGCCGTCATAGACCTTGTTGGCCACCTCGGCCTTACCAGTCAGAACCTTGCGGTCGATGTTGGCTTTGCCGATTTCGGCGGTGGTGTCGAAGCTGTAGTTGCCTGATTCTTCGCC
>NZ_VEJQ01000238.1:0-257 GCF_007680745.1 Pseudomonas sp. DE0010
GCGCGGATGACACCTGGTGAAGCCTTGGGAAAGACGCCGGAGGCGGAAATGTCATCGGCTCGTGGCAAGATTCGGACAAGCGCACCCGCCGCGAACTTCCGCCCCGCTTCGTCGGACCAACAAGGCACAACAGGACCTCTGCCAAGCGGCTTTGCCCTCTTCCATCCTTGTCTGGAGTCTTTGTCATGGCTGTGAAAACCGTTGCCGATCTGCTCGTCGCCACCCTCGAAGCGGCTGGTGTCGGCACCATCTGGGGC
>NZ_VEJQ01000239.1:0-256 GCF_007680745.1 Pseudomonas sp. DE0010
GGATGCCCACCAGGAAGGCGGCGAACATCATCGCCCAGTGCACGCGCTTGATGCCGAAGGCGCGGATCAGCGTCTGGGCGATCTGGTCGGCGCCGCCGGAATCGGCCATCAGCTTGCCGAGCATGGTGCCGAGGCCCAGCAGGATGCCGACGAAGCCGAGCACGCCGCCGAAGCCGTCCTGGAAGGATTTCATGACCTTTTCCACCGGCATGCCGGAGGTCAGGCCGAGAAAGCCCGAGGCGATGGTCAGGGCGAT
>NZ_VEJQ01000023.1:0-79037 GCF_007680745.1 Pseudomonas sp. DE0010
TCGATGATCAGTCGAGAACTTTGGCCTGCAAAGAGGCAAAAGTCGAGATACAAGGAGCGGCCTCGTGCCGCGATGGGTCGCGCAGCGGCCCCGGGGATATTTGCTACGAAGCTGACATCCTGGGGCTGCTGCGCAGCCCATCGC
This sequence comes from Pseudomonas sp. DE0010, assembly GCF_007680745.1. Classification (NCBI taxonomy): domain Bacteria; kingdom Pseudomonadati; phylum Pseudomonadota; class Gammaproteobacteria; order Pseudomonadales; family Pseudomonadaceae; genus Pseudomonas; species Pseudomonas sp. DE0010. The sequence goes on from NZ_VEJQ01000023.1 coordinate 145, forward strand.
GGCCGGTCCGGCGCCCCGGCGAGACCGCTCCTACAAGGGGTAACCTGCCGCAGTGGCAGGCCGCCGAGTGCTTCACTGCGGATCGACCACCACCGTACAGGTAGTCCCCGCTGCCAGGAAGAAGCCTTCGGGCACCTGGTCGATATGGATGCGCACCGGCACCCGCTGGGCCAGGCGCACCCAGTTGAAGGTGGGGTTCACATCGGCAATCAGCTCGCGGCTCTGCGGGTTGTCGCGGTCGTAGATGCCCCGGGCGATGCTCTCCACATGGCCCTGCAAGCGTTCCCCGCTCATCATCTGCAGTTCGGCAGGGTCGCCTACCTTCACATGGGGCAACTTGGTTTCTTCAAAAAACCCGTACACCCAGAATGACGCCTCATCGACCACCGCCATCACCGCCTCGCCGGTGCGTGCGTAATCGCCCTTGTGAACGTTCAGGTTGGTCACATAGCCATCGACCGTGGCCACGATCCGGGTGCGTTTGAGGTTCAATTCGGCGGCCGCCTGGGCCGCCTTGGCCTGCTGGTAGTCGGCCAGAGCAGCGCTGGCAATGTTGCTGGCATCGTCGCGGTTTTCCTTGGAGATCACCAGGTTGTCCAGGTCGGCACGGCGCCTGGCATTGACCCGGCGCATCTCCCAGGTGGCCTTGCGGGCGGCGACCAGGGCCTTGGCCTGTTCGACCGCCAAGCGGTAGTGTTCCGGGTCGATCTGGATCAACAGGTCGCCCTTGCTGACCCGCTGGTTGTCCTTGACCGGCACATCGACCACGTAGCCAGGCACATCGGCCGCCACGTTGATGATGTCGGCGCGTACCCGGCCATCCCGGGTCCAGGGGGTGGTCATGTAATGCAGCCACAGCTGACGACCGATCACCACGGCGGCCGTCAGGACCAGCAACGTGGCGACAAGGCTGAAGAACTTTTTCATCGAAGGATTCTCACCAGTAGAGCGACAGCGCCAGGGCGCCGAACAGGCAGACGAACAGGCTCAGGCGCAGCAGCGCCGGGTGCCAGAAGAAACGGTAGCCATCAACGCTGGCAATGAACCGGTCAAGCCCCCAGGCCAGGCCTAGCGCAAACAGGAACATCAGGGTCAGGGTGGGCATGTACACGCCGTGGAAGGCGATTTCACGAGGCATGGGGCAACCCTTTGGGTGGCGCAAGCGGTGAGTGGGGGTCGAGCAAGGACGAGCGGATGAAGTGCAGGTAGCTCTGCACACGGCGTAGCACTGACGTGTCGAAGTGCCGCGCAAACGGCTCGTCGGTGGCCTGGACCCGGGAAATGGCATGGTCCACCGCCACCAGGGCACGCTCATGATTCCCGACGCTGGGCTGCAGGAACAGGCGCGCCAGGGCACGGCCCATGACCCGGATAGCCTGGCGCCACGGCTGGGACTCGGCATAGGCCGGGTGCACGGGGGCCCGCGCCTGCTCCTTGCGCAGCTCGATCACCGCATGGCCGATTTCCAGCACGCTGAACATCCAGCCCATCAACTGGCTTTGCACCTGGGGCTTGCCGGCCGCCAGGCCATAGGCCTGGTGCAGCAAGTCGCGCGTGCGGCTTTCGAAAGCCGTGCCGATGCCGCGCAGGCGCCCGCTGATGGCAAACAGCACTTGTTCACGCAGGGCCTGCTCCAGCCGGCTCCACAACCAGCGGCTATTGGGTGGCAGGATGATCGCCCCGGCAGCCGCGCACACGAACATGCCGACGACCATGGCGATGTAGTCGTTGATGAAGCTGTACGGGTCATACACCGTCAGGTTGTTGGGCACCGAGCCAATGGCGAAAAACACCAGCAGGCCAATGCCGTAGCCCGAGTAGGCCGGGCGCGACGAGAGAAACGCACCCAGCACGAACACCGGCGCCAGGACCATGCACAGCAAAGGGAAGCCGTCGATCCAGGGAAACACGAAGAAGGTTTCGAAGAAACCGACCACCGCGCCTATCGCCGTGCCGCAGGCCATCTGGAACGACAGCCGCTTGGGGTTGGGCGAGGCCGCTGACAGCCCGGCGGTGACCGTGGCGATCAAGGTCATCATGGCGCCGCTTGGCCAGTCGCTGATCAGCCAGTAGCTGCCCAGCAGCAACAGCACCGCCGCCGAGCGCAGCCCGGCTGCCAGGCATACCAAGGTACTGGTCTGTGCCACGTAGGGTTCGTCCCACTGCTCCCGCGCGTGGTTGTGCACGGCCAGGGAGGCGTGGGTTTCGGCGTAGCTGTACATCTCGTCCACGAAGCGGTAGAGCAACTCGAACGCCGTGTGAAAATCCAGCAGGTCGGCTTCGCCGGGCGCGGTGGCCAGGTAGTCGGCGCGCAAGCTGCGGACCTGGGCCTGCAACCCTTCGCGGTAGGCACCGAGCTCGAGGGTCAGGCGCAAGGCGTCGGCGTCGGTCAGCGCGCGCCCCACATAGGGTTCGAGCAGGGCGACGAGGGTGTGCAGGCCAGGCTCGATGGCGCTGACGATCTGCACGGGCCCGCGTGCGCGAAGCCGCTCGATCAGGCGGTGCAGGGCATTGAAGCGTGTGGTGATGGCCATGAATTCGCTGTTCATGCGCACCAGCCGGCCACTGCGCCGACGCATGTGCGGGTCCTCGAAGGCAGTGACGTTGCGCAGGCTTTCCAGCCCCACCGCCTCGGCCACGAAGCGCACATTGCTGCTTTCGAAGCGCTCACGCTGGCTGTCGCCGCGCAAGGCTTCGACGACTACGGCCGCGAACGCGCCGAAGCGCTGGTACAGGGCGTTGCGCATGGCGGCACTGGCCGACTGCGGCAGGATGGCGGCGCTGACGAAGGTGGACACCAGGATGCCCAGGGCAATCTCCAGCACTCGCCAGACCGCGGCCATGAATGCCTGGTCGGGGTGCTGCAACACCGGCAGGCCGATCATCGCCGCGGTGTAGCCGGCCAGCACGAAGCCATACGCCTGGAAGGTGCGGTAGCGCATGGCGCCTGCCGAGCACAGGCCCACCCAGACGGCCAGGCTGGGCAGAAACAGTTCGGTGTTCTGCGGGAAGACGGCCATCAATGCGACCATCATCACAGAGCCGGCCAGGGTGCCCAGCACCCGGTAGAAGCTCTTGGCGAACACATGCCCGCTTTGCGGCTGCATGACGATGAACACCGTGATCATGGCGGTGCGCGGCTGCGGCAACTCCAGGCGCATGGCCAGCCACAAGGTGATGAAGGCTGCAGCCAGCACCTTGAAGATGTACACCCAGGTGACCCCATCGGTCCGCACCCAGGCATGGAAACCGCGCCGCCATTGCAGGCTCTGCAACCAGCGCAGAGGTAAACCCCATGTGCTCATGGGCGTGCTCTCGGCTTGGCGTTGAGGATGGCGAGGGTTGCCGGCGTGGCTGGCGGCGCCTGGCGCTCCTGGTCCGGTACATCCGAGCCGGCTTGCAGACCGCCGCCCAGCGCCGTCACCAGGGCGGCGTGGGCGATCAGGCGCGCGGCCTGCACCTGCTGCTGAACCTGTTGCTGACGAAACAGCAGCGTTTGCGCGTTGAGCACGTTCAGGTAGTCGGTAAGGCCCCGCTGGTAGGCGACCATGGCGATGTCGTAGGTTTTCTGCGCGGCGGCGACCGACTCGGCCGCAAAGTGCGCCTGCGCCTGCATCGACTCGCGACGCACCAACTGATCGGAGATGTCCTTGAGCGCGCCGATCACCGTCTGGTTGTAGCGCGCTACGGCCACATCATAGTCGGCGGCGGCGGCCCCCAGTTGCGCGCGCAGACGCCCGCCATCGAAGATCGGCAGGGTGACGGCCGGGCCGACGGTGTAGTTGAACTTGCGCCCGGTGAGAAACGCCAGCGGGCCGCCGCCGGTGGCGACGAAACCCAGGCTGCCGACCAGGTCCACGTTGGGGAAGAAGCCGGCGTGGGCCATGTCGATCCCACGCGCCTGGGCAGCGACCTGCCAGCGGCTGGCGACCACATCGGGGCGCTGGCCGACCAGTTCGGCGGGTAGCCTGGAGGGCAGCGTCAGCGGTGTGGCAAGGGTCAGGCTGGGGCGCTGCAGCTGCGCGCCCTCCCCTGGCCCCTTGCCCGCCAGGGCGGCCAGCTGATGGATGGCCAGGACGATAGCCTCGTCCAGGCTGTCGAGCTGGCGATGGGTTTCCGGCAGCGGCGCCTGGGCCTGGCTGACCTCCAGATGGGTGCCGATGCCCGCGTCCAGGCGACGCTGGGCCAGGTCCAGGATCTGCTCTTGCTGCGCCAGTTGAGCCTTGATGATGTCGCGCCGGGCGTAATGCAGGCTCAGCTCGATGTACACGCTCACTACCGTGTGCTGCAGCTCCAACTGTGCCTGCCTGGCCTCTGCTACCTGTCGATGGGCCTGGTCCACGGCCTGCTCGCTGGCATTGCGCTCGCGCCCCCAGAGATCCAGGGCGTAGCTCAAGCCAAGGGTTGCGTTGTTATCCCAGGTGGTGGCACCGGACAAGTCGCCAGGGCCATAGAAGGGGTCGTCAGGCCAGTTGTGCCGGTTGAGCGTCGCCTGACCGTTGCCTTGCAGGTGTTCGGCCGACTCGGCAAGGCCAGCCAGGGCACGCGCTTGACGCACCCGTGCTGCGGCGATGGCAAGGCTAGGGTTGGCGGCCAGCGCCAGTGCTATCCAGTGATCGAGCTGGGGGTCGCGGTAGGCGCGCCACCATTGCTGGTCCGGCCAGTGTGCATCGGTGGCGGCCTGTTCGATGGCTGCACTGGGGCTCAGGGTGTTGGCTTGCAGCGTTTGGGTCTGCGGGGCAATGCCCCAGGTTCCGATACAGCCGCTCAAGGTGAGGGCAAGGGCACAGGCACTGAACGCTTGAAGCGTTCCGATGATGCAACGCGGCACAGCTGCGATATCCCGAGGAAGAGGTGGAGGGGCTGGGCAATTCTAGGGGGCGGCCACACTGGCGATAAGCGCTGATTCCTGCGAATCTTTGTTACTGAAACGGCGATAATCAGCCTTTGGTCGAAGGCAACTTTTCATCCTGGTTGCGCGACTTCGTGACACAATTTTGTCCTCTACATCGAGAGTGACCCATGGACACCCTGCAAAACATGCGTGCCTTCAGTTGCGTGGCCCAGCTCGGCAGCTTCACGGCCGCAGCGGGCCAGTTGGATACCACCACCGCGAACGTGTCGCGGGCCGTCTCCAACCTGGAAGCTCATCTGCAAACACGCCTGCTCAACCGCACCACCCGCCGCATCGCGCTGACCGAAGCCGGCAAGCGCTACCTGATGCGCTGCGAACAGATTCTGACCTACGTCGAAGAAGCCGAGGCCGAGGCCAGCGACGCCCATGCCCGCCCTGCCGGGCAGTTGAAGGTGCACTCGATGACCGGGGTGGGCCAGCATTTCGTGGTCGATGCCATCGCCCGCTACCGCGAATCGCACCCGGACGTGACCTTCGACCTGACCATGGCCAACCGTGTACCCGACCTGCTCGACGAAGGCTACGACGTGTCCATCGTGCTGGCCACCGAGCTGCCGGATTCAGGCTTCGTGTCGCAACGGCTGGGCATCACCTACAGCATCGTCTGCGCGTCGCCGGCCTATATCGCCCGTCATGGCGTGCCGCACAAACCGGCCGATCTGCTCAAGCATGCCTGCCTGCGCATGGTCAGCCCGGTGATACCGCTTGAAAAATGGCTGTTCGACGGCCCCGAAGGCCAGGAAATGGTCAACATCACCAGCTCGCCGTTCATGGTCAACACGGCCGATGCGATGCGCACAGCCATTCGCAGTGGCATGGGGGTGGGGGTATTGCCGATCTATTCGGCCATCGAAGGCTTGCGTAACGGCACCCTGGTGCGAATTTTGCCGCAATACCGGCTGCAGGAACTGAACCTGTATGCCATCTACCCGTCGCGCCAGTACCTGGACGCGAAGATCAAGACGTGGGTGGAGTACCTGCGTAACTCGCTGCCGGAAATCCTCGCGGCCCATGAAGCCGACTTGAAGGCGCACTGAGCCACCACCGGGCCAAGGGTTGCAGCCTGCTGCGCACAACCTGTAGCTTCAGGCTTTTGCCTTCAGGTGAACGATGAAAAAGACCGTCCTTGCCTTCAGCCGGATCACCCCGGCCATGGCCGAGCGCTTGCAGCACGATTTCACCGTGATCATGCCCGATCCCAAACGCGGTGACGTCAACGCGCAGTTCAACGAAGCCCTGCCGCATGCCCACGGCCTGATTGGCGTGGGCCGCAAGCTAGGGCGTGCCCAGCTCGAAGGGGCCGGCAGGCTCGAAGTGGTGTCCAGCGTGTCGGTGGGCTACGACAACTACGATCTGGACTACTTCAACGAGCGCGGCATCGCCCTGACCAATACGCCGGACGTGCTCACTGAAAGTACGGCTGACCTGGGCTTTTCGTTGATCATGGGCTGCGCCAGGCGGACCGCGGAGCTCGACGCCTGGACCAAGGCCGGCCATTGGCAGGCCAGCGTGGGGCCTGCGCTTTTCGGCAGTGACGTGCATGGCAAGACCCTGGGCATCGTCGGCATGGGCAACATCGGCGCGGCCATCGCCCGGCGGGGTCGCCTTGGCTTCAACATGCCGGTCATCTACAGCGGCAACAGCCGCAAGACGGCCCTGGAGCAGGAACTGGGTGCGCAGATGCGCAGCCTTGAGCAACTGCTGGGCGAAGCTGATTTCGTCTGCATCGTGGTGCCGCTGTCCGATGCCACGCGCCAGTTGATCGGCGCCCGCGAGTTGAAGCTGATGAAACCCTCGGCGTTTTTGATCAACATCGCCCGCGGGCCAGTGGTGGACGAGGCGGCACTGATCCAGGCCCTGCAGGACGGCACGATCCGTGGTGCCGGCCTGGACGTGTATGAAAAGGAACCCCTGGCCGACTCCCCGCTGTTCAGCCTGCCAAATGCCCTGACCCTGCCCCACATTGGTTCGGCCACCGCCGAGACGCGCGAGGCCATGGCCAACCGCGCCATCGACAACCTGCGCGCGGCGCTGCTGGGCGAGCGGCCCAGGGACCTGGTCAATCCTCAGGTGTGGAAAGGCTGAGCACGGGCGTAGCTGACACGGGCCGCAATCAATGCGGCCCTGTTTCATGGACAGGCCTAGGCAGGCCGAGGCACCTCGGGGCTGCGCGCAGCCTTGGGTTTGCGAAACACCAGCACATTGCCCGCCATCACCGCTACCAGGCCAAGCAAGGCGGTGGGCGTCCATTGATAGCCTTCGACGGCCGCCGACACGTTCAGGGCCACCAGCGGGAAAAGCACCGTGCAGTAGGCCGCACGCTCCGGCCCCATGCGCCCGACCAAGGTCAGGTATGCGGTGAACGCGATCACCGAGCCCGGCACCGCCAGGTACAGCAGTGAGCCCACGTAGCGTGCGCTCCACTCCATCTCGAACGGAATCCCACCCACCAGGCAGGCAATTGCCAGCATGCCTGCTCCATAAGCCATGCCCCAGGCATTGGTGGTCATGGGCTTGAGCCCGGCCGCCTGCTGAACACTCGAAAGCATGTTGCCTGCCGAAAAACACAAGGTGCCAAGCAGCGCCAGACCAAGGCCGTACAGGGTTTGGCGGCTGGCTGCATGGTGCGACAGCTCCGGCCAGAACAGCAGGCCCAGGCCCAGTAACCCCAAGGCTCCACCCCCTAGTACATGCGGTGCCACCTGCCGGCCAAAAAACAGCCGGGCATTGATCGCGTTCCACAAGGTGGCGGTGGAGAACACCACGGCAATGAGGCCGCTGGCGATCCATTGGCTGGCGCTGAGAAAGCAGATGAAGTTGATGCAGAACAAGCATAACCCCTGGGCCAGGCAGATCTGGTGGCCGCGCCGACCCATGGGCTGCAGGCGCCGGGTGAGCAACAGCGCGGCAAACAGGATCAGTGCTGCCAAGGCAAAGCGATAGACGATGGATACGGGGATGGCGACCCCACCCAGCTGGAATTTCAGGGCAATCCAGGTCGTACCCCAGATCAGCACGGTGAGCAGGTAGAGCGACAGGTTCATGGTGTGTTTCCTTTGGACCTTCCACGGGTGTCCCGGCCAAGGCAGGCATGCCTGGGGTAACGGGCACCGCCAGTATTTCGCTCGGTAGCCCTGCCCTGCTTGCATAAACTTGCGCTTTTGCGCATCAGGGCGCTGTCACCTGCCCTTGGCCGCAGTAGCATGTGCAACAGAGGTAGGCCCCGATGACGCCATTCACGCAGCTGCAAGTGTTCAATGTCATGCATGCATCCCCTAACGCCCGGCTGGAGCTCAGCGCGCACCTGGGCGATGGGCTGGCGGCTGCGCTGTGGCGCAACCGCGACGATGCCCGCGACTACCAGGCACCCAGCCACCACACCCTGTCCTGCTACCTGGCTGACGGTACCGGCACCTTTCGGCGCCAACGCCCGGCCGACAAGGGTGCCCCGGACAAGCTGTGCGTATTGCCGGCCGAGCACGAATCGAACTGGGTGATCAACGGGGCTATCCGCATGGCCCACCTGTATGTGAGCCCGGCGCAGTTTGCGCTGGGGTGCGTACGCCTGCTCGACCGGGAGCCGCGAGCGCTGCAACTGCAGGAGGCGACCTTCATGGACGACCCCAGGCAGGCCCTGCGCTTTCGCCAGTTGTCAGGCCTTGACTGGAACGAGCCGGCCGAACGTTTGCTGGCCAGCAGCCTGGCCCACGAGATCGTCGACCATGCCTTGCTCTGCCAAGTGGGCCTGCGCCAGGGGCTGCGCCTGAAGGGCGGGCTGGCGCCCAGCCAGCGCCGGCAGTTGATCGACTACATCGAAGCACACCTGGAGCATGCCCTTACCCTGGGCGAGCTGGCCGTGCGCTGCAACCTGTCCGAGTACCATTTCGCACGCATGTTTCGCGTGAGCTTCGGCTTGCCTCCCCATCAATACCTGCTGGCCCGGCGCCTGCACCGGGCGTGCCTGCTGCTGCGGCTGGGCCATGCGCCCTTGGGCGAGGTGGCCCTGGCCTGCGGTTTCGCCAGTGCCAGCCATTTCAGCAATCGCTTCCGCCAGGTGCTGGCGGCCACGCCTGGGGAGTATCGCCAGGCCCTGGGCCGCAGGGCTGGTCGCTAGAATTCGAAGGTGCCCGATACGCTCACCTGCCGCGCATCGCCCACCGCCACGAAGTACTGGTTGACCGACGAGCTGTAGTACACCTTGTCGAACAGGTTCTTGACGTTCAGTTGCAGGCGAACGGTGTGCGCGTCCAGCTGGGTCTCGTAGCTGGCGAAGGCGTCGGCCACCGTGTAGGACGGCAGCTCGAAGGTGTTGGTGGCATTGCCGGTACGCTCGCCCACATAACGCGCCCCGGCACCGGCGCGCAGGCTGTCGCCACCGAACAGGGTGCCGAAATCGTAGACGGCGGACAACGAAGCGCCGTGCCGCGCCACGTTCTGCAGGCGATTGCCCTTGAGGGCCGGGTCCTGGGTGACCTTGGCATCGGTGAAGGCGTAGCTGCCGATCAGGCTCCAGCGCTCGCTCAACTGGCCGGTCAGGTCCAGCTCGACGCCCCGGGAGTTCACTTCACCGGCATTGCTGTAGACCGTCTCGCGGGTGCTCGAATCGAAGTTGGACACCAGAACGTTGCGCTTGGTGATGTCGAACAAGGCCAGGGTGCCGGTGATGCGCCCTGGTACGTCGAGCTTGGCCCCAAGCTCCCACGACTTGCCCTCTTCCGGGGCGATGGCGCCGTCGAGCACCACGTTGCCGGCCAGTGGTGCAATGGTCGAGTTGGGCTTGAACGATTCGCTGTAGCTGCCGTAGAACGAGAGCTGTTCATCGACCTTGTACACCACCCCCGCATGGGGGACCCAGGTTTGCCCACTGATGTCGGTGTTGGCCTTGAATGGGCGTCCTCGACCGGCGTACTGGTCATATTGCTGGAAGCGCCCACCGGCCACCAGGATCCAGTGATCGTCCAGGTGCAGCGCATCCTGCATGAACAAGGCGTCGGTGCGCAGCTCGTCGGTCTGGTCACTGTCGGAGGCGCGCACTGTGCTGCCCTCCACTTCACGCCCATACACAGGGTTCAGGTAGCTGAAGGGGGTGCGCGGCGTCTGGCGGATCAGGTCGGCGCGGTACACCTTACGGTCTTCATGGTCCAGGCCCACCAGCAGATCATGCTGCAGGCCTGCCAACTGGACTGTGCCGGCCAGGCTCGCCGTGACGAACTGGTCTCGGCTCATGGCACCGCGCGTGCCATCGATGCTGCGCGTCAGTGTGCCGGTGCGCGGGTTGACCCCGGTCACGCGGACCTGGCTGGCGTCATAGGTTTCCCGGTTGAAGCTGTAGCCCAGGTGCAGCTTCCAGTCGTCGGCAAGCTGATGGTCCAGTTGCAGGCTGTAGAGGTCGGAGCGGCCCTGCATGTCGTTGAACGGCTCATCCAGGCGCCGAGTGGCCGGGATGTTAAGCGGATGGCCGTCGTTGCCGAAGGCCGTGCCGCGGTCGAACGGGTAAAGAAATTCACGGTGCTCGTAGGCCACCACTACTTGGGTATCCTCGCCCAGCCAGGCCAGCGAGGGGGCCAGCAGTGTCTCGCGGCGCACGCCGTAGTTGCGCCAGTAGTCTTCGTCCGTGTGGTCGGCAATCAGGCGGTAGGCCAAGTTGCTGTCGCCCAGCGCACCGGTGCTGTCGAACCCACCACCGCTGCCGTTCTTGCCATCGCCGTAGGTCGAGCCGCGTGCAGTCAGTGCGTTGTAGGCCTGCAGCTGGGGCCGCTTGCTGACCACGTTGATCACCCCGCCTGGATCCTGGATGCCGTACAACAGCGAAGCCGGCCCCTTGAGCACCTCGACCCGCTCGGTGCTGGCGCTGAGGCTGCGGCCCTGCACCAACGGCATGCCATCGCGCATGATCGAACCGTCGCGGTTGTCGCCAAAGCCCCGCTTCATGACGGTGTCGGAGGTACCGCCGAAATTGTTGCCTTGGGTAATGCCGCTGACGTTGGCCAGGGCATCGTCCAGGTTGCGCGGCGCCTGGTCGCGCAGTACTTGGGCGGGCACCACGTTGATCGCCTGGGGGATGTCCTGGGTGGGGCCCTGGCCGCGCATGATCGAGGTGGTGGTCGGCGGCTGATAGCTCAAGCTGTCGAGCTGCGAAGTCACGGTGGTGGCCTGCAGGTTCAAGGCACCGGCGGTGTCCAGCGCCTGCAAGGTGAAGGTATGGGCATCGACCCGTTGCCAGGTCAGCCCGGCATTACCCAACAAGCGCTTCAACGCCTGCTCGGCGCTCAAGGCCCCGTGCAGCGCAGGCGCTTGTACGGCAGGTAGCGTCAGGGTATGGACCACGCTCTGCCCGGTGACGCGGCTGAAGGCGGCAAGGGCCTGAAGCAGTGGCTGGGCAGGTTGGTCGAAGGTATAAGCTTGCGCGCGTTGCGCCGCACTCGCCGCCTGGGTGTAGATGAACGGCGGGAGTACTGCAAGACCGAGCCAAAGGGGAACGCAACGCAAGGTAGACTTCATGGACGCTGACCTGAGAGAGGGTATTGAGTGCGAATGAATCGCACTTTCACGCACTACACGGTTATGGAGTGCTGTTACCTCACCTGCGGTAGGAAGTTTTTTTGGAGGGCATGAAATAGGGTGGTTAACGACCAGCAATCAACGGATGACCGTGAACCGTCCAAGCACTGTCTGACGCGAAAAGCCGAGCACTGCGCCCAGTGAGTCCAGCGCCTGCAAGGGTTCGGCAATGGGGAAGCTGCCACTGACTTCACGCCGCCCCAAAGCCTCGTTCAGCAGCACGATGTGGCCGGGGTAATAGCGACCCAGTTCCTCAACCACCTGGGCCAGGGGCGCCTGGGAATAGGTCAGCCAACCCTCGCGCCATGCCAGGTGCTGCGCGCTGTCGACCGACAACGTGTGGCTGACCTGCCCCGCGCCGTAGCTCACCTGCTGGTTGGCGATCAACTCACGTGCCATGGCCCCCTTGGACGGGCTGACCGCTACGCGACCGGCGCGGACGGTGACCTGGGTGGCGGCGCCCTGCTCGCGCACTTCGAACTCGGTGCCCAGCACTCGCACCTGCCCCTGCGCGGCCTGCACCACAAAGGGCTCGCCGGTGTGGGTGACCTTGAAGAACGCAGCGCCGTGCAGCAATCGCACGCGGCGCTGGCCTTTGTCGAATTGCACGGCAATCGCACTGTGGGCGTCCAGCGTGACCGCCGAGTGGTCTGGCAAGGTCACTTCGCGCCGGTCGGCCGACGTGCTGTAGTCGGCGCGCAGGTCCAGCAGCCAATGACCGGGCTGCCACCCACCGAGCATGCCGATGGCCATGATCAGGCAAGCGGCCATGGCCAACGCCCCTGCACGCCAACGTCCGGGGCGCCTGGCAGCGGGCGGGCTCATCCGGTCGAGGTAATGTTGCAGGGCCAGCCGGTCTTCATCGGCCAGGGTCGCCGCAGCGGGGGCGCTGTGGTTCCACAGCGCCTGCGCCTGCTCGTACGCAACCGGATGCCGCGGGTCGGCCAGCAGCCAACGCCTGAACGCCGCACTGCGGGCTTGCTCGGGCTGCCCGTTGATGCGTACGAGCCACTGTAGGGCGGCATCGGACTGCGCTTGGGTGACAACAGGTAACGTGGTGGTCACGGCGTGCCCCGTGGTCGTCGTGGAATGGGCGCGGCCTGGGCGACACTTGCCTTGCACGCTTGCAGGGCACGCATCATATGTTTTTCCACAGCGCTTTGGGACAGTTGCATGGCGCGTGCTATTTCGCTGTACGTGCAGCCGTGGACACGGTTGAGCAGAAAGATTTGCCGGGTACGCTCGGGCAACGCACGCAGGGCGTTTTCGATGCGTTGCAGATCGTCGTCCACTTCCAGGGTCTGCTCCAGCGTCTGGCTCACAAGGTGTGCGCTGCCCTGTGAAGCATCGGCGAAAGCACGCTGGCGGCTGCTTTCGCTGCGCAGGTGATCGATCGCCAGGTTGCCGGCGCAGCGCATCAAGTAGGTGTCCAGGGCTTCGACCTTCACCTGCGCACGCCCCCAGAAGCGCAGGAACAGCTCCTGGACCAAGTCGGAGGCGGTGGCTCGGCAACCTACCCGGCGGCTGACCAGGGCCTCCATGCGCGCGCGCTGGGCCATGAAGACTTGGATAAAGCGGGCACGAGCGCTCGCTTCACCCTCTGAGCCGTCGTTCTGCCTCGTGGGGCTCATGGCGTCACCCGGCTAACAGGACCAACAACGGCCCCAGCAATGCACTGACAGCGGCCAGGCCGACCAGCAAGCGAGGCAGGTACGCCAGCCCGAACACCCACAAGGTCACACCTGCCATCGCAACGGCCGTCCACTCCACAAGACCGTGAGCCCAGCCCCGCGCCTGCACGCCAAGAGCCAATGAAACCAGCAGCATGAGCCAGCCGGTCGCTCGTAACAGCCGCGGTTGTCCTGGACCAGGCGCGCGGCCCAGCAGCGCTTGGAAGTGCTTGGGCATGGCCAGACACAAGGCGGCGAAACCCGCGAAGGCGATCAGGGCGATACCGAGCATCACTGGGCCTGCGCCGTTTCATGGCCAACCTGGCTGGCGCGTGAACGGGAAGGCTTGGCCAAGGCCAGCGCGGGGCGCAGCTTCTTGCTTGCCAGCCAGGCCAGGAACAGGCCGCAGCCCAATGCGGTGAGATCGAACCCAGCCATGCTCCAATCGCCATCGATGATGGCGTGGTTGAGCCCGTGCGCGGTCGTCAGCGCATTGAGCAGTGGCAACAGCGTGAAGGCCAGCGCCCCGAGCGCCAGCTGCTCGCCCCAGGCCCGGCGACCGCTACGCACCATCGCGTGCACCAGCGCCAGGCCCCATGCCATGAAGAACGCATTGACCTCCCAGTCGGCACGGGTTTCAAGCGCCGCCGGCAGCAGCCGGTTAGCCCAGAAAAAGCTGGCCACTGCCAACAGCAGCCCGCTCATGCTGACGATATTGAGTACCTCTACCAGACGCAGCTCACGCGGAACGCGCGGGGCCTTGGCATGCTTGAGCTGGCGCTTGTCCAACCACATCACCAGGCCGGTCCCGATCACGGCAGTGCCTGCCAGCCCGAAGCAGAAATACAGCCACCGCAGCCAAGGGCCGGCAAAATTGCCCATGTGCAACCCGGCGAAACTGAATGCCGTCAGCATGGCGCCACTTTCGGGCTTGCCTTGTTCGAGCAGCGCGCCTGTGGCGCCGTCGAAGGTCCAGTTGGCACTGCGCCGATAGGCAACGTGGTCGGCGGCAGACTGGGTGAAGGTGACCCGTGCGTTGCTGTCGCCCGGGTTCTCAACCCGAATGTTGCCCACCCGCGCCCCCGGTTGCAGCGCCTGGACCTGGGCATAGAGCGCCGGCAGTGGGGCAAGCGGCGCGGCGACCTGGGCTGCCTTGGGCGCCTCCCCTGCCCCAAACAAATCATTGAAGTACTTCGAGGTGTCATCACCGTAATGCGCCATCAGCCCTGCGGGCATGACCAGGTACATGAACAGCACCAGGCTGCTGTAGCTGATCATCAGGTGAAACGGCAGCACCAGCACGCCGATGGCGTTGTGGCCGTCCAGCCAGGAGCGCTGGCCTTTGCCAGGGCGAAAGGTGAAGAACTCCTTGAACAGTTTCTTGTGGGTGATGATGCCGGTGACCAGGCCGAGCAGCATGATCAGGGCGCAGAATGTCGACAGCCATCGGCCATACGGATAAGGCATCTGCAGCTGGAAGTGGAACCGGTAGAAGAACTCGCCGCCGCGGCTGTCGCGCGCCGTGACGGGCTCGCCCGTCTTGGCATCGAGGGTCTGGGTGACGAAGCCGCGAGGCCCTCCGTTCGCATCCCGGTACCCGACCTTCACCCCTGCTTCACGCTCATTGGGCAGGCGGATGAACCAGCTTTGTGAAGCGGGCGCCTGAGCTTGCAGATAGCGCTGCGCCGCCGCCAGCGCGGCCTGCGGGTTGGGTGCGTAATGGCCTATCTCAGGCTGCATCCAGTGGGTGATTTCTTCCTTGAAATACGACAGGGTGCCGGTGAGGAAGATGGCAAAGAGCAGCCAGCCGAACAGCAGGCCCGTCCAGGTATGCAGCCAGGCCATCGCCTGGCGAAAGCCGTCTTTCATGACAATTTCATCCAATGGACCAGCGCGCCGAGCAGCCCGAGCACCAGGCTCGGTATCAACACGCCCAGCCACGCCCGCCAGGCGTCACGGCAGGCAAAGCAACCGATGAAGGCCAACACGTAGAACACGAACGACAGCATCAGGCCGATCAGCGTGGCGTCGACCGGCGCTATGGGCAGCGACACAGCCACGCAGAAACTGGCCGTAGACGCCAACAGATAACCGCCAAGCAACGCCGCCAGGCTGCGTGAAGCCACGGCCAGGCGATAGCTGGGCGTGAGGCTGGCGGGTTTACGGGTCATGGCCAAGTCCGGAAATGTTGAAGCCAGCAATAATAATGATATGGATTCTCATATGCAAAGCCTGGCCGACAGCATGCTGGGCAAAAGTGAGCAATCGGCTTTGCTACAAGACATTTATTTTCACGAGGGGGTTGAATTCGCTATTGGCTTGCCTGACCTTAGAGTCAAGAGGCGCAGAAATTCCAAGGGTCTCAAGGACCTGGCGTCTCCATGCGAGCAAGCTGAATAAGGATTGAATCATGCAAATCCAGGTCAACAGCAGCAACCATATCGATGGCAATGCCCGGCTCGACGAGTGGGTCCGCAACACGGTGCAAGACACGCTGGAGCGCTACGAGGAAGACCTCACCCGTATCGAGGTGCACCTGCGCGATGAAAACGGCGGCAAACCCGGACCACAGGACAAGCGCTGCCAGATGGAGGCTCGCCCCAAAGGCCATCAGCCGATCTCGGTGACCCACACGGCCAACTCGCTTGACCAGGCGGTGGAAGGCGCGGCCACCAAGCTGACCCATGCGCTGGAGCACCTGTACGGCAAGTTGCGCAGCAAGCGTGGCGTGCTGGAGCTGAGCGATCCGGAGGCTTGATCGCCTGACCGGAACGGGGCCGCGCAGCGGCCCTTGCCTTATCCAACCGCAAGGGCTCAGCCTTGCACCACTGCCGCCGTGCCGCGACCGATAAACGGTTGGAACCCGGTCCCACCCCCACCAGTCAATTTCTGCATCATCACGTTGCAGAAGCGCCATCATGACCAACCCATTCGATCAGATCAGTGCAGCGTTCAGCCCCCAGTACCGGGTCAACCTGAGCATCGAGGCGCTCGACGGGAGCATCATGCTCACCTTGTCTGACGAGGCGGGCATCGCCGCCAAACGCTTGATCAGCCAGGCGCAACGCAATGACCCCGCTCGCTTGCAACGGGTCATCGACAGCATCCGCCTGGGCCTGGCGATAGATCGCAGCCAGAACCCCATGCAAGTGCTCGCCGCCCTTACGCGCCCCAGTGGTAGTCAAGCACGCAACGTCGTGGCCAACTGAGGGTCACTTGCCCTCTTCCACATCCTTGCCGCTGGCGTCCAGCACCTTGGTCGACGGATAGCGATACGACGCGTAGCGCACCACCAGAATGGCGAATGCCAGCAGCAGGATGCCCCCGCACACGTACAGCAGCCCCACATCGGGCGCCTTGTGGTGCGACACGTCGCCAATCAACAGACGGGTGAGCGCCGTGATGGCCACGTACAGCAGAAAGCGGATGGGCATGTGGTTGGTTTTGAAGTAGATGCCCACCATGGCGCCCAACTCCAGGTAGATGAACAGCAGCAGGATGTCATCCACGCTGATCCCACCTTTGCCGAGCATGTCCAGAAACGTCACCACAGCGGCATAGGCCGTTATCGCACCGATGCCGAACAAGGCCAGGTAGTGAAAGCCTTCGACGCACAGGTTGCCCAGCGAATCGGCTGAGCCGTGCAGGCCTTTGCGCAGTTTTTCTGCCCATTTGATGTTCATGATCGATGACTCCCCGAAGCTCTCTGACAAATGATCCGCTACCTGTATGACGCTTGTGCCATGCAGTTAAAGGGCCAGGCACAGGGGCTTGGAAGGTGGTCGAGTGATGCAGGACACGCACACCCCCTGGGAAATTCAGGGTTGCGCGATTCAGGGAATGCCATTACTGTATATCGATACAGTAAATCGTTAACAGCAAAAAGGCATAGAGGTGATGAATGGCCGTCGAAGTGGTGTATCGCAGCAGCCGCGACCCGGAGCGCTTGTTCATGGATAAGGCCGAAGCAGACCGTCACGACAAGATGCTCGAACTGGCTGAGCGCCTGGCAGAAGTCCTGCACAAGGCTGTGCCATCGTTGAGCGAACAGCAGGTAGAAGAAGCCGGTATCTATATGGCCAAGAACCGCGACGTATTCGCCAGGGCGTTCAAGAGCCAGCCCGACGCGCTGGGTGAACTGCTCGAGGGCGATGCTGCTCAATAGCGATCGCTGGGCCTTTGAGCGACGAGGCCTGGGGCGTTGTATTCAGTCGTACAACAAACGTTCCGCCAGCGCCTGCGCCACACGTGCAGGCGAACGCTTTTCAGCCTGGGCATGACCGAACACTTCGGTCAGGCGGGTGGGTATACGGGCAATATGGGCGGTGATCGCCTCCGCTTTTTCGCCCCTATGGGCCAGCGCTGAGTAGATCAGGGCACCCGCATTGATCACGTAATCAGGTGCATACAGAATCCCCCGCCCTTCCAACTGGTCGGCAACCTGCAACGATGCCAGTTGGTTGTTTGCAGCACCTGCCACTGCCGCGCACCTCAACTGCATCACGCTTTGCCCATTCAATCCCGGGCCTATGCCGCAGGGGGCGAAGATGTCGCACGGTGTACTAGGTAACGCATCGTGGGCAATCGGTTGTGCGTCGAACTGCTCTACCGCAAGTCGCACTCGGCCAGGCTCCAGATCGCTGACCAGCAGGTCTGCACCCGCTGCGTGCAAGTGTTCGGCCAGCGTGTACCCCACGCTCCCCAACCCCTGGATAGCGACACGCAGCCCTTCCAGGTTGTGGCTGCCCAGCCGCGCATGGGCGGTGGCGCGCAGGCCCGCGAATACCCCCATCGCCGCATGTGGGGCAGGGTCACCCAGCGCTGTCGTGCTGACAACATGGGGGGTGCCCTGCGCCAGGCAATCCATGTCCAGTGTCGAGGTGCCGCTGTCCAGGGCGATGAGTAGCCGCCCTTGCAAGCTATCGATACGGCGGCCGAATGCTTCGAACAAGGCAGCGCGGTCGTTCACATGCGGGCTGCGCAGCATGACCGCCATGCCGCCCCCGAAAGGCAGGCCCGCCATTGCCGCCTTGTAGCTCATGCCCTGGGCCAGGGTGACTGCGTCGGTGATCGCACTCTCATGATCGGTGTATGCCAGGTAGCGACAACCGCCCATGGCAGGCCCGAACCGCTCGCTGTGAATGACCACGACGGCCTCAAGGCCTGTCTGCGGATCGTTGAACACATGCAGTGACTGGGTACGGGTGCATTGCATCAGTGCGAACATGGCCTGGCTCCCCATGAGGTGCAGCATCCAGTATAGGCACCTGAAACGGGCGGGCCGGGCTACCGGACAACTGGACGAAACCGCTCTGGCCGGCTATTACTCAAGGGTGAGTGGAGAAGCCCATGAAGCCACGTCAAGCCTGCCTGGCCTGCCTTGAAAACACGCCTGCCGCCCTGCTGCAAGCTGCGCTGTGGATCGCCGCCGAACATGACCCAAGCGTCGATCCTGATGCCTGCCAGGCCGTGTTCCAGAACATGCAGCACACCATCAGCATTCACCTGCCCATGATTGGCGTCACTGAACTTGCCCAGCCGCTTTTGCGCCAGCTCAACGCGTTGGGTTTCCAACAGGATGAATACCTGCCGCTGCGTCCTCACGCTGCCTTGATGAACCATGTGCTGACAAGGCGACGCGGCCAACCGCTGGCTTTGGCCATCCTGGCACTGGAGTTTGCGCAGCGTCTGTCCATTCCACTCGAAGGCGTCGCCTTCCCCGGGCATTTCCTGTTGCGGGTGCCGGGTGCCGACCATTTGCTCGACCCCTGCGGCGGTCGGCGTCTTTATCCCAATGATTGTCGAGAGCTGCTGGTCCGCCAGTACGGTCCGGGCACCGCCTTGAGCGCCGAGCACTTGCGCCCGGCCAGCGCCATGCAGATGCTGCAACGGCTGTCACGCAACTTGCGCCAGTTGCACACCAGTAATGACGCCCCACTCGCGGCGCTGATCGACGCCGAGCGCGTCATGCAACTGGGCCCCGCCCAGGTCGGCGACTACCTGGCCCGTGCCAACCTGTACAGGCAGCTCGATTGCCCACACGCCGAACGCTTCGACCTGGAACATGCATTGCTGCTGACGGAAGACCCTCTGCAGCGGCTGGTATTGAGCGAGCGGCTGGAGCAGTTGCCCGCGACAAGCCGCTCCCTTCATTGATCGCGCAATCTAACGCTGCACACTACGGCGTATCGGGCTGACGCGAAGGATGAGCCTGTATGAACGCCGGATGCTGCTGCGCCAACGCCGCCACCCTGCGAATGCGCGGGTAACGCCCAAGGTCGACCCCGAATCGCTCGGCGGCATAGAGCTGCGGTATCAGGTAGACATCCGCCAGGCCAGGCGCATCGCCCAGGCAGTAGCCACCCTCGCCGATCACCTGCTCGACCGCCCCCAGCCCCTGGCTTATCCAATGGCCGATCCATTGGTTGATCTGCACTTCATCCTGGCCCGCCTCACGCAGGCGGTTGAGCACGCTGACGTTGTGCAGGGGGTGGATGTCGCAGCCGATGATCGCCGCCACCCCACGCGCCTTGGCGCGCAGCGCCGCCCCTGCCGGTAGCAGCGCGGGCTGCGGATAGGCCTCTTCCAGGTACTCGATGATCGCTGGAGATTGCACGAGCAGCTCGCCACCGTCTGTACGCAGGGTGGGTACCCGGCCCTGGGCATTGATACCCAGATAACCGGCTTGCCGATGCTCGCCTTGCAGCAGATTGACGGGGAGTGCCATGAAGCTCAGCCCTTTGAGGGCCAAGGCAATCCGCACTCGGTAGGACGAGGTGGAACGGTAATAGGTATACAGCTCCATGCCTGCGTCTCCTCAGTTGGCCGCAATGACCCGACCACGGCACTCGCCGAACCCGATGCTCACCTCACCGTCGCACACACCCCGTGCCCGCAGGATGATTTCGTCGCCGTCCTCCAGAAACTTGCGCACTTCGCCATTGGGCAGCTCGACCGGGTGCTTACCGCCCTCGGTGATTTCCAGCAAGCTGCCATAGGACCCTGGGGTGGCACCTGACAGGGTGCCGGAGCCGAACAGGTCGCCGGGTTGCAACTGGCAACCGTTGACACTGTGGTGCGCCACCAACTGGGCCACCGTCCAGTACATGCTGCGGGTGTTGCTCAGGGCCAGGCGGTGCGGCGCACTCCCCTCCTCGCGCATGCGCTCGGTGAGCAGCAACACTTCCAGTTCGATGTCGAATGCACCCGCTGCCTGGTCACGCTTGTCGAGCAGGTAGGACAGCGGCTGGGGGTCACCTTGAGGCCTTGGCGGCTGAGCGCAGCGCAAAGGCGCCAGCGCCTCGGCCGTGACGACCCAGGGCGAAATCGTGGTCACGAAGCTCTTGGACAGAAACGGGCCCAGTGGCTGGTATTCCCACGCCTGGATGTCCCGCGCCGACCAATCGTTGAGCAGGCACAGGCCCGCGATGTGCTCGGCCGCATCGCCGATGGGGATGGCCTGGCCGATGTCGTTGCCCTGCCCGATCCAGATGCCCAGCTCCAGCTCGTAGTCCAGCCGCGCACAGGGGCCGAAGCTTGGTTCGCTCTGGCCGGCAGGCAATGTCTGGCCCTTGGGCCGGCGAACATCCGTCCCGGAGGGGCGAATGGTCGATGCGCGGCCGTGATAGCCGATAGGCACGTACTTGTAGTTGGGGAGCAAGGGGTTGTCGGGGCGGAACAACTTGCCAATGTTGCGGGCATGCTCGATGCCCACGTAGAAGTCGGTGTAATCGCCGATCTGGGCCGGCACATGCAACTGGCAGGTGCTGGCGGGATAAAGCGCCCCCTCCAGCATTGCCTG
Organism: Pseudomonas sp. DE0010; assembly: GCF_007680745.1. Lineage (NCBI taxonomy): Bacteria > Pseudomonadati > Pseudomonadota > Gammaproteobacteria > Pseudomonadales > Pseudomonadaceae > Pseudomonas > Pseudomonas sp. DE0010. The sequence goes on from NZ_VEJQ01000023.1 coordinate 21,092, forward strand.
GTGCTCGGACTGCTCACCGAGCAACTCGAGCAGCCGCTCCCGCAACGCCACGCGCGCACCGCGCCCGAGTGCGAAAAACGCGTTCAAGGTGCCGCCCTGGGTGGCAAGTACCGCCGCCCTGGCCTGACCTTCGAACAAACCCATGGCCAGCACCGCCTCAAGGTCGAGGATGGCATCGCCGATGGCCACGCCACAGCGCTTGGCTTCGCTGCCACGACTGAAGATACCCAAGGGCAGGTTCTGCAGCGGGAAGTCACTGTGCCCATTGGCGTGGCTCACCCAGCTGCGGGCAATGGCGGGTTGGTTCATGGGTTATCTCCGGTTCGGGTTGAAGGTGCTGGGCAAGGTGGCCCAGCAGCTGTCGTAGTCGGCCTGCAACTGCGGGCAGGACATGGCGTACTGGCTCGGGCGCAGCACCTGGCTGGTCTCGAACATGAACGCCATGGTGTTCTCGATCTTGTGCGGGGCAAGCTCGGCCGCAATGGCCCTGTCGCAGGTCTCGGCATCCGGGCCATGGGCACTCATCACGCTGTGCAGGGAGGCGCCACCGGGCACGAAGCCTTCGGCCTTGGCATCGTAGGCACCGTCGATCAGCCCCATGAACTCGTTCATCAGGTTGCGGTGGAACCATGGCGGACGGAAGGTGTTCTCGGCCACCATCCAGCGCGGGGGAAAGATCACGAAGTCCATGTTGGCAAGGCCATGCACGCTGGTCGGTGAGGTGAGCACGGTGAAGATCGAGGGGTCCGGGTGGTCGAAGCTGACTGTGCCCAATGTATTGAAGCGACGCAGGTCGTATTTGTAAGGCACGTTGCTACCGTGCCAGGCCACCACGTCCAATGGGGAATGCTGGAGCTCGCACGCCCAGTGCTCTCCTAGAAATTTCTGTACCAGCTGTACCGGCCCAGTGGTGTGTTCATAAGCGGCCACCGGCGTCTCGAAATCGCGGGGGTTGGCCAGCCCATTGCTGCCAATAGGCCCCAGGTCCGGCAGGCGCAGGGGCGCGCCGTGGTTTTCAGCCAGGTAGCCACGGGCATGGCCATCGAGCAGTTCGACACGAAACTTCATGCCGCGGGGAATCACTGCAATTTCAAGCGGGCCCACCTGCATCACACCCAGCTCGGTGGCAAGGCGCAGCCGACCTTGCTCAGGCACCAGCAACAGCTCGCCATCGGCGTTGAAGAACACGCGCTCCATGGAGCGGTTGGCGCTGTAGATGTAGATGCTCACACCGCCAGGCGCGTTGGCAGGGCCATTGGCCGCCATGGGCAGCCAACCCGCGATGAAGTCGGTTGGTGCTTGCGGGATGGGCTGCGGGTTCCAGCGCAGGCGGTTGGGCGTGATCGTGCCCCCCGCCTGGTTCAGGGGCTGGCGCGCCAGGCGCTCGAAACGCGGATGGGCGGCTGACGGCCGGATGCGGTACATCCAGGTGCGGCGCAGCTCATGACGGGCCATGGTGAACGCCGTGCCGGAGAGCAGCTCGGCATAGAGCCCATAGGGGGTTTTCTGTGGCGAGTTCTGCCCGACCGGCAAGGCGCCTGGCAACGCTTCGCTGGTGAATTCGTTGCCGAAACCGCTGAGGTAGTGAAGGTCAGGTGCAGGGTCGCGATTCATCGATGCCTCCGGGCCGGGGCGGCCTGTGGGAGCAGTTGCTGCTGCCCGAGGGAACGGCGGCGCATCTGCATTGTTTTTATCGTAATTAGATTACGAATAACGTAATTTGCTCTGCGCCAGGCGTCAAGCTATAAAGGCGCGACTCGATGACTCGCGGATGACCCTACGATGGCCAAAGCCAGCTCCCCTACCGACAACGGCAAGCAGAAGGTCCGCTCAGCCGAGGTGGGCACCGACATCCTCAAGGCATTGGCCGAACTCTCACCCTCCACGTCACTGTCCAGGCTTGCAGAGCATGTCCAGATGCCGGCGAGCAAGGTGCATCGTTACCTGCAAGCCCTGATTGCCAGTGGGTTCGCCGAACAGAATGCGGCTACCAATCATTACGGCCTGGGGCGCGAAGCCTTGCGCGTGGGCATGGCCGCGCTGGGCAGCATCGATGTGCTGAAAGTCGCCGCGCTGCCGCTCTCCCAGCTGCGTGATGAACTGAACGAGAGTTGCTTTATTGCGGTATGGGGCAATCAGGGGGCGACCGTGGTAAGCATCGAACCGGCCGTACGCGCCGTCACCGTGGTGACGCAGATTGGCTCGGTATTGCCGCTGCTGACCTCGTCCACCGGGCTGGTGTTCGCGGCCCATTTGCCTGAACGGGAAACCGTGGACTTGATGGCGCGCGAGCTGACCCAGCTCAAGCAGGTGCCTGGGGATTATCAGACGGTGCTGGCCGGTATACGTGAACGCGGTCTGCACCATATCCACGGGCTGCTGATGCCGGGTGTGGATGCGCTGTCGGCGCCGATCTTCAACGCCATGGGGCAGATCGCTGCGGTGATGACGGTGGTGGGGCCCACGTCGATGTTTCATGCCGATGAACAAGGCCCTGCGGCACAGCGGCTCTTGGCTGCTACGCGCGAGGCAAGCTGGCGCATGGGGTACTGCCCAGCCCCTTGAGCACCGCAGACTGTTGCCTGGTATGTAACGGTGAATGTCGCCGTATGCGGTTTTTCCAGCGGATTCAATTGCTTATTATTGGATCACTGGCTGGCACCGAGGGCTCTCCCCCCGCTCGCGGTGCCAGCCAGGTGTATCGACGTAGATTTTGAAGCTCCTTGATCTGACGTCTCGATTGACCGCTGCGAAAGGCAGCGGTTTTTTTTGCCTGCCGTTTGGTCCTCAGGAGCCCGGTTGCCACGTCATCGAGTCAAAACCTGGCCACTTTGAGCGAGCCGAACCCTCGGGCGGGTTCCCTGAACGCCAGGTAATGACGCAACACCTGTTGCGGCGCTTCGGTATGCGGATGGTGGCCAATACCCTGCAACAGTACGACATCGGCGGTCGGAACGTGTCGACGGTAGTGCTCGACCATGTGCGCGCCATAAAGGGGATCGACTGCGCCGGCGATCAAACGCAACGGCACCGCCCCCTGCAGCGCCTGCGTCCAGCGATCACGGTGCTGCAAGCGTTCAGGCACGTAGCCGGCAAGCCTGTGCAGCACGCGCGTGCCGCGATTGGCAGCCAGCATGCTCCAGAAGTCGTCGAGCACGCTTTCGCTCGGGTGGGTACATGGCCCATAGACACGGGTCAGGTGACGCACCAGGTCATCGCGGCTGAACGAGCGCGCCACCAGCCAGCCCAGGCGACTTAGCAGCAGCTTCTGCAGCAACAGCATGCGACAACCTTCAGGAAACAGGCCGCTGTTGAGAAAGACGCAGCTGGCGATATTGGCGCGCTGCTCATGATGCCGAGCCAGCAGCTCCTGGGCCACGCTACCTCCGTAATCATGAGCCAGCACATCCACCGGCTGGTCGATCTGCAGGTGAGCCAGCAAGGCCTGCTGCAAGTCGGCCTGCTCCATCAGGCTATAGGCGTGATTAACTGGCTTGGCCGAATCGCCGAACCCCAGCATGTCGCAGGCCACCACCCGATAGCGCTGGGCCAGAGGGCCCCACAAGTAATGCCAGTCCCAGCTGCCTGTAGGAAAACCATGTAGCAAAAGCAGGGGCGTTCCTTGCCCTGCGGTCCAGTAGCGGATGCTCTGGCCCCGGAATGTGAAACTCTGTCCCCGGGTACGCCAGACGCACAATGGAATTTCGGCCATGGGCATCGGAAGGCACCGGGTTAAGGGATGTGGACGCGATAAGGCAAGGCTGCTGTCATTGCATGTCACCTCGGCACTTGCATGTGCTCTCTGTGCGAGACTCAGTCTAGCCAGCGGCCGAGGCGCTTGAACTTGCGTTGCCAGCCAGCTTGATGACTGAGCGAGTCACCTGCACCAGCGGTAGGCGCAGCCTGACTGGTTGCCGGCTGCGTATCCGTCCTGCAAAAACGTCAGGCGCTCAGTGCCTGCACCAGTTCAGCCAGCCATGGCTCGGCATCGGTTTCCGGTGTCACGGTTTCGCTGGCATCGAGCCGCAGCATGGGCAGCACCTCCTGCACGCCAAGTTCGGCAAACAGTTCGCGCATCTGTTCGCCGCCACCGCAATAGGTATCGCCATAACTGGAGTCGCCCAAGGCGATGACTGCACCCGGCAGGCCACGCCAGTCGGCCGGCAGGGTGTCGCGCAGGGCGCTGTAGAGGGGCATGAGGTTGTCGGGCAACTCGCCCATGCCTGTGGTGGAGGTCACCGCCAGTACGGCCTGCGGGCCGAACGCCTGCAAGTCTTGCAAAGAGGCTCGGTTGGCGTGCCAGGCTTCCAGGCCAGCGGCCTTGAGCAGCGATTCGGCGTGACGGGCAACTTCTTCGGCGGTGCCGTACACCGATCCGGAAATAATGACGACTTTCATCAGGGAAAAGGATTCCGATACTGAGTGAAATCGTAGGATACTAGCACCCAGCGCTGGCACAAGGCCGTGGCAACGCCCGCGGCCCTCATTCCTTCACTGCATGACCCAGACATGATCAATGCGCAGTTGCTGCAATCGATGGTCGATGCCTCGGACGACGGTATCGTGGTCGCCGAACAGGAAGGCGACGACACCATCCTCATCTACGTGAACGCGGCTTTCGAGCGTCTCACCGGCTACAGCCGGGATGAAATCCTGTACCAGGACTGCCGCTTTCTGCAGGGGGACGATCGTGACCAACTGGGCCGCGCGCGCATCCGCAAAGCGCTGGCCGAGGGCCGGGCATGCCGTGAAGTACTGCGTAACTACCGCAAGGACGGCACCGCGTTCTGGAACGAGCTATCCATTACGCCTCTGAGGCATGCGGCTGACCAGCGCCTGTACTTCATCGGCATTCAAAAGGACGTTACCCGGCAAGTGGAAATGGAACGCGAACTGGCTGAGCTGCGCGTTCGTCAGAAAGCCGGTGATGGCGCGTGAACCAAGGTTGCGTTTTGGAGTCAATCGGGCCGTAGAACCCTTCACATCGAGTTTCAACATGCCCCCCGACACACTCTTGACCCAGGATGAACTGGACTATATCCAGGATGTCCAGCATTTCCCTCAGTTCGACATGGCCGAAGCCATGACGAGCCTCCTGGTCAATGGGGATAGCCGCATCCAGGGACTGCTCACCCGCCTGGTCGCGCATGAGCAGGTGACCTTGCAGGCCCATGTCGACAACCAGCAGATCAGCATTCCGCTGCAGCTGATCGAGGACGAGTTTCATACGCTGCAATTGCAACTGGGCGCGCCCGATATCTTCGAGATAGGCCCCAGGCTGCGCCCATGGCGACTGACCCTTGATCCGCCCTGTGCATTGCTCGACGCCCACGGTGAGGAGAGCGGGCTCTGGGTGTGCGACATCTCTGTCAAAGGTGTGCTTGTGCATGTGCGCGACCTGCTAGACGCTCCTGATGTCTTCACGCTCCGATTCGCCCCGGACGGTGTCTGCCCCATCGAGCTTCACGGCAAACTGGGCCGGCGTATCGACGGCTCCAAGGCCGCCTATGACCTGAGTGGCACTGCCCAGGAAGACATCGAACGCCTGCGCGATTTCATCCTCCACAAGCACCGGCTTGCTCACCCTGAGTTGCATACGCAAATGCCCGGCTGAAGACGACCCCCGACGAACGCACCGTGTTCTCCCACGGCGGTGGCTTACGCCCGCTCGGTCGATACGCCATAATCCGCGCCCACTTCTTGCATGCCTAACTGAGTCGACCACCACCCCGGCCGACACAGCCAAGGGGCCAGCTACCCGCCAGCCTCGTCGTCAGGAGATACACGATGTCTAGATCCCCCGTCACCTTGATGGTGTCGCGGCGCGCCGCCGATGGCCGCTATGAAGAACTGCTGGCCTGGCTCCATGAGGGCGAACAGCTGGCCACCGATTTCCCCGGCTACCTGGGCTCAGGGATTCTCGCACCGCCGCGCGACGGCGATGAATTCCAGATCATCTTCCGCTTCAGCGATGAGCCGACCTTGCATGCCTGGGAGCATTCGGCCTCGCGGCGCGCCTGGCTCAAGCGCGGCAACGGGCTGTTCGAGCGCCCCAGGGAGGCACGGGTCAGTGGCATAAACGACTGGTTCGGCACTGCCTTGGTGCGTAAACCACCCCGTTGGAAACAGGCCACGGCGATCTGGCTGGCATTCTTTCCGGTGTCACTGGCCTTTAACATGCTGTTCGGTCACTGGCTGGCAGGCATGGATCTGTTGCCACGCGTGCTTGTCAGCACCCTGGCGCTCACCCCCCTGATGGTGTACCTGTTCATCCCCCTTTCAACGCACCTGCTGGCGGGCTGGCTGCAGGGGTCGGCGGCACGCGAACACGCCTGGCGTAGCCGGTAGGCGCAGGCCACACACGCGTTGGGCAGTTGGGGTATGCTGGGCGGCAACCTTCGACACATACAGTTGACCGCCCCGAACATGAACAGCCCTATCCTGATAACCGGAGCCAGCCAACGCGTCGGGCTGGCCCTGGCCATGGAACTGGCCCAGGCCGGCCATACGGTGGTCAGTGCCAGCCGCAGCGTCCAGCCTCAATCGCCACACCCCAATATCATTCCGTTCACCGCAGACTTGTGCCAGGTGGCCGACCGCCAGGCACTGATCGATTATCTTTATAGCCATTACGATGGCCTGCGCGCCGTCATCCACAACGCTTCGCTGTGGCTCGACGATGACCTGACCCACCTCGACACCATGTTCCGCCTTCATGTCGAAGCGCCCTATCATCTCAACCTGGCCCTGGGCGAGCTCTTGGCCAAGGTCGACAAGGCCGACATCATCCACGTCTGCGACGAAACGTCCTCACGCGGCAGCAAGAGCCACATCGGCTACGCCGCCACCAAGGCCGCGTTGCAGAACATGGTGTTGTCGTTCGCCGAAAAGTACGCACCCACGGTACACGTCAACGGTATTCTGCCTGGGCTGCTGATCCTCAAGGAGGGCGGCGACGAAGCCTATCGCCAGCAGACGCTGAAGAAGGCACTGCTGGAATTCGAACCGGGCGCCGGGCCGCTGATCGAGACGGTCAAGTACCTGCTTGCCAGCCAATACAGCACCGGCAGCCAAGTGGTCATCAATGGTGGCCGCCACCTGAAAAACCGCATCATTTGAGAGAAGCCCATGACCCCACAGCAACAGCTCGAACTGGAAGCCGCCGCCTTCCGCCGACTCGTGGAACACCTGCGCTCACGCACCGACGTGCAGAACATCGACCTGATGAACCTGTCCGGGTTCTGTCGCAACTGCCTGTCCAAGTGGTACAAGGCGGCCGCCGATGAGCGCCAGCTGGACCTGAGCCTGGATGACGCCCGTGAAGCCATCTACGGCATGCCTTATGGCGAGTGGAAGGCCCAGTACCAAAAAGAGGCCAGCCCCCAGCAGCAGGCCGCATTCGAACAAGGAAAACCCCGTGACTGATCTGACTACCCTGCGCACCAGCCTGGCCAGTGGTGAACATGTGTTCGCCGATACCCTGGCATTCATTGCCGAGCACTATGCCTATCAGCCCCAGGCCTTCAGCAACGGTGACGTCGAAAACGCAGCCGGGCAGAACGAAGGTTCATGCAAAACCTTGGGCCTGGCGTTGCTCGAGGGATTGACTGATCGTGAGGCGCTGCTGGCCTTTGGCGAGCATTATCGAGATGTGCAGGCCACACCCGAGGGCCACGACCATGGGAATATCCGTGCGCTGATCGCGTACGGCCTGGCAGGCGTCAAGTTCGAGGCATTGCCACTGTCGCGCAAGGCTTGATGGGGGGTTGTCCATCCAGCGGACTGTGCCCTGGAGTCGAGCACGGCAGCATGAAGAATGGGGCTGCATGGCAGCCCCATTAACCTGACTTCAGAGCGCTTGAATTACAGCTGCACGCAATCGAACTGCACGTCGGTCGCCACATCTTCGTCGTAGTCGACGTCCGTGCGCTCGAAGCCGAACAGGTTCAGGAACTGCTTCTTGTAACCGGCATAGTCGGTCAGCTCGAACAGGTTCTCGGTGGTCACCTGCGGCCACATGGCCTTGCAGGCATCTTGCACATCATCGCGCAGTTCCCAGTCGTCCAGGCGCAGGCGACCTTTCTCGTCGACCTGCGCCGGGGCGCCGTCGGTGCGATACATACGGTCACGGAACATGCGATCGAGCTGATCCTGGGTACCTTCGTGGACACCCTTCTCCTGCATGATCTTGAACACCATCGACAGGTACAGCGGCATGACCGGGATAGCCGAGCTGGCCTGGGTCACCACCGACTTGAGCACGGCCACATTGGCGCCGCCCTTGACCTCAGCTGCCAGCTTCTGGTCCAGGCGCAGGGCAGTGTCGTCCAGGTCCTGCTTGGCCTTGCCCAGGGCGCCGTGCCAGTAGATGGGCCAGGTGATTTCGGTGCCGATGTAGCTGAAGGCGACGGTGCGAGCGCCTTCGGCCAGCACATCGGCACCGGCCAGGGCGTCGATCCACAGCTGCCAGTCCTGGCCACCCATGACGGTCACGGTGTCGGCGATTTCCTGCTCGGTGGCCGGCTCGATGCTGGCCTCGATGATGGCGTCCTTGTTGGTGTCGATGGCCGTCGACTTGTACGGCTGGCCGATGGGCTTGAGCGCCGAGCGCACCAGTTCGCCCGTCTGTGGCAGCTTGCGCACCGGCGAGGCCAGCGAATAGATGACCAGGTCGACCTTGCCGCCCATTTCGTTCTTGATCAGCTCGATGACCTTGGCCCGCGCTTCGTCGGAGAAAGCGTCACCGTTGATCGACTTGCTGTACAGGCCCTCGGCCTTGGCGAACTTGTCGAACGCCGCCGCGTTGTACCAGCCAGCGGTGCCGGCCTTGGTTTCGGTGCCTGGCTTCTCGAAGAACACGCCCAGGGTGTCGGCCTTGAAACCGAAGGCCGCAGTGATGCGCGCGGCCAGGCCGTAGCCACTGGAAGCACCGATGACCAACACCTTCTTCGGACCATCCTCGCGCACGCCCAGCTTGCGGGTGGCTTCGATCTGGTCACGGACGTTGAGCTCGCAGCCCTTGGGGTGAGTCGTGGTGCAGATGAAACCGCGGACCTTAGGATGAATGATGGCCAATGTCTGTACCTCGTCTGGTTTATGCACGAAAACGCCACACAGGGCGCTTTCAGAGTGGACTGAGGGGTAAGACTCACCCCGCAGGTTAGGCGACACATCTTAAGGGTTGAGCGCAGCGATGCAAAATCGGGGGCCGGTTGGTGACACGGCACGCGGCCCGGACGCACTCTTGCCGCGCGGAGGTATTGATTCGGTTTTCCTATCAATGGGCAATAAAAACAAACTTAACAAATGAGCAAAATGCGCCGATGCTGATTGCCCTCACCTTCAGACGGAGAACAACAACATGAACGAAGTGGTGATCGTCGCCGCGACCCGCACCGCCATCGGTAGCTTCCAGGGCGCACTGGCGGGCGTCCCGGCCGTCGACCTGGGGGCAGCCGTGATCAAGCGGTTATTGGAGCAGACCGGGCTGGAGCCGGCTCAGGTCGACGAGGTGATCATGGGCCAAGTGCTTACAGCCGGCGCCGGGCAAAACCCTGCACGTCAGGCAGCGATCAAGGCCGGCCTGCCGTTCAGCGTGCCTGCCCTGACCCTGAACAAGGTCTGCGGCTCCGGTCTCAAGGCACTGCACCTGGGCGCCCAGGCCATTCGCTGCGGCGACGCTGAGGTGGTGATCGCCGGCGGTCAGGAAAACATGAGTCTTGCCCCTTATGTAATGCCTTCTGCCCGCACCGGCCAGCGCATGGGCCATGGCCAGCTGATCGACAGCATGATCAGCGACGGCCTATGGGACGCGTTCAACGACTACCACATGGGCATCACGGCTGAAAACCTGGTGCAGGAGTACGCGCTGAGCCGTGAACAGCAGGACGCCTTCGCGGCCGAGTCGCAGCGCAAGGCGGTGGCAGCCATCGCCGCTGGCCGCTTCGAGGCCGAAATCACCCCGATCGTGCTGCCACAGAAAAAAGGCGAGCCCAAGGTCTTCGCCCAGGACGAACAGCCACGTTCGGACACCACGGCCCAATCCCTGGCCAAACTGCGCCCTGCCTTCAAGAAGGACGGCAGCGTGACGGCAGGCAATGCCTCCAGCCTCAACGATGGGGCTGCGGCAGTGCTGCTGATGAACGCTGCAAAGGCCCAGGCATTGGGCTTGCCCGTGCTGGCCAGGATCGCGGCCTATGCCAGCGCCGGGGTCGACCCCGCCGTGATGGGGATCGCCCCTGTCTCGGCGACTGAACGCTGCCTGGGCAAAGCAGGCTGGCAACTGGCCGACCTGGACCTGATCGAGGCCAACGAGGCGTTCGCGGCCCAGGCGCTGGCCGTTGGCCAGGCACTGGCGTGGGATGCTTCGCGGGTCAACGTGAACGGTGGGGCGATTGCGCTGGGTCATCCCATCGGTGCATCCGGGTGCCGCGTGCTGGTCACCCTGCTGCACGAGATGATCAAGCGCGATGCCAAGAAAGGCCTGGCAACGCTGTGTATCGGGGGTGGGCAAGGCGTGGCCCTGGCGATCGAGCGCTGATCAACCGAGCCATGGGCACTTGGACGCCGCCGTGCACGCCCTAGCGGCGGCTTCCACCATGCACAATCAGGCGTTGGCTACCTGCAGGGCGTGGAACGCGGGTGGCGTGGCCTTGATCGGATCATTGAGCGCCTTGGCCAGCCGGACCACTTCCTCACAGGCCTGGACGGCGACGCCCAGCGGGCTGTGCAGCAGTGAGCACGCCGTACCGATCCACAGTCGCTCCCCCAGACGCTCATTGGCTTCACACAGCCAGTGCCACTTGCTGTCCAGGGCATGCTGGGCATCGTTTTCTGCGTCGACCAGGCCTAACGAAAGCACTTTGTAGGCAGGCAGGCGGTCCAGGGTGGTCGTCAGCTGCTCAGGGTCGCTCACCAGGTCAATGTGCAAGCCGTCCACCGGCAGGTGCGCGGCCAGGCCAAGGTTGCCCTGCAAGCCACCAGCCCACGTCGCGATCAGCTTCTTCAACGGGGCGCGCTGCAGGATGTTGTAAACCCGCTCGTAGGCGTTCTTCCAGTCCTGCGGCAGCGCCTGGGCAAGGATCGGCTCATCGATCTGCACCCACTGCACGCCTTGTTCGGCCAGGCGATTGAGGACGGCGTCATAGTGCGGAAGCAGTTCGTCAACACCTTCCAGCGCCAGGCTGTGCCCGTCTTGCGCCGCGCTTTGCCACAAGTAGGTCAAGGGGCCGACGAGAACAGGTTTGACGGTGTGGCCCAGCGCGCTGGCCTGGGCCACTTCCTGTAGCAGCTGATCGGCAAGCAGGGTGAAATGCCGCGTCACAGGTGCCTGAGGGTCGCGCACTGCGCCGCCCTGCCAGTCCACATCGCCTACAGGCAATAGCTCGATACCGGCGTCTTTCTGCATCTGCCAATGACGTGCGCGCAGCGCATGGTCGTTGCCAGTGCGTGGAAAGCCCAGGTTATGCGCCAGTGCCATGTGTATGTCCCCATTGTGCAGAAATGATGGGGGCATTTTCAGATCGATGAGCGTTTGAAACAAACTCAATAAATTTGAGATCAACTCAAGTTTCCCTCATGTTACTCGTGCTGGCGCACCCGTGACGCCTAGCCGTGTCTTGATCAGATCAATGCGCTGCGCAACCGGGCATGACCCATTCACGCGGCTGGCGCACAATGCCAGCCTGCCCACACTCGGTGTTCCGTCATGAGCGTGCTCAAAGCTGCCCTGCAACAACAGCAATTCGCTTGCGTCATGGAGTTCGTCCCCAAGCCGTCAGCAGAGCGTTTTGCGGCGATGGACGCAATAATGGCCCGCAGGCAGCTGTGTGGCTGGCCGATGACACTCGCCATTGGCGACCGGGTGAGCAGCCCGCTGGACATGTCCCCCCTGGATGCCTTGGCCTGTTTCGAGCATCCGGTACCTGCCCTGCCCCACTTTTCCGGCAAGGACCGGGAGCGCCATCACCTGCTCGCCCAGATGCGGCGCATGGATGCTGCGGGCCAGCACCAGTTGTTGATGCTGACAGGGGACCGCCTGCCAGGCCATACCCCAGGCAAGCGCCCGGTGCGCTACCTGGAATCGGTCGCAGCGCTGCAGATCGCCCGCCAAGCCTATCCGCACTGGTGGCTGGGCGCAGCGCTCAACCCGTTCAAATACCGTGAAGAAGAAGGCGCCGCTCAGTACCTGAAGGCTGAAAAGAAATTGGCAGCCGGTGCCGACTTTTTCATCCTGCAGCTAGGTTTCGATGCTGCCAAGCACCAGGAGGCCATGCACTGGATGCGCCGCCAACGCGCACCTAAACCCATGCTGGCTTGTCTCATGAGCCTTACCCAAGGCCGTGCGGGCATGCTCGATCATGTCGCAGGCGTGACCGTCACCCCGTCGATGCGGCAAATGCTGGAAGCCGAGGCGGCACAATCCAAGGCCTTTGCCCAGGCTCGCAGCATCGACCGCCTGGCCCTGCAGGTCATTGGGGTAAAGCTGATGGGCTACGCCGGCGTGCATCTGTCGGGCATCCATGAGCCCAGCCAGCTGCTTGCCTTGGAGGCACGCCTTGCGCACTGGCAGACGCAAGTGGCCACGCTGGAGCAATGGGCGCCTGCCTGGCAGGCTAGCTGGCAAATGCCTGGCCTACCGGCAGTGACGTTTCACCCACCGCAGGCGGCTTGGCGCGAGGGAGAGTCGCGTGTTGTGGCTTCGTTTGCCCAGAAAGCCCGCTACCACGCCATGCATGGCATGCATGGCCTGTTGTTCAGCCGTCGCAACCCGGTGAGTCAGTTGTTCGGGTGGGCGGTTCGCCAGCCGATGTGGGCGACGGGCTTGGGCGCCCAGGTGCTGCACAGCGTGGAGCGGGCCGTGAAGCGACCACTGCTTGGCTGCGACACCTGCGGTCGTTGCCGCCTGGAAGACACCTTGTACACCTGCCCCGAGACCTGCCCCAAGGGCCTGGCGAACGGCCCCTGCGGCGGTACCACCTTGAACCGGTGCGAGTTTGGCGATCGTGAGTGCATCCACAGTGCCAAGTACCGCACGGCCAAGGCGGTGCGGCAAACCGATGTGCTGGCCCAGCGCTTGATCCCTTGCGTGGAGCAGCACACCCGCCATCGAAGCTCCTGGCCGGGCTGGTTCGGTGGCAAGGCTCAGCCCGTCACTCGGCCGTCAGCGCCTCGAAGCCGGCGCGAATCGTAGCTTCGGGAAGATCATCGGCAATGAACACCATGACGCTCTCGCGCGGTTCGGCCTCAGCCCATTCAGCGTCCCAGTCGAACCCGTAGAGCTTGAGCACGCCCTGAAACACCAGCTTGCGATCCTCGCCCGCGATATTGAGCACGCCCTTGTAACGCAACAGTTGCGTGCCATGGGTTTCCAACAGGCCATTCATGAAGTCGCTGAGGCGGTCGATGTCCAGCGCCTTGTCGGTGCGCAACACCAAGGTGGCGATACGGTCCGGGGTGGCGGGTTTGCGTACTGGACGCAGGGTGGGTTTGAGGTTGGCGCCCAGATCCGGGTTGAGGTTGAAGCCGCGTACATCGAGCAGTGCACCCAAGTCGATGCGGCCTTGTTCGACCACATGCATGGCGGCCCGCCCATTGATGCGGGCCAGGCGCTCGCGCAGGGCTTGCACGGTGGCCGGTTCCACCAGGTCGGTCTTGCTCAGCAGCAGGCGATCGGCAAAGCCCACCTGGGCCTGGGCGATGGTCTGGGTCAGGTGGACGTCGGCGTGAGCGGCGTCGACCAGGGTGATGATGCCGTCCAGGATGTACCGCTCGCGAAGCTCTTCGTCGATGAAGAACGTTTGAGCCACAGGCGCGGGGTCGGCCAACCCTGTGCACTCGATCACCAGCCGATCAAAGGCAATTTCGCCAGCATCGAGCCGCTCCAGCAGCAGGAACAGCGCACGGGTAAGGTCGCCATGGATGCTGCAGCACACACAGCCGTTGGCCAGGGTCATGACCTGCACCGGCTCGTCACCGAGCAACTGGCTGTCGATGCCTGCTTCGCTGAACTCGTTTTCGATCACGGCCAGCCGCAGGCCGTGCTCGGCCTTGAGCATGTGCTTGAGCAGCGTGGTCTTGCCGGCACCGAGAAAGCCGGTCAGTACGGTTACGGGAATCGGGGTCTGCACGCAGAACATCTCCTGTTCGGAAAAAACACAGGCCCCACCGCGACAAGCCTGCGCTCATCGCCAGCGCCTGCTCCCAAGAGGAGCAAGCGGGTCGATGAGCGCAGGCTGCCGACGATGGGGCCGGTACAGCTTAACGCTTGGGGCTTAACAGCACTTTGGCCCGGACTTGCCACCATAACGCGCTTCCTGGCGCTCCCGGAAGAACGCTTCGTACGTCATGACCGGTTTGTCCGGATGCGTCTTGTTCATGTGTTCGACGTAATTGTCGTAGTCAGGCATGCCCACCATCAGGCGTGCAGCCTGCCCCAGGTATTTGCCCAGCCGACCCAGGTCATTGAACATCGCAGCAGTCCTCTCAAGCGTCAGGCAGGGCCTGGAACGGGGTTTCCTTGTCGGTCCGCTCCTTGCGACCCCAGGCGGCGTAGCCCACCTTGATCGCGAAGAACAGGATGCTGAATACCACCAGCAGGAACAGGATGGTCAGCCCGGCGTTGGTGTAGGCGTTGTAGATCACGTGCTGCATCTGCCCGATGTCCTTGGCTGGTGCCAGTACCTGCCCAGCGTCCAGTGCGGTGCTGTATTTCTTGGCCAAGGCCAGGAAGCCCACGGCCGGGTTGGGATCGAACAGCTTGATCAGGCCGGCCGCCGTGGTGCAGATCAGCAACCAGGTAGCTGGCAGCAGCGTGACCCAGATGTAGCGCTGGCGCTTCATCTTGATCAGCACCACGGTGCCCAGCATCAACGCAATACCGGCCAGCATCTGGTTGGAGATGCCGAACAGCGGCCACAGCGTGTTGATACCCCCGAGCGGGTCGATCACGCCTTGGTAGAGCAGGTAGCCCCACATGGCGACGCAACCTGCGGTGGCCAGCAGGTTCGCGCCCCACGATTCGGTGCGCTTGAGCGCCGGCACGAAGCTGCCCAGCAGGTCCTGCAGCATGAAGCGCCCGGCACGGGTACCGGCGTCCACGGCGGTGAGGATGAACAAGGCCTCGAACAAAATAGCGAAGTGATACCAGAACGCCATGGTGTTCTCGCCAGGCAGTACTTGGTGAAGAATCTGCGCGATACCCACGGCCAATGTCGGCGCACCGCCGGCGCGGGCCAGGATGGTGTGCTCGCCGATGTCACGGGCAACCGCCTCAAGCTGCTCGGGCGTGATCAAGAAGCCCCAGCTGCTGACCGTCTGCGCCACCGAAACCGTGTCTGCACCGACCACGGCAGCCGGGCTGTTCATGGCGAAGTACACGCCCGGCTCGATCACCGAGGCCGCGACCATGGCCATGATCGCCACGAACGATTCCATCAGCATGCCGCCGTAGCCGATGTAGCGGGCGTTGGTTTCGTTGTCCAGCAGCTTGGGCGTGGTGCCCGACGAGATCAGGGCATGGAACCCTGAGACCGCGCCACAGGCGATGGTGATGAACAGGAACGGGAACAGCGTACCCTTCCAGACCGGGCCGGTGCCATCGGTGAACTGGGTCAGCGCTGGCATCTTGAGTTCAGGGGCGATGATCAGGATACCGATGGCAAGGCCCACGATGGTGCCGATCTTGAGGAAGGTGGACAGGTAGTCACGCGGGGCCAACACCAGCCAGACCGGCAGCACGGCTGCGACGAAGCCGTAGCCCACCAGCATCCAGGTAATTTGAACACCGGTGAAGGTGAAGGCTGGGCCCCAGACCGGATCCGCGGCAATCTGGCCGCCCAACCAGATGGAAGCCAGCAGCAGCACCACGCCGATGAGGGAAATCTCACCGATGCGGCCGGGGCGGATGTAGCGCATGTAGACGCCCATGAACATGGCGATCGGGATGGTCGCCATCACCGTGAACATGCCCCAGGGGCTCTCGGCCAGGGCCTTGACCACGATCAGCGCCAGCACCGCGAGGATGATGATCATGATCAGGAAACAGCCGAACAGGGCGATGGTGCCCGGAATGCGGCCCATTTCTTCGCGCACCATGTCGCCCAGCGAGCGGCCGTTGCGGCGGGTGGACAAGAACAGGACCATGAAGTCCTGGACGGCACCGGCCAGTACCACACCGGCTATCAGCCACAGGGTGCCGGGCAGATAGCCCATCTGCGCCGCCAGTACCGGACCGACCAATGGGCCTGCGCCAGCGATGGCCGCGAAGTGGTGGCCGAAGAGGATGTGCTTGTTGGTTGGAACATAGTCCAGACCGTCATTGTTGAGCACCGCAGGGGTGGCGCGGCGTGGATCGAGTTGCATCACTTTGGTGGCGATGAACAGACTGTAATAGCGGTAGGCGACCAGATAAATGGCCACTGCCGCGACCACGATCCACAAGGCATTGATCGCTTCGCCACGGCGCAGGGCGACGACACCCAGCGCGCAGGCTCCCAGGACTGCCAGCACCAGCCACGGGAGGTGGCGTAGCAGGCTGTTGTTATTGTTCATAGTTGGCTTCCAGCTGAGAGGTTGGAATGGATGGCCCTTTGAGTCTAGGGCCTGCCTGCCGGCTTTACCATCTCCAATTACGCCAGATGCCACAGGCCCGAACCCGCTCTAGTGCGGGGTTCATCCTCGGTTGCCAGCGCCCCTTCAACCTACAGCTGGGTTTGGCAACTGGCATTCCTGACAGAGATGAGGCCTGGTAATTCTTTGGTTCATAACCTGCAACTGCCGGAGCGCGAAGGCTACCATGTGCTGCTTGGCCTCTGGAAAATTGCCTAAACCGAAAGCTTTTCATCAGGCAGTGGGCCTGGACTTCTTCAAATAGCCTTGGGTGGCAAACAATGACGTACATATGGCTGGTCTATAGTCTGAGCATCAGATGAGGACTCGCCATGACCCCGCCACCTTCCGAACGCCGCCGCTTCCAACGTATCGATTTCGACGCACCTGCCGAACTTCGCCAAGGCGAGCAGCGCTGGCCTGCCAGGCTCATCGATCTATCCCTCAAAGGCCTGCTGGTCGAGCGCCCGAGCGACTGGACCCCGGACCCTACCCAGAACTACGAAGCGGTCATCCAACTTGACGCCGATACCTGGGTGAAGATGCAAGTCGAACTGCGCCATGAAGAACCCACGCGGCTGGGCTTCGTTTGCTTGTACATCGACATCGACTCCATGAGCCACCTGCACCGTCTTGTGGAACTGAACATTGCCGACAGCACCGAAATGATGCGTGAGCTGCGGGAATTGATCGAATAACAGGATCTATTAGCTGGCTAACTGCCTCAGCCCCCCCCCTTTCCTGTCCATCTAGACAGCTTCCTGCCTGCCTCAGGCATCTTTGTATACACCCTCTCTGTACAAGCGCTTTGGGTTGGTATGCCTCCTGCAACAAGGACGCGAACGCCCCAAGGCTGCCCATGACGGCGCTTGGATCAAAATATTGTATACAATTTGTGTAGTACCTGTAGGCAATAACTGACTACAGTAGCTCCACAACAATAAACAGAGAGCCTGCGCCATGACTACGTCCACAAGCACGTCTCCCGCCCAGCGACCAGAGGACGAAAACCTCGGCTTGGGTGCCAACCTGGCCTACGGTCTGCAGCACGTGTTGACCATGTATGGGGGGATCGTTGCCGTACCCTTGATCCTGGGGCAGGCCGCAGGCCTCAATGGCGCAGAAATCGGCATGCTCATCGCCGCTTCGCTGTTTGCAGGTGGCTTGGCGACCTTGCTACAGACCCTGGGTCTGCCATTCTTCGGCTGCCAACTACCCTTGGTGCAAGGGGTGTCCTTCGCAGGGGTCGCCACCATGGGCGCCATCCTTAGCAGTGAGAGTGGGGGCGGGCTGCCGGGGGTGCTGGGCGCGGTGATGGCCGCCTCGCTGATAGGGCTGCTGATCACCCCGGTATTCTCACGCATCACCAAGTTCTTCCCACCGCTGGTCACCGGCATCGTGATCACCACCATCGGCCTGACGCTGATGCCGGTGGCCGCGCGCTGGGTAATGGGTGGCAACAGCGCCTCACCCGACTTCGGCAGCATGGCCAACATTGGCCTGGCTGCCCTCACTTTCGCCATCGTGCTGCTGTTGAGCAAACTGGGCAGCGCGACGATATCCCGGTTGTCCATCCTGTTGGCGATGGTGGTCGGTACGCTGATCGCCTGGGCACTGGGCATGACCGACTTCAGCAAGGTTACCGAAGGCCCTGTTTTCGCCTTCCCGACGCCCTTCCACTTCGGTATGCCGGAATTCCACATCGCGGCCATCCTGTCGATGTGCATCGTCATCATGGTGACGCTGGTGGAAACCTCGGCCGACATCCTGGCCGTGGGTGAGATCATCGGTACCAAGGTCGACTCCAAGCGCTTGGGCAATGGCCTGCGTGCCGACATGGCCTCGAGCATCCTCGCACCAGTGTTTGGCTCGTTCACGCAAAGTGCATTCGCCCAGAACGTGGGCCTGGTCGCCGTGACTGGCGTGCGCAGCCGCTACGTGGTGGCCACCGGCGGTGTGATCCTGGTGGTATTGGGCCTGCTACCGATCATGGGGCGCATCATCGCCGCGGTGCCTACCCCCGTGCTGGGGGGCGCGGGCATCGTGTTGTTCGGCACGGTGGCAGCCAGCGGCATCCGCACCTTGTCCAAGGTCAGCTACCAGAACAACGTCAACCTGATCATCGTCGCCGCGTCGCTGGGCTTTGGCATGATCCCGATCGCCGCACCGGCCTTCTACCACCAGTTCCCCAACTGGTTCGAAACCATCTTCCACTCAGGCATCAGCTCGGCGGCGATCATGGCCATTGTGCTGAACCTGATCTTCAACCATTTCACGGCGGGCAACTCGGACCAGCAGTCGGTGTTCGCTGCCGGCTACGAACGCACCATCCGTTACTCGGATATCTCCGCACTGCGCGACGGTGACTATTTCAAGGATGGCAGGCTATTCGATGCCGAAGGCCATGAGGTACCGATGAAGGGCCAGGACGAGCACGGCAATGAGCCGGTCAAGCGCGCGGCAATCGCCGAGCACTGACCCATCACATGGGTGTTGTACAGGGCCGATGCGCATCGTCGGCCCTTTTTTTCGCCTGTGGTTTATTCGAACAAGGCGTCCAGCGCCTGCTCAAGGCGCGTCACGGCGATCACCTGCAACCCTGCAGGCGCCTCCTTGGGTGCATTGCCCTTGGGCACGATGGCGCGCTTGAAGCCGTGCTTGGCAGCTTCCTTTAGCCGCTCCTGGCCACTGGGCACAGGCCGCACCTCACCAGACAGGCCGATTTCCCCGAACACCAGCAGGCCATGGGCCAGCGGCCGATTGCGCAGGCTGGACATGACGGCGGCGAGCAACGCCAGGTCTGAAGCTGTTTCCAGCACTTTTACACCGCCCACCACGTTCAGGAACACATCCTGATCGTGGGTCGGGATGCCCCCGTGCCGGTGCAATACGGCCAGCAGCATCGCCAGGCGGTTCTGATCCAGGCCCAGGGTGACGCGGCGCGGGTTGGCCAGGTGGCTGTCATCGACCAGTGCCTGGACCTCGACCAGCATCGGCCGGGTTCCTTCCCAGGTGGCCATCACGACGCTGCCAGGGACTTCTTCTTGGGTGCGATTGAGAAAGATCGCCGAGGGGTTGGAGACTTCTTTCAAACCTCGGTCGGTCATGCCGAACACGCCCAGCTCATTGACCGCGCCGAAGCGGTTCTTCACCGCGCGCAACAGCCGCAGGCGACCGTCGGACTCGCCCTCGAAATACAGCACGGTATCGACCATGTGCTCCAGTACCCGCGGGCCTGCCAGCGAGCCTTCCTTGGTCACGTGGCCCACCAGGAAGATCGCCGTGCCACTTTGCTTGGCATAACGCACCAGCAGCGCCGTACTTTCACGCACCTGCGCCACCCCGCCCGGGGCGGACTGCAACTGTTCGGTGAAGATGGTCTGGATGGAGTCGATCACCATCACCCGTGGCTTTTCCTGACGGGCGGTGGCGATGATGGTCTCGATGCAGGTCTCGGTCATGACCTTGAGCTGGTCCTGGGGAAGGCCCAGACGCCTGGAGCGCATGGCCACCTGCTGCTGGGATTCCTCGCCGGTGACGTACAACGCCGGCATGCCGACGGCGATGTTGCACAGGGTCTGCAGCAAAATCGTCGATTTGCCGATCCCAGGGTCGCCACCGATCAACACCACAGAGCCATCGACCAGGCCACCGCCCAGCACACGGTCAAGCTCGGTGCTGCTGGTGGTGAAGCGCGGGATCTCCTCGACGCTGACTTCAGCCAGGGTCTTGATCTGCGCCTGCTGCCCCGTCCAACCGGCGCGGCCCGTGCTGGGCGCTGCGGCGCCGCCGCTTTCGATCATGGTTTCGACCAGCGTGTTCCAGGCGCCACACTCGCCGCACTGGCCAGCCCATTTCGGAAAAGTCGCGCCGCACTCGGTGCAGCCATACAAGCGCTTGGCCTTGGCCATGGGTGGGTGCCTCCGGGCAAAACCTGCATGATACCCGAGGCTGACCGTGTCCCGGACGCCTTGGCATGCGACAAAACTATTCGGTGCGACGGAAGTCACTACCCCTGAATGCAGCGCATGAAGCGTTTAAGTGGCTTACACTGCGTTTACCTCACCATTTGTTACAAAGGAATCGAAACATGGGCATGATCAGTGAGTTCAAGGCCTTCGCGGTCAAAGGCAATGTCGTCGACATGGCGGTAGGTATCATCATCGGCGCGGCCTTCGGCAAGATCGTCTCGTCCTTCGTCGGCGACGTGGTCATGCCACCGTTGGGCCTGCTGATCGGCGGCGTTGACTTCAGCGACCTGGCCATTACCTTGAAGGCAGCGCAAGGCGATATCCCGGCCGTGGTGCTGGCCTATGGCAAGTTCATCCAGACCGTGATCGATTTCGTGATCATCGCCTTTGCGATCTTCATGGGCGTCAAGGCCATCAACCGGCTCAAGCGCGAAGAGGCCGTGGCGCCAAGCGTACCGCCCGCGCCGTCCCCCGAGCAGACCCTGCTTACCGAGATCCGCGACCTGCTCAAGGCTCAGAACCGGCCCTGAAGCGCACCGTTACAGGCTGCAGGAAGCGGCAAAGCTCCATGCATCGCTATCCCCTGTAGCCTGTAGCGGCACGCCGGCTACCAGTACGTCTCGACGGCCACCTGGCCCGGCCGTTTGCTAAGGCTCAATTGCAGGTCGCGGGCCTTGAGCACCTTGCGCGTCTCATCAATCATTTCAGGGTTGCCGCACAGCATGATTCGCGAATGCTCCGGTGACAGCTCAAGCCCTGCCGCCCTTTCCAACTCGCCGCTGTCGATCAAGGTGGTGATGCGCTGATTCAAGGCGCCTGGATGTTGCTCACGTGTCACGACCGGGATGAACTGCAACTTGCCGGCATGCTCGGCCAGGTACTCACGCTGCTCCAAGCCAGCAATCTCGTCCAGATAGGCCAACTCCTTGGCCTCACGCACCGAATACACCAGCTTGATGTTGTCGAAGCGTTCCCAGGCTTCGAAGTCCTGCAAAATCGACATGAACGGCGCGATGCCTGTACCCGTGGCCAGCAGCCACAGGTCGCGTCCATCGACAAAACGGTCGAGGGTGAGAAAGCCAAAGGCTTGCCGCTCCACCAATAGCGTATCGCCCTCGCCCAGTCGGCTAAGCTCACTGGTGAACTCACCGCCCGGCACTACGATTGAAAAGAACTCCAGGTATTCGTCGTGGGGTGCACTGACCATGGAATAAGCCCGCCAGACCACACTGCCGTCAGCCTTGGTCACGCCCAGGCGAGCGAACTGACCGGAGCGAAAGCGAAAACCCGCATCACGGGTAACCCGCAGGCTGAAGAGGTTCGGCGTGAGCGGCTGAACCTCGAGCAAGGTCTGGCGGGTGAATTTTTCGTCGCTGGCGGTCATGTCGGGCTCCATGTCTTGAGTCCCTACAGTGTCGCGCAAAGCGCCTGCGATAAAAACCACTGGGTTTTTGCGGCTTCGAGAGTTGTACAAAGATATGCAGAAGTACAGCACAGTTATAGCGAAAAAGACGGACACATCTATTTGAATCTATCTACACTGGCTTCGAACCCATAAGGACTGGGCCGCGCCGCCCTTGGAGATTCGCATGTTTCACTGGAACCTCGAGCACTTGCACGCCCTGGTGAGTGAGCGTAACCCACGGAAGCTGTTCGACATCGCGGTGCATCTGGTTCAGGACCTGGGTTTCGAGAATGTGGGACTTAAGCTTCGCATTCAGATTGCTACCCAGACACCGCGGCACTACTTGTACAGCAATTACCCCAGGGCATGGATCGAGCGCTACCAGCGCGAAGAATTCTACAAGCAGGATGCAGCGGCTGCGCTCAGCCACAGCTCGACCACGCCAGTGGTATGGAGCGATGAGGTCTACCGCGAGGTACCGCATTTTCGCGAGGCGGCCTGCGACCATGGCCTGCGCCATGGCTGGACCCAGTCCTTGCATGACCTGCAGCACAACGAAAGTCAGATGAGCGTGTCCAGGCCGCTGCGCAGGGTCGAGACCGCCGAGCTGTTCGAAAAAGCCGGGGCTATCCAGTGGTTGTGCCATACCGCACATGCGGTGCTGAGCGCGCATCACCTCGATGCACTGTGCCCCTCCCAGCCCAAGATGAGCAAACGCGAATTGGAAGTACTGAAGTGGTCGGCGGCGGGCAAGACTGCTGCCGATGTCGCCTGCATCCTGTCGCTGTCGCAGAGTACGGTGAACTTTCACATTCGCAGCGTGATCACCAAGACCAACGCCGCCAACAAGGCGGGTGCTGTTGCCATCGCCGCGTTACGCGGCTGGATCTGATCCCGGGCCTGCGAGCCCAGCCAAAGCCCTGTAGAATCGCTCGACCAGGCCTGCAGCGAACGGTTGCGGGCAGCCTTGTACCCGAGCCAGATTGCCATGCCCCTGTTGACCACCCCCTTTGCCGAACTCGATCTGATCCGCCAGCCGGACCAGGCTAACGATCCCTTGCAAGCCTTCGACGCCGCCGATGAGTACCTGCTCGAGCAACTGCATGCCCAGGCGTTGCCAGCCGGCAACCGTGTGCTGGTGCTCAACGACAGTTTCGGGGCGCTGGCGGCAAGCCTTGCCAGTCACATGCAGGTGACCAGCAGCGGCGACTCCTACCTTGCTCAACTCGCGCTGGCCAAGAACCTGGCACGTAACGGCCTGCCTGCGGACAGCGTTTCGTTCGTGCCTGCCTGTCACACCTGGCAAGGCCCCTTCGATCGGGTAGTGGTCAGGGTGCCCAAGACGCTTGCTTTGCTCGAAGAGCAACTCATTCGGCTGCAAGGGCACCTGGCGCCGCAGGCGCAGGTGATTGCCGGGGCCATGATCAAGCACCTTCCCCGCGCTGCCGGTGACTTGCTGGAAAAGTATGTCGGCCCTGTGCAAGCCTCGCTGGCACGTAAAAAAGCCCGGCTACTGACCGCCACGGTGGATGCGCGCCCTGCCTTCACATCGCCCTACCCCAGCCGCTATCGCCTCGAAGCGCCACCGCTGGAGTTGCTCAACCATGCCAATGTCTTCTGTCGTGAAGGCCTGGACATTGGCACACGGGCATTTCTTCCGCATCTGCCGGATAACCTGGGCAACGCCCGGGTCGCGGACCTGGGTTGCGGCAATGGCGTGCTGGCCATCGCCAGCGCCCTGAAAAATCCAGACGCCCAGTACACCCTGGTGGACGAGTCGTACATGGCCGTGCAATCGGCACGGGAAAACTGGCAGCTTGCGCTGGGTGTTCGGCCAGCCGACTTCCTGGCCGCAGACGGCCTGGCCGGCATCGAAAAACAGTCCTTGGATGTGGTGCTGTGCAATCCACCCTTCCACCAGCAGCAGGTGGTGGGTGACGTGCTGGCCTGGCGCATGTTCCAGCAGGCCCGCGAGGCGCTGGTGGTCGGCGGCGCCTTGTACATCGTGGGTAACCGCCACCTTGGCTATCACAGCAAGCTTGCCCGCCTGTTCCGGGGCGTTGAGCAGGTGGCGGCAACGCCCAAGTTCGTGGTGCTCAAGGCGCGCAAGTAACTGTCGACTGGGTGGAGCCTCGTACGGCGCCTGGGTGAGCAGGCGCGTTCGACGTACTACCGGCTGATGCCGGGGTTCAGTGGGTGGTCAAGCCGGCTGCGCTCATGAACAGGCGCATCAACCAGGCCGCCACACCCAGCGCGGCCACACTCAACGCCCAGATCAGCACCAGCCAGCCCAGGCGCTGCCACAGCGGTTTCTTGCCTGCCACGTCCTGATCACGGGTCATGGTGCAGCCTCCTAGTGATAGCCCTGATCATGGGTGACCTTGCCGCGGAACACGTAGTAGCTCCAGAACGTGTAACCCAGGATCAGCGGGAGAATGAACAGCGTTCCCACCAACATGAAGCCCTGGCTTTGCGGCGGCGCGGCAGCCTCCCAGATCGAGATCGATGGCGGGATGATATTGGGCCACAGGCTGATGCCCAAGCCGCTGTAACCCAGGAAGATCAGCCCCAGCGTCAGCAGGAACGGTGTGTAGTTCGCGCTGCGGGCTACTGCCTTGAACAGGTTGTAGAAGGTCAACAGCACCAGGATCGGCACCGGCATGAACCACACAAGGTTGGGCATGCTGAACCAGCGGTCGGCAATCTGCGGATAGGCAATTGGCGTCCATAGGCTGACGACACCCATTACGGCCAGCAACACAAGCGCCAGCGGCCGACCCAGCTTGTGCATCTGCTCCTGAAGCGGCCCTTCGGTCTTCATGATCAGCCAGGTACACCCCAGCAGCGCGTAGGCCACGATCAGCCCCAGGCCGCAGAACATGCTGAAGGGTGTCAGCCAGTCCAGCGAGCCACCGGCGTAATGGCGGTCCACCACCTTGAAACCTTCGATGAAAGCGCCCAGCGCTACGCCCTGGAAGAACGTCGCCACCAGAGAACCCCAGATGAACGCCTTGTCCCACAGATGGCGGCCAGCATCGGTGGCCTTGAAGCGAAATTCGAAGGCCACGCCACGGAAGATCAGGCCGATCAGCATCAGGATCAGCGGAAGATAGAGCGCTTCGAGCACGACCGCGTAAGCCATTGGGAACGCGCCGAACAGCCCCGCGCCACCCAGCACGAGCCAGGTTTCGTTGCCATCCCAGACCGGTGCGACCGTGTTCATCATCACGTCACGGTCACGCTCTTGTTTGACGAAGGGGAAGAGCATGCCGATGCCCAGGTCGAAACCGTCCATCACCACGTACATCATGACGCCGAAGATGATGATGACGGCCCAGATCAGTGGAAGATCGATACCCATGGCTCAGTTCCCCTTGCTCAGGTCTGCAGTGGTGGCATCGCTGCCTTCGTCGGCGGCGGACAATGGCCGCGCCGGCGTGCGTTTGCGGCCAGGACCGCCCGGACGCTGCTGATCGCCTTCGCCGGTATGCGGGCCCTTGCGCACCAGGCGCATCATGTAGGCGAACCCGGTGCCGAACAGGGCGAAGTACACCACCACGAACGCCACCAGGGTGACCCCCAGTTGGGCATAGCTGTGGTTGGAAACGCCGTCGGCTGTGCGCATCAGCCCGTAGACCACCCAGGGCTGGCGGCCGATTTCGGTGGTGAACCAGCCGGCGAGGATTGCCAGCAACCCGGAAGGCCCCATCCAGGTCACGAAGTGCAGGAACGGCCGCGAGGTGTACAGCTTGCCGCCCTTGCGCAATACAAGGCTCCACACGCCAGCGGCGATCATCAGCATGCCGAGCGCCACCATGATGCGGAAGGACCAGAAGATGATGGTGGAGTTGGGCCGGTCTTCAGGCGGGAACTCCTTCAAGGCCGGCACCTGCTTGTCCAGGCTGTGGGTGAGGATAAGGCTACCGAGCACCGGGATCTCGATCTTGAACCGTGTCGTTTCAGCTTGCATGTCCGGGATGCCGAAGAGGATCAACGGAGTAGGCTCGCCGGGCGGGTTCTCCCAATGCCCCTCGATAGCGGCGATCTTCGCCGGTTGATGCTTGAGGGTGTTGAGGCCGTGGAAGTCGCCGATCACTGCCTGAATCGGCGCGACGATCAACGCCATCCACATGGCCATGGAGAGCATCTTGCGCACCGAAGGGTTGTCGCGCCCCCGCAGCAGGTGCCAGGCAGCCGACGCGCCCACGAAGAAGGCGGTAGCGACGAACGCCGCCGTGGCCATGTGCATCAGGCGGAACGGGAACGAGGGGTTGAAGATGACAGCGAACCAGTCGACCGGGATCACGCGACCATCGATGATTTCGTGACCTTGCGGGGTATGCATCCAGCTGTTCGAGGCCAGGATCCAGAACGTGGAAACCAGCGTTCCGAGCGCCACCATGCAGGTAGCGAAGAAGTGCAGGCCACGGCCCACGCGGTTCCAGCCAAAGAGCATCACTCCCAGGAAACCTGCTTCGAGGAAGAAGGCGGTCAGCACCTCGTAGGTCAACAAAGGCCCGGTGACCGAACCTGCAAACTCGGAGAAACGGCTCCAGTTGGTGCCGAACTGATAGGCCATGACCAGGCCCGAGACCACGCCCATGCCGAAGTTGACTGCGAAAATTTTCGACCAGAAGTGGTACAGGTCTCGATAGACCTGTCTGTCTGTCTTCAGCCACAGCCCTTCGAGCACCGCCAGGTAACTGGCCAGGCCGATGGTGATGGCAGGAAACAGGATATGGAAGGATACGGTAAACGCGAACTGGATCCGGGCAAGATCCAGTGCCTCCAGACCGAACATAGGTGCTACCTCATCAGATAATCCGGCGGTCGGGCACTCGGCCCTTTCGCCCACTGCCCCCACATAGTCGAGTACGGCGTGTTGGAATTGTTCTGTTCGATGTGCAGGGATTGCGGCCAAAGGCCGAAATCGTCGGGGATCGTTGCAAACGTAACGATTGATCCAGGTCAACGATATGAGTCAAGCATAGCCCCGAACAGTCCGGTGCGAGGTGTGGTTGTTTGCCGCGTGACCGGTTGACCCACCCTCTGTTCAACGGCACCGAAACTGTGTCGAACACGGTAAACAGCAACTATTTGTTACATACAGATGATAGGCTGCGGAGCTTCCCTTGCATCGAGGTCACAGGTGTCCGATGTCCGAGACTGAACCGCTGCTGTTGCGTCATCATCGCCCTTTTCTGGCGTTCTGGCTGGCACGGGTCTTTACCGCCAGTGGATTCCAGATGTTGACCGTGGCGATTGGCTGGCACCTGTATCAGCTGACCGGCAACGTGCTGGACCTGGGGCTTGTGGGGCTGGTGGAATTTGCACCCCGTGTGCTGTTCATGCTGCATACCGGGCATGTGGCCGACCGCTATGACCGGCGCAAGGTCGCCGCCCTGTGCCAATGCCTGCAAGGGCTGATCGCACTGGCCCTGGCGCTGGGCAGCGCCACGGACCAGGTCAGCCGCGAGTTGATTTTCGTGCTGGCGTTTCTGCTCGGCGCCACCCGTTCGTTCGAGATGCCGGCGACCCAGGCGCTGTTGCCCAACGTCGTGCCCGCGGGCCTGTTTCCACGGGCGGTCGCCGCTTCGGCCTCTGCGACCCAGTCGGCCACCATCGTGGCCCCCGCCGTGGGCGGGTTCCTGTATGCCTTCGGCAGCGGCTGGGTCTACGGCCCGACCGTGGTGCTGTATGCAATAGCCTGTGGGCTGACCCTGAGCCTGCACGCGCGAGGACAGGTCGTTCAACGCGGGCGTGCCACCGTCGAGTCGCTGCTGGCCGGCATTCGTTTCATTCGCAGCCGACCGGACATTCTGGGCGCCATCTCGCTGGACCTGTTCGCCGTGCTGCTGGGCGGGGCCACGGCGCTGCTGCCGGTATTTGCCAAGGACATCCTGCTGACAGGCCCGCTGGGCCTCGGGCTACTACGTTCGGCACCCGCCGTGGGCGCGTTGCTCATGTCGGTGTGGTTGGCGCGCTTTCCCTTCGAGCGCAAGGTGGGCCGAACCATGTTCGCGGCAGTGGGCGTCTTTGGCGTGGCCACTGTTGCGTTCGGCCTGTCGACGTCCTTCTGGTTTTCCCTGGCGGTACTGGTGGTGCTGGGCGCTGCGGACATGATCAGTATGGTCATTCGAGGCGCCTTCGTGCAGTTGCATACCCCGGATGAAGTGCGCGGGCGCGTCAGCGCCGTCAATGGGCTGTTCATCGGTGCCTCCAATCAGCTCGGCGAATTCGAATCGGGGGTCACCGCGCACTGGTTTGGTACGGTCCCGGCCGTCGTCATGGGTGGGGTGGGTACCCTGGTGGTGACGGGGGTGTGGATAAAACTGTTCCCCACCTTGGCCAACCGGGACCGTTTGCACGAAGGCTGAAAAGCCACCCCAGCGGCCCTGCACGCCATGCGCACCGGGCGGGGCCGGCCTATTCCCAGACGGCCATAGGCCCCTGCCCGGCATGCTGGTATGATGCGCGGCTTTTTTCTGCCCCATAGAAATCACGGCAACCGGTACGGTCTGTGCTTTGCTGATGGGGTCGACATATTCATGGCGCCGGGGGCGCCTCGGGGAGCGGGCATGCTGGAAAGGCTGTTTCAACTAAAAGCACACAACACCAATGTGCGCACCGAGATACTGGCGGGCGTCACCACCTTCCTGGCCATGGCCTACATTCTCTTCGTCAACCCGAGCATCCTCGGCGAGACGGGCATGGACAAGGGTGCGCTGTTCGTCGCCACCTGCCTGGCGGCGGCCATTGGCTCGACCACCATGGGCCTGATCGCCAACTACCCGATCGCCTTGGCGCCGGGCATGGGCCTGAACGCGTTCTTCACCTACACCGTGGTGCTGCACATGGGGCACACCTGGCAGGTGGCCTTGGGCGCGGTATTCCTGTCGGCGGTGATGTTCTTCCTGCTGTCGATCTTCCGGATCCGGGAATGGATCGTGAACAGCATTCCCCTGCCCCTGCGCTCGGCCATTGCGGCGGGGATCGGGTTGTTCCTGGCGTTGATCGCGCTGCACAACGCGGGCATCGTCGTGGATAACCCTGCGACCTTGGTTGGCCTGGGTGACCTGCGCCAGCCGGCACCGATCCTGGCTACCCTGGGCTTCTTCCTGATCGTAGGCCTGGAAGCGCTGAAGGTGCGCGGCGCCGTGTTGATCGGCATCCTGGCCGTGACCGTGGCCGCCATTGCCATGGGCGTGACGCCATTCGGGGGCATCGTGTCCATGCCGCCTTCGCTGGCGCCGACCTTCCTGCAACTGGACATCGCCGGGGCGCTGGACGTGGGCCTGGTGAGCGTCATCTTCGCTTTCCTGTTCGTCGACCTGTTCGACAACTCCGGCACCCTGATTGGCGTAGCCAAGCGCGCTGGGCTGATGGGCAAGGACGGCCACATGCCGAAGATGGGCCGTGCCCTGATCGCCGACAGCACCGCCGCCATGGCCGGCTCGCTGCTGGGCACCTCGACCACCACCAGCTACATCGAGTCGGCGGCTGGCGTGAGCGCCGGGGGCCGTACGGGCCTTACGGCCATCGTGGTCGCCGTGCTGTTCCTGCTGGCCCTGTTCTTCGCGCCGCTGGCCGGCAGCGTACCGGCATTCGCCACGGCGCCGGCGTTGCTGTTCGTTGCCGTGCTGATGGCCTCGGGCCTGGCGGAAATCAACTGGGACGATGTCACCGAAGCCGCCCCGGTGGTGGTCACCGCGCTGGCCATGCCGCTGACCTATTCGATTGCCAACGGCATTGCCTTCGGCTTCATCGCCTGGACTGCCGTGAAGCTTATTTCCGGGCGTCGCCATGACCTGAACGCGGCCCTGGTGATTCTTTCCATCCTGTTCGTCATCAAATTGGGTTGGTTCAACGCATGAGTGCTGCATTCGACCCTAGCGCCTACGACGCGCAACTGCAGGATAAGGCCGCCCGCCTGCGTGCGCTGCTGGCCCCCTTTGGTGCGCCAGAGCCTGCCGTGTTCGACTCGCCGCGCGCGCACTATCGTCTGCGTGCGGAGTTCCGCCTGTGGCGCGAGGACGGCCAGCGCCACTATGCGATGTTCGCCCCTGGCGAGAAGCACAAGGCTATCCTGATCGACGATTTTCCGATTGCCAGCGAGCGCATCAACGACCTGATGCCGCGCCTGAAGGCGGCCTGGCAGGCCAGCGAGGCATTGAGCAATCGCCTGTTCCAAGTGGAATTCCTCACCACCCTGGCCGGTGATGCGATGGTCACCCTGTGCTACCACCGCCCGCTGGACGAAGCGTGGGAAGTGGCTGCGCGGCAACTGGCTGAAGACCTGGGGGTGAGCCTGGTCGGCCGCTCCAAGGGCAAGCGCCTGGTCATCGGCCGTGACTATGCGGTTGAAAAGCTCGACGTGGCCGGCCGTGTGTTCAGCTATCGCCAGCCTGAAGGTGCATTCACCCAGCCCAACGGCGCCGTGAACCAGAAGATGCTGAGCTGGGCCTTCGAGGCCATTGGCGAGCGCGATGACGACCTGCTCGAGCTGTACTGCGGCAACGGCAACTTCACCTTGCCGCTGGCCACCCGGGTGCGCCAGGTGCTGGCCACGGAGATCAGCAAGACCTCGGTCAATGCTGCACTGAGCAACCTGGCCGAGAACGCTGTGGATAACGTGCGGCTGGTGCGCTTGTCGGCTGAAGAGCTGACCCAGGCGCTGAACGAGGTGCGCCCGTTCCGCCGCCTGGAAGGCATCGATCTGAAAAGCTACGCATTCGGCACGGTCTTCGTCGATCCGCCGCGCGCCGGCATGGACCCGGACACCTGCGAGCTGACCCGGCGCTTCGAGCGGATCCTGTACATTTCGTGCAACCCGGAAACGCTCGCGGCGAACATTGCCCAGCTTCACGATACCCACCGGATCGAACGCTGCGCGTTGTTCGATCAGTTCCCCTACACCCACCACATGGAAAGCGGTGTGCTGCTGGTGCGGCGCTGAGCCTGGACCCTGTGCAGGTCGGGGCCGATGAAATTGAATTCAGCCGCCCCGGTAATCTCCAATGCGCAAGACAGCCGCGGTGCTCTGACACCTGAGGCTGTGTTGAACTAATATTTGTCTTCTTGTTTCACGCTCTGGAGAGCACTCATGGAATGGCGAAAAGGCCGGCGTAGCGACAATGTGGTCGATGCACGGGGCGCAGGTGGCGGTGGCATGCGCTTTGGCGGTGGCAAAGGGCTGGGGCTTGGCGCCATCTTGCTGATTGTCGGGATCGGCTGGCTGACGGGCCAGGACCCCTTGCAGATCCTCGGTCAACTGACTGGCCAGATGCAGCAGCAAGCGCCTGCCGTGACCGATGGCAAGGCGCCACCGGCCAATGACCAGCAGGCTGAATTCGTCGCCTCCGTATTGGGCGACACCGAAGACACCTGGCAAGCCCTGTTCGCCCAGTCCGGCAAACAGTACAGGGACCCCAAGCTGGTGCTGTTCAGTGGTCAGGTGAATTCTGCCTGCGGCTTTGCCACCGCGGCGGTCGGGCCGTTCTACTGCCCGGCGGATCAGCAGGTGTACCTGGACATGTCGTTCTTCCGGGAAATGGAGACACGCTTCTCGGCTGCCGGCGACTTCGCCCAGGCGTACGTGATCGCCCATGAAATCGGCCACCACGTGCAGACCCTGCTTGGCGTCTCGGCCAAGGTGGATGCGGCACGGCGCAGCGGCCAGCGCATGGAAGGCAGCAATGGCCTGCTGGTACGCCAGGAACTGCAAGCTGACTGTTTTGCTGGCGTGTGGGCCTACCAGGCACAAAAACGCCTGAACTGGTTGGAACCTGGCGATGTGGAGGAAGCGCTCAATGCCGCCAATGCCATCGGTGACGACCGACTGCAGCAACAGGGTCAAGGGCGCGTGGTGCCGGACTCGTTCACCCACGGCACCTCGGCGCAACGCGTACGCTGGTTCAAGGCCGGGTTCGCTCAAGGCGACGTCGACAGCTGCGACACCTTCAGCGCGCGTAATCTCTGAACATCTTCAGCGTTGCACCTGATTGATTCGACTATTACAGCACCTGTGGTCGCTGAAACGCGCCGTGTCGCCCTTACGGCTGAAAAAGCGTTTCAGCTTCCTCGTCAACGGCCGATAACTCCAGCACGATTGAGCGGGCATCCAGAATAACAACGCCTTGCGATCGGAGATCAAGAGAGCGAAAACAACTTCTGGAGTGCGTGCATGAACAGCTGGTTTGCCAATATCAGCGTCAACCTCAAACTCGGCCTGGGCTTCGGCCTGGTGCTGATCCTGACCGGCCTGTTGGCCCTGGTGGGCTGGACGAGCCTGGGCGGTCTCATCGACCGCAGCAACTGGATGAGCGACATCGGCCAGTTGAACAAGGACCTTACCGACCTGCGTATCGCCCGCCTGCAATACATGATCGCCAACGGCGATGACGCCGCTGCTGCCAATACCTTGGCCAAACTCGACACCTTCAGCAAGCAGCAGGCCTACCTGGAGCACACGTTCAAGAGCCCCCAGAACGTCAAGTTGCTGGGCGAACTGGGCGACATCATCAGCGCCTACAAGGTGTCGCTGTCCAAGATGCGCCAGGGCTACGACGCCAGCCGTGCCGCCCGCGCCGCCATGACCCGCGCCGGTAGCCAGGCTGACCAAGCCATGGAGGCATTGAGCCAGGAAGTCATGGCTCGCCCAGAGGCCGACGGCGTGCGCCTTGCGCAGTACCAGCTGATCAGCAAGGCCCGCCAGCAGCTGATGCAGGTGCGCATCGATGTACGCGGCTACATCGCCGACAACACGGCGGACAATGAACAAGCGGCTCTGCGCCAGCTCGATGCGGCGCTTGCGGTGGTCGATAGTCTCAAGCGTGAACTGTCCGGCCCAAGCGAGCGGGTGCAACAGCTCGAGCGCGCAGTCACCGACTACCGTGAAGCTACGCGTCAATTCCGCGATGCCGTGGCCACCATTACCGGTGCGCGCGCCGAGATGACGGTCCAGGGCGCGGACATCGTCAAGCACAGCGATGCGCTGTACAAGATCCAGCTGGAGCGTCGCGACGTCGAAAGCAGCCAGGCGCGCACCTTGCAGACCATCGCCACCCTGCTGGCATTGCTGGTGGGCATCGTGGCAGCCGTCCTGATCACCCGGCAGATCACCCGGCCGTTACAGGACACCTTGGCCGCGGTCGAGAAAATCGCCAGCGGCGACCTGACCCAGCAGTTGCATGTCACCCGCTGCGACGAGCTGGGGGTGCTGCAGCAAGGCATTGCCCGCATGGGCACGACCCTGCGCGAGCTGATCGGCGGCATCCGTGATGGCGTGACCCAGATCGCCAGCGCTGCCGAGGAGCTGTCAGCCGTGACCGAACAGACCAGTGCCGGTGCCAACAGCCAGAAAGTCGAAACCGACCAAGTGGCTACGGCGATGCACGAGATGGCCGCCACGGTTCAGGAAGTGGCGCGCAATGCCGAACAGGCTTCGCAGGCGGCCACAGGTGCCGACGGCGAAGCGCGGGCCGGGGATCGGGTGGTGGGCGAGGCAATCAGCCAGATCGAGCGCCTGGCGCAGGACATGCACCGCTCCACCGAGGCCATGACCGCGTTGCAGCAGGAAAGCCAGAAGATCGGCAGCGTCATGGACGTGATCAAGTCGGTGGCCGAGCAGACCAACCTGCTAGCCCTCAACGCGGCCATCGAGGCGGCGCGTGCGGGTGAAGCCGGGCGCGGTTTTGCCGTGGTGGCAGACGAAGTGCGCGGGCTGGCACAGCGTACGCAGAAGTCGACCGAGGAAATCGAGGAGCTGATCGCCAGCCTGCAGCATGGCACCCAGCAGGTGGCCAATGCCATGCAGGGCAGCCGCGCCTTGACCGACAGCAGCGTCGAACTGGCGCGCAAGGCTGGTGAGTCGCTGGAGAACATCACAGGCACCGTGTCGAGCATCCAGTCGATGAACCAGCAGATTGCCGCTGCGGCCGAGCAGCAGAGCGCGGTGGCCGAAGAGATCAGCCGCAGCATCCTGAATGTGCGCGATGTGTCGGAGCAGACGGCCTCGGCCAGCGACGAGACGGCGGCGTCGAGCGTTGAGCTGGCGCGGCTTGGGGGTGAGTTGCAGATGCTGGTCAGCCGGTTCCGGGTTTGACCTGAAGCAGTAGGTTGGACGGGGTGGGCCGTAGCAGAGGGGACGCAGCAGTTTGTGCAGTCTGTCGTGTGGCTGGATACCTGGGGCCGCTTTGCGGCCTCAGCTGTTGTTGCGGTCCCCAGCCGTCGGCTGAATGTCAGCACTCCGGCGCGCCAGCGAGCGGCGCGCCATCAGCCCTTTCACTTCACTACCATCCCTACCCCACGACCACGCGGGTCGGACGCAGTCTCAAGCGTCTGTCCATTGACCCGGATGGCCTGGATGTCGCCCATCTCCCAGCCTTGGTCCTCCAGCACGTAACCCATCTTTTTCAGATCAGCGGCCACCTGCCCGGTCAACGGCGCATAGCTGTCGAAATAGATCGTGTCCTTGGGCAGCAACTGGTGGTGCACCCGCTGCGCAGCCACTGCCTTGTCCAGCGGCATGCCGTAGTCGTACAGGTTGTTCATCACCTGGAAAATCGAGGTGAAAATACGCGACCCACCCGGCGTGCCGATCACCAGCTCCACCTTGCCGTCACGGGTCATGAGGCTGGGGCTCATGGAAGACAGCATGCGCTTGCCCGGCTCGATGGCATTGGCATCGCCACCGATCACGCCGAACGCATTGGCTGCACCTGGCTTGGCGCTAAAGTCGTCCATCTCGTCATTGAGCAGGAACCCGGCCCCCTTGACCACCACGCCACTGCCATAGTCGAGGTTGAGCGTGTAGGTATTGCTGACCGCATTGCCGGCCTTGTCCACGATGGAGAAATGCGTGGTCTGGTGCGGCTCCAGCCCCGGCTTGACCTGATCGGTAGCGGAAATGGCCTTGGGATTGACCTGCGCTGCGCGCTTGGCCAGGTAATCCTTGGCCACCAACTGGTCCACGGGCACTTTTGTGAAAGCCGGGTCGCCAAGGTAGTCGGCCCGATCGGCGAAGACGCGCTTTTCAATCTCGGCCAACAGGTGGATGTACTGCGCAGAGTTGTGCGCCACCCCCTTGAAATCGGCGGCACGGTCCTCCTTGATGCCCAGCAGCTGGGCCAGGGCAACGCCACCGGAACTGGGCGGAGGCGCGGTGTACACCACATTGCCGCGCCAGCTGACGGCCATTGGCTCGCGCCACACGGCCTTGTAGTCCTTCAGGTCCTGCTTGGTGATCAGCCCCTTGTCGGCCTGCATCTGCGCCACCAGCAGGTCGGCGGTCTTGCCTTGGTAGAATTCACTCACGCCCTTGTCGGCGATGCGCTCGAGGGTCTGGGCCATCTCGGGTTGTTTGAACAGCTCACCGACCTTCATGCTGCCGAAGTAGTCGTTGAAGTTGGTGGCGGTCTTGAACATGCCCTGGGCATCGTTGCGGTACTGATACTGCTTGTC
The DNA here is from genome assembly GCF_007680745.1 of Pseudomonas sp. DE0010. Taxonomy (NCBI): domain Bacteria; kingdom Pseudomonadati; phylum Pseudomonadota; class Gammaproteobacteria; order Pseudomonadales; family Pseudomonadaceae; genus Pseudomonas; species Pseudomonas sp. DE0010. Next base: position 56,537 of record NZ_VEJQ01000023.1, read on the forward strand.
CGCGACCTTGAAGCCGTTTTTGGCGTAGCCGATGGCCGGTGTCAGCAGCTCGCTCCATGGCAGCTTGCCGAACTTGCGATGGGCCTCCCACAAGCCCATCACCGTGCCTGGTACGCCCGCAGCACGGGCCCCCACCAGGCTCAGGTTCTCGATCACTTCGCCCTTGTCATCCAGGTACATGTTGCGCGTGGCCGCCTTGGGCGCCACTTCACGGTAGTCGAGGAAATAGGGCTTGCCGTCCACGAACAACGTCATGAAACCACCACCGCCAATGTTGCCGGCCTCGGGGTAAGTGACTGCCAGCGTGAATGCGGTGGCTACCGCGGCATCGACCGCGTTGCCGCCTTTTTTCAGGATATCGGCGGCTACCTGGGCGCCGTACTGATCAGGCGCGGCCACAGCCCCGCCCTTCAGGGCAACGGCGTACACCGATGAGCTGCCCAACAGCGCGGCTGCCAGAGCCAGGTACTGGAAAGGGACGCTACGCATGACACATTCCTTGGGTGTTGTTCTTGTGGGACCTTCAGTAAGACCCAAGCGTCAGGCCTGTGCAATCTCACCGTCCAGAACGCGCCGCCCCTAGGCAGCAGATGTCGCGTTCAGGCAACTGAACAGGCGTAGATCGCCAACTTGCGCTGGATGAAATCCAGGAAGCATTGAATGCGCAGGGCCAGTTGGGTATTGCGGTAGTACACCGCATGGATGGGCTGACGGTGGCCGTTGTTGGCCTGGGGCAGCACGACCTGAAGGCGGCCGCTGCGAATGTCTTCGTGGGTCATGAAGTGCGACAGGCTGACGATACCCTCCCCGGCCAGCGCCAGCTGGCGCAGCGTCTCGCCGCTGGACGCGACCAGCGTGGGCCGAATGGTCCAGTGCTCGCCCTGAGCATGGCGCAGAGGCCATTGGTTCAGCGTCTCGGGTTGGCTGAAGCCAAGCAGGCAGTGATCGGCCAGATCCTCGACCCGCTGCGGTGTGCCGTGACGCCTCAGATAAGCCGGGCTGGCGAGTACCTGCACCGGGCTGCAACCCAGGTTGCGCGCGTGCAGGCTGGAATCGGCCAGCTCGCCGATGCGGATGGCCACGTCGGTACTGTGCTCAAGCAGGTCGATGATCAGGTCGTCGGTGTTGAGCGCCAACTCGATGCCGGGGTACTGCTGCCGGAACTCGCCTATCCAGGGCACGATGGCGTGAAGCATGAATGGCGTGGCCGCGTTGACCCGCAGGCGACCGGTGGGCGTCTGCCGGTTCATCGCCAGGCGCTCTTCCAGCTCGTCCATCTGCCGCAGCACCTGCCTTGCCTGTTCGAGAAAGAACCGTCCTTCCTCGGTCAGGTCCATGCGCCGGGTGGTGCGGTTGACCAGCGTGGTGCCCAGCTTGGCCTCCAGGCGCGCCAGGGTTCGGCTGACTGCCGAGGGCGTCTGGCCCATTTGCGCGGCCGCTGCAGAGATCGACCCAGCGTCGATCACGGCGACGAACACCTGGAGTTCTTCGGATCGAGTTTTCACATCAAGACCTGTGAATAGAGTTGCCTGGGTCTAGATAGCCGCTTGCGCAAGGGAAGTCCAGCGATGCCCTCAGGGTAGAAGCCTACTGAGCCTTGCCAAACACGCGGTCCAGGTGCGCTTGGTAGGCCGCCAACGCGGCCGGGACATCCGGGCGCTTCATGACGTCGGTGGCAAGGAAGGTCGGCAAGCCGCTCATGCCCAGGAACTGCTGCGCCTTGTGGAAAGGGAAGTACACCGCATCCACACCTTTGCCCTCGAAGAAGTCGTCAGCCTCGTCGAACGCTTGCTGCGGAGCATTCCACGTGAGCGACAGCATGTACTGCTTGCCTTGAATGAGCCCGCCACTGCCGTATTTTTGCGTGTGATCCGAGCGAGTACGACCATCACTGGCATACAAGCTGCCATGCCCGGCAGTAAAGACCTCATCGAGGTACTTCTTGACGGTCCAGGGGGCGCCCATCCACCAGCCTGGCATCTGGTAGATCACCACGTCAGCCCAGAGGAATTTCTCCACCTCCTCCTGCACGTCATAGCCCCCGTCGATAAAGGTCTGACGTACGTCGAAACCTGCACGGTCAAGGTGCGCCAGTGCGGCCTCGTGCAGGGTGGTATTGAGCTGCCCGGCGGAATGGGCAAACTGTTTGCCGCCGTTGAGTAGCAGGATGTTTTTCATAGGGGCCTCCCGGACCTGGACACTGATTGCAGGCAAGCAGGTTAAAGTCGGGCCCGGTTGGGAAACAGCCAATCAACGGCAAAATACATTTGCCTCAAGATCACGAATCGACAGGGATTATTGCTTTAATCTCTAGCACTCCCGAAGCAGGAGAACGTCATGAACAAGCAGTACGCCTTCATTCTCAAAGCCAAGACACGCCCGGAAATGGCAGAAGCCTTCGAGCAACTGTTCCGGCCCTATGTCGAGCCCAGCCGCCGCGAACCCGGCTGTATCGAATACCACATGCTGCGCGATCAGCAGGACCCGAGCCTGTTCGTGTTCTTCGAAGTGTGGGCGGACAAGGCGGCACTGGATGTGCACTCGGCCCTGCCGCACATGGCCGCTTTTTTCGACCGGCGCATGGATTATCTGGAGCGCGACTTCGAAATCCAACGGGTCGACATGCTCAGCGGCTCATCCGCTAACCGTTGATCAGCAAATGCACGCCCAGCAGCATCAGGCCCACGAAGAAACAGCGGCGAAACACCTGTGCGCTGACGCGTCGACGCAGCCACTGGCCCGCCTGCATGCCAAGCAGGGCGGGCACTACCACCAGTAAAGAGGCACCCAGCGCCGGACCGCCGAGTACGCCCTGCCCGGCAAGGCCAACGGCCAGCGCCAGGGTGGACACCGTAAATGCCAGCCCAAGGGCCTGAATCATCTCGTCACGGTTAAGCCCAAGGCTTTGCAGGTAAGGCACTGCCGGCAGCACGAACACGCCTGTGGCCGCACTGATCACACCGGTAGCCAGGCCGCAGACAGGGCCTAGCCACCCTTCCCGTTTCCGCGCAACGCGCAAGGCCGGCCCAGCCAGCCCGTAAACGGCATAGAGCATCAGTGCGCCCCCCAGTGCATGCGCGGCCCAGGGGCCACTGCTGATGCCCAGCCACATACTGCCCAGCAAGGTGCCGATGAAAATCATGGCCAGCATCGGGCCCAGCCTGCGCAGCAACGCCTGCAAATGCCCCCCTGCTGCCAGTTGCCAGAGGTTGGTCACCGTGGAGGGGACGATCAGCAACGCAGCAGCCTGCGCAGGTGGCATAGCCAGGCCCAGCAGCCCCATGGCCACGGTCGGTAGGCCCAGCCCGATCACGCCTTTGACGGCACCTGCCAGAAGAAAGGTGGCAAACACCAGCGCAGTCAACAGTGGGCCAAGGTCTTGGTAAAACGCTGTGAAGGTCATCATGTGCCCATCATGGCGAATGCATGACGTGCTGAACATCTGTCATATTCGTGGTCAGCCTATTGCCCAGACAGAGCCTCATGCATTTTGACCTCGTTGACCTGACGCTTTTCCGGCACACCGTCGAGTGCGGCAATATCACCGCCGGCGCTGGGCGCAGCCACCTTTCACTGCCGGCAGCCAGTGCCCGGATTCGTGCCATGGAAGCGTCCCTGGGCGTTGCACTCTTGCTGCGCAATCGCCGGGGTGTCTGCCCCACGCCTGCAGGGCAGGCCTTGCTGCAACATGCCCGGCTCATCGCGCAACAAGTCGAGCGTTTGCAATTCGACCTGGGTCAGTACGCCCAAGGGCATCAAGGCCAGGTGCGCTTGCTATGCAACACCGCGGCCCTGACCCAATACCTGCCCGAACTGCTGGCGGCCTACCTGGCCCAGAACCCAGGGATGAGCGTGGATGTGCAGGAGCACCCGAGCCTGCGCATCGTGCAGGCCATCACCCAGGGCATGGCCGACCTGGGTATCATCTCCAGCGCAGCCCCTAGCGAGCATCTACAGACACGACCCTTTCGCGACGACCCTTTGGTACTGGTGACGCCGACGGATCACCCGCTCGCCAACCTTCCCACGCCGCGCTTCGTCGACAGCCTGGCCCATGGTCATGTCGGTCTCGGGCCGGCCAGTGCCCTGGCCCTTTACCTGGAGGAGCAGGCGCTGCGTGCAGGCCAGCGCATGCGCGTCAGGGTCCGTGCCGAGGGCTTGGAGGGTGTGTTGCGCATGGTCGCAGGCGGTGCCGGCGTCGGCGTCGTACCCCTGGCGGCGGTGCAGCGCTGGCAAGGGGTGTTGCCGCTGCGGGCCATGGCACTGCAGGAACCCTGGGCTAACCGGAGGTTGCTGTTGTGCGCGCGCGACTTCGCGGCCCTGCCAGGCTATGCAGCGGCATTGGTGGGGGTATTCACCGAGCGGACCTGAAACTTCTTGCAGCGCAGTCATGTCAGTGGCAAGAGCGCCGGTACCTGCGGCTTTACCGGCCACCAGGACTGCACCAGAATGCGCGACAACGCCCCACCAAAAAGGACTTGCCAGTGGCATCGATCTACCAGCTCAAACCCCGTTTCCAGGCCCTGCTGCGGCCTCTGGTGCAGCGCCTGTATGACAGGGGCATCACGGCCAACCAAGTCACGCTCGCCGCTGCCTTCATCTCCGTTGCGCTGGGGCTGCTGTTGGCGGCCCTGCCCCATCTCCAGGGGTTGTTCATCCTGGTGCCAATATGGATGCTGCTGCGCATGGCCCTCAATGCCATCGACGGCATGCTGGCGCGCGAATTTGGCCAGCAATCCACCCTCGGCGCCTATCTGAACGAACTGTGCGACGTGATCGCCGATGCCGCCTTGTACCTGCCGTTCGCGCTCTTGGTGGGCGTGCGGCCGGCGCTGGTGGTGATGGTGGTGCTGCTGGCGACGGTCAGCGAATACGCGGGCGTAATGGGCCCCTTGGCAGGTGCCTCGCGCCGTTACGACGGGCCCATGGGCAAGAGCGACCGCGCCTTCGCCTTCGGCGTACTGGGTACCGGTGTCGCCCTGGGTTTGCTTGACGGCACCTGGATCAATGGATTGCTGCTTGTGGTCCTGGCGCTCTGCCTCTATACCCTCTACAACCGGGTGCGTCGTGGGCTGGCTGAAACCCGCTGAGTCTTCGCCCGTCGCATAAGGATATCGACCATGCGCCAAGCGCAAAGCCTGTATTTTTCAACCCATGACGGTGTCGAGCTGCACTACCGTCATTGGCCTGCCACGCGCAACGAACACCAGCCGCGTCGGGCGGTGGTGATGTTCCACCGCGGCCATGAACACGGCGGGCGAATGGCCCACCTGGCCGATGAGCTGGCCATGCCGGGCTATGACTTTTTTGCCTGGGATGCCCGCGGCCACGGCCTGTCGCCCGGCGCACGCGGGGACAGCCCAGGCTTTGCGACCAGCGTGCGCGATGTGCAGACGTTCATCGAGCACATTCAGGCCCGCCACGGGCTGGCCGAACAGGACCTGGTGGTGCTGGCGCAAAGTGTCGGCGCGGTGCTGGTGGCCACCTGGGCCCATGACTACGCACCCAAGGTACGTTGCCTGGTGCTGGCGTCTCCGGCGTTCAAGGTCAAGCTGTACGTACCTTTTGCACGCCCTGGCTTGAAGCTGCTCAAGGCCTTGCGCGGCAATTTCTTCGTCAACAGCTACGTCAAGCCACAACTGCTGACCCATGACCCGGAACGGGTCATGTCGTACAAGGCAGACCCGCTGATCAGCCGGCCCATTTCGGTGACCATGCTGCTAGGCCTGTATGAAGCCGCCGACCGGGTGGTGGCCGACGCCCAGGCAATCCAGCTGCCCACGCAGCTGCTGGTCTCCGGTGCAGACCTGGTGGTCGAGCGCGCACCTCAGCAGCGCTTCTTCGACCGTCTGGGCAGTGCGCGCAAGGAGATGCATGTGCTGCCAGGGTTCTTCCACGACACCCTGGGCGAGCGCGAGCGGGCACACGCCTTACGCCGTATCGAGCGATTCGTCGAGCACTGCTTCGCCTGCCCGGTCGAACGGCGTTCGCTGCTCGATGCGGACAAGACCGGCGCCAGTTGCGCCGAGGCCGAGAGCCTGGCCGCGCCCTTGCCCCGCCACTCGCTGCGCGGGCTTTACTGGCGCGCCACCCGTGCCGGGCTGCGCTTGGGCAGCAAGGTAGCGGACGGCGTGCGGCTTGGCTTCGACACGGGTTTCGATTCGGGCAGCACACTGGATTATGTGTACCGTAACCAGCCCGCGGGTAAAGGCGGGCTGGGCCGCCTGGTCGACCAGAACTACCTCAATGCCATCGGTTGGCGTGGCATTCGCCAGCGCAAGGTGCATGTCGAAGCGCTGCTGCGCCTGGCCATGGATCGTCTGCGCGATGCCGGCCGCCCGGTGCACATCGTGGATATCGCAGCCGGCCATGGCCGCTACATTCTCGAAGCCCTGCAACAGGTCGATCAGCGCCCTGAGTCAATCCTGCTGCGCGACTACAGCCCGCTCAACGTGCAACAAGGCGCCGCACTGATCCAGGAAAAGGGCCTGAGTGACATTGCCCGTTTCGTTCAGGGCGATGCCTTCGACCGTCATAGCCTGGCGACGCTGGAACAGGCTCCGACGCTGGCAGTGGTGTCAGGCCTGTACGAACTGTTCGCCAGCAACACCCTGGTGAGCCAATCATTGGCTGGCCTGGCCCAGGCGATGGAGGATGGCAGTTACCTGGTCTACACCGGTCAACCGTGGCATCCGCAACTGGAGATGATTGCGCGCGCCTTGACCAGCCACCGGGGTGGCCAGGCTTGGGTGATGCGTCGCCGCAGCCAGGCAGAAATGGACCAGCTGGTTGAGGCAGCGGGCTTTCGCAAAGTGACCCAACGCATCGACGAGTGGGGAATTTTCAGTGTCAGCCTCGCTCAACGGGTGCGCTGAGTGGACCTTGTGTTGGTCGCCAGCCTGCTGCGACGGGGCCGGCAACTGGCAGGGCTCTCGGACGGCATGACCCTGCTTGCGCTCGGGTTCGGCCTGGCACCGTTGCTTGGCGCGGCGCTGTCGCCCTGGTCGGTTGTGCCGTGCCTGCTGCTCATTGGCCTGGGCATGCTGCACAAGTACTGGGCCATTCGCGTTGCGCTCGATGCCGAGCTGTTCGCGCACCTGGCCCAAAGCCAGGACCTGGCGGCAGACACGCAGGCGCTGGACCGCGCGTTGTTCGACCATGGGCTCAAGCCGCAGCCGACCGATGCGCGTACCTGGCCGGTCCGCAGCCGGGCTGCGCTCGGCCTGCTGCGTCGCCAGGCCCTGTGCCTGGGCCTGCAACTCACGGTGGCCTTGGCTACCCTGCTGATACTGTCTATCAAAGGATGATGAACGCTCCATGCTCGCCAACCTCACCGCCTACCTGATCACTTCGGCCGCACGCCTGATTACCGGGGCGCGAGCCCTCTGGCTGGGGTGCACACCTCTTCCGGTGCAGCGCCTGTACTTTGCCAACCACAGCAGCCACGGCGATTTCGTCCTGCTGTGGGCATCGCTGCCCCAGACGCTGCGGCGTCGCACTCGGCCGGTAGCTGGCGCCGACTACTGGGCCAAGCCGGGTATTCGCGATTTTCTCATCCGCAAGGTGTTCAACGGCGTGCTGATCCAGCGACAACGCGACGAAGGCCAGGGTCACCCCTTGCAACCGGTGCTCGATGCCGTGGCCCAGGGCGACTCGCTGATCTTCTTTCCCGAAGGCACACGCAACCTCAGCGATGAGCCATTATTGCCGTTGCGAAGTGGCCTGTATCACCTGGCGGCGGCCCACCCACAGGTCGAACTGGTGCCGGTGTGGATCGCCAACCTCAATCGGGTGATGCCCAAGGGACGCGCCTTGCCGTTGCCGTTGCTATGCACCCTGAGTTTCGGCGAACCCTTGCACCTGCAGGCCGACGAAAGCAAGCAAGCCTTTCTGGAGCGGGCTGGCCAGGCCCTGCTCGATCTAGCACCCAAGGACGTTTGACATGCACGACAATACCTTCGCGCTGTTCGCCGGCATCGGCGCCCTGCTGCTGCTCGCCAGTGTGATCGGCCGTGTCCTGAAATGGCGCGCAGGCCCCGGGCCCCATGCGGTGATCGACAACCTCAACGCCCGCATCAATGCCTGGTGGGTCATGGTGCTGGTGATCGGCATCGCCTTCGTCTTCGGCAAATACGGCGTGATCGTGTTGTTCTACGGCGTGTCGTTCTACGCCTTGCGCGAATTCATGACCCTCACGCCCACCCGGCGCAGTGACTACCCCGCCCTGGCAGCGGCGTTCTACATTGCGCTGCCCGTCCAGTACGTGCTGATCGCCATGGACTGGTATGGCCTGTTCAGCATCTTCATTCCGGTCTACCTGTTCCTGTTGCTGCCGATCCTGGCCAGCCTGGGGGGCGACACCACGCGCTTTCTGGAGCGGGCTTCCAAGGTGCAGTGGGGCTTGATGATCGCGGTGTATTGCGTGTCGGCGGTACCGGCGCTGATGACCCTGGAGATTCCCGGTTTTGAAGGGCGCAACCTGCTGCTTATCGCCTGGCTGATCGTGGTGGTGCAGCTCAGTGATGTGCTGCAGTACGTGTGCGGCAAGCTGTTTGGCAAGCGCAAGGTGGCGCCAAACCTCTCGCCTTCCAAAACCCTCGAGGGCCTGGTGGGCGGCGTGGCACTGGCCACGCTGATCGGCGCGCTGCTGTGCTGGATCACGCCGTTCAGCTTCTGGCAGGCTGCCCTGATGGCCCTGGCGGTCAATGCCATGGGCTTCTTTGGTGGGCTGGTGATGTCGGCGATCAAGCGCGACCGTGGTGTGAAGGACTGGGGGCACATGATCGAAGGCCATGGCGGCATGCTCGACCGCATCGACTCGGTCTGCTTCGCTGCACCGGTGTTTTTCCACTTCGTGCGTTACTGGTGGGCTTGAAGCGGCGCCAAGGCCTGGTAGCGAACTAGCCTGTAGCCTGAGCTGAATCTGCATGAACAGCGCGACCAGGCACCTGGACGTCGACTTCAGGCAACTGCACGGGCGCTTCAACACCTATGGTGACGGGTCATTCAACCAGTCACAGGAGTTGTGCCATGTCCGATTTCATCACCGTGCTGCGTGAAACCTGCCCCACCCCGGTCGTGGACGCTACCAAGTGGAAACGCATCGGCGGCGACCCGCACACCGTGAACCTGAACGCCTATCTGTCAGCCGACGGCAGCAAGATCATGGGCACCTGGATCTGCACCCCAGGCAAGTTCGAAGTCAACTATGACAAGTGGGAATACTGCCACTTCCTCGATGGCTACTGCATCGTCACCCCGGAAGGCGAGGAACCAAAACACCTCAAGGCAGGTGACGTGTTCGTGATCGAGCCAGGAATGAAGGGCACCTGGGAGGTGGTCGAGACGGTGCGCAAGTACTTCGTCTTCGCCTGATTCGCAGGCGCAGGGGGCGCAATGAGCCGCCCCCTGCACGTTGATCACGTGCCCCCTTTGCTCACTCTGGCTTGCGGTAGGCCTCGATGATGGCCGAGAAGTCCTTGCCCCCCTCCCCGCGCAGGCTCATGGCCTGGTACAGCTGTTGCGCAACGGCGCCAAGGATCACAGGCTGGCGGGCCTGACGCGCAGCTTCAGTGGCCAGCCCCAGGTCCTTGAGCATCAATTCGGCGCCGAAGCCGCCGGTATAGCCACGCGAGGACGGCGCCGTGTCGATCACGCCAGGCCAGGGATTATAGGTGTCGGAGCTCCAGCAGCGTCCGGTGGAGCTGTTGATGATGCCTGCCAGCACTTGGGTGTCGATACCCAAGGCATTGCCCAGCGCCATGGCCTCGGACACACCGATCATCGAAATGCCCAGCAGCAGGTTGTTGCAGATCTTGGCGATCTGCCCCGTCCCCACTTCGCCGCAGTGCACGATGTTGCGGCCCATGTGCGCGAGCACCGGCTTGAGCGCTGCGAACAGTGCGTCGCTGGCCCCGACCATGAACGTCAGCGTACCGGCCGCCGCCCCACCCGTGCCCCCTGAGACCGGTGCATCGCCCATGTCCACGCCCTTGGCGGCCGCCGCCTTGGACACCTCGCGGGCGGTTTGCGGGTCGATGGTGCTGCAATCGACGGTAGGTGTGCCAGCTCGGATCCCGGCCAGTACCCCATCGTCATCGAGGTAGACGCTGCGCACGTGCGCGGCGGCCGGCAACATGGTGATGACCAGGTCACTTTCGGCCACCGCCTCGCGTGGTGAGGCGCTGACCTGCCCACCCAGGGCGCCGAGTTCTGCCAGTACCTCCTTGTTCAGGTCGAACAGGGCAAGGTGGTGACCGGCCTTGATCAGGTTGCGGGCCATGGGGGCGCCCATGTTGCCCAAGCCAATGAATGCGATACGCATGTCGTGCTCCTTAGCGCAGGCTGATGGTGGTGTTCACGCCGTCATTGATACTGTCGTCATCGAACCAACGGGCGGTAACCGTCTTGGTCTGGGTGTAGAACTGCACCACCTGCTTGCCGTACGGCCCCAGGTCTCCCAGCTTGGAGCCGCGCGAGCCGGTGAAGCTGAAGAACGGTACGGGCACCGGGATCGGGATGTTGATGCCCACCTGCCCGACGTCGATCTCGCTCTGGAACTTGCGCGCCGCCGCGCCGCTCTGGGTGAACAGACCGGTGCCGTTGCCGAACGGGTTGGCGTTGACCAGTGCGATGGCCTCGTCGAGGGTATCGACCTCGAGCGTGACCAGCACCGGCCCGAAGATTTCCTGGGTATAGACCTGCATGTCGGTGGTCACCCCCGAGAACAAGGTAGGGCCGACGAAGTTGCCTTGCTCATAGCCCGGCACCTTGACGTCGCGGCCATCGAGCTCCAACGTGGCGCCTTCTCGGATGCCGCTCTCGATCAGGCCCAAAACACGCTCCTTGGCCCGCTTGGACACCACCGGCCCCACATCGGTACCCGGCTCGCAGCCAGCGTTGACGCTAAGCTTGCTCGCGGCCTGCTTGATGTCCGGCAGCCATTCGCGGGCCTTGCCCACCAGCACCGCGACCGAGGTGGCCATGCAGCGCTGGCCCGCGGCGCCAAAGGCCGCCCCTACAAGGGCATTCACGGTCTGCGTACGGTTGGCGTCCGGCAGCACTACGGCATGGTTCTTGGCGCCCATCATCGACTGCACGCGCTTGCCATGCTGGCTGGCCAGGTTGTAGACATGGGTACCCACTTCGGTCGAGCCGACGAAGGAAATCGCCTTGATGTCCTGGTGCGTGCACAGGGCATCGACCACGGCCTTGCCCCCATGGACGACGTTGAGCACACCGGCCGGCACCCCGGCCTCTACGGCCAGTTCGACCAGCAACAGCGTGGACAACGGGTCCTGCTCGGAGGGCTTGAGCACGAACGTATTGCCACAGACGATGGCCATGGGGAACATCCACAGCGGGATCATCGCGGGGAAGTTGAACGGTGTAATGCCGGCGCACACCCCAATCGGCTGGCGCAAGGTATAGGTATCGACACCGCCTGCCACGTTTTCGGCGAATTCGCCCATTTGCAGGGTACCGATGGACGCCGCGTGCTCGACCACTTCCAGGCCACGGAAGATATCGCCCTCGGCGTCGGCCAGTGTCTTGCCCTGTTCGGCGCTCAGCACCTGGGCAATGCGCTTGCTGTGCTCACGAATCAGCGCTTGGAGCTTGAGCATGATGCGCATGCGCGCGCCAATCGGCGTATGGCGCCAGGTCAAGAAGGCACGCTGGGCCGCTGCCACGGCGGCGTCCACCTCCTCGGTGGTGGCGAACGGAACACGCGCCAGCACGGCCTGGGTGGCCGGGTTGACGATATCGCGCCACTCGCTCGTTCGGGACTCCACCCATTGGCCATCGATCAGCAGCTTGGCCTGCTCGACCTTGGTCTGGTCAGGTGACTGGGGTGCGTTCATCTGCGTTCTCCTTGGAATTATTGTCAGGACGAGATCGCCAGCGCCGTCGCTAACGCGGGGTGGCGTAAGAGGGCATGTTTCGAGTATAGATGTGCAAACATCCTACAAGAACGCATAAAAATTCCGGATCATCATGCAAAAAGACCTCACATCCCTGAGTGCGCTCAACTGGGACGACTTGAAGTTCTTTCTTGAAGTAGCCCGCACCCGCAAGGCCAGCAGTGCGGCCAAACGCTTGAGCGTGGACTACACCACCGTCTCGCGGCGCATCACTTCGCTGGAGGGCGCGCTTGGCACCTTGTTGTTCGAAAAATCGCGCACCAGCGGTTTTGTGCTGACGGCAGAAGGCCAACGCCTACTCGGTTATGCCGAGGCCATCGAGAGTACGCTGCACATGGCGTGCGAGCAGGTATCAGGCTCTGGGGTGGCGCTGTCGGGGCATGTGCGCATGGGCTGCACCGAAGGCTTCGGCAGCTTTTTCATCACCCCGCAGCTGAGCCACTTCGTCGATGCATACCCGGCGATTTCAGTGGATATCCTGCCGCTGCCGCACTTCATCAGCCTGTCCAAGCGCGAGGCAGACATCGTCATCGCCCTGGAACGCCCGGAACACGGGCCCTATGTATGCTGCAAGCTGTGCGACTACCGGCTGCGCCTGTACGCCACCCAGGCCTACTTGGACAGCCACGCGCCGATCCAGGCCGTTGCCGACCTGGCCGGGCATCCCTTCATCAGCTATGTCGACGACCTGGCTTTCAGCTCCGAGCTGCTGTACCTGGCCAACCTGATCCCGGGGGCCACGGCTCACCTGCGCAGTACCAGCGTGATTGCCCAGTACACCGCTGCGCTTCAAGGTCGGGGGCTGGCCATTCTGCCGTGTTTTCTGGCCGCGCAGGACCCGCGGCTGGTGACGGTGCTGCCCGATCAGGTGGAGGTGACGCGGCAATTCTGGATGTATTGCCGCGAAGACCTGCGCAAACTCAAGCGCATCACCTTGTTGTGGGACTACATCCGCGAGGTGACCGAAGCCAATGCCCCACTGATGATGGGGCAGGATACGGTGATGCGCTTCGCCAAGGCCTGCACCCAGCCCTGACGGCGCTCGCCCTCACACCTGCTCGAGCATCAACCCCGAGATACGTCGAACCTTGCGCTCCACGGCTTCCTCGAAGATGCCCTGGCGAGGTTCGACCAGGCTGAAGCAGTGCTTGGCACGGGTGATGCCGGTGTAGATCAGCTCCTTGGTCAGCACCGGATTGAGCGCGTCGGGCAGGACCAGTGCGGTATGGCCGAACTCCGAGCCCTGGGATTTGTGCACGGTCATGGCGAACACGGTTTCCACCTCGTTCAAGCGGCTGGGCAGTACAAAGCGTACGCCACCCTTGCCATCGTTGCGGGGAAAGGCCACGCGCAGCAATGGCTTGCCCTGTTCGTCCGGCAGGCACAGGGCGATGCCGATGTCGCCGTTCATCAAACCCAGCCCATAGTCGTTGCGCGTGACCAACACCGGGCGGCCCTCGTACCAAGGCTGCTGGCTGTCGATCAGGCGGGCGTTGTGCAGCACCCGCGCCACGCGCTCGTTCAACCCTTCAACGCCCCAGGCGCCGCGGCGCACGGCGCACAACAGCTGGAAATCCTCGAAACTGTGCAAGACCTTGGCAGCCCAGCGCTCCCACGCAGGGTCGTCAAAGGGAGTGTCCAGCGCCGGACGCTGGCTGCCCAGTGTACGCAGGTAGCTGCGATAGCCCTGGGGGCCTTCTGCGCCGCGGTCCAGGCCGTCGAGCAGCAGGCGATCGAAGGCGCGGTCATGCTCCTGTTTCAGGGCCAGGCTGTGGACGTCGGGCGGCGGCATGGCCAGCAGGTTGCGCGCCGCATGGCTTTTCTGGCGGTTGACCAACCGAGCGAGCTGGCCGATGCCGCTGCCTTCGCCGAAGCGCCGGGAAAAGCGCAGCATGACCACTTGCTGAGCGAGTGGGTGGCGCTGTTCATCACCTGGCTCAAGACCGCTTTCAGACAGCGATTGCCCGCCGATATGCTCCAGCCATGCTTGGGTCGCTGGGGAGTAGCGGCCCTGCTCGGCATCCCGGCACAAGTCACCCAGCACCGCACCGGCCTCCACCGAGGCCAGCTGGTCCTTGTCACCCAGCAGCACCAGCCGTGCCTTTGGCGGCATGGCATCGAGCAGGTTGGCCATCATCTCCAGGTCGATCATCGAGGCTTCATCGACCACCAGTACGTCCAAGGGCAGCGGGTTGGCGGCATTGTGACGGAAATGTCGCGAGCCTGGACGGCTGCCGAGTAGGCGGTGCACGGTACTGACTTCAGTGGGGATATGGCCACGCACGGCGCTGCTGACCTGCAGACGCTCGACTTGCTGGCCAATGGATTCGGTCAGGCGAGCAGCGGCCTTGCCCGTAGGCGCCGCCAGGCGGATGCGCAACGGCCTGCCCGCTTCCACTGCCGGGGCCTGGAGCAAGGCAAGCAGGCGTACCACGGTGGTGGTCTTGCCGGTGCCAGGCCCACCGGTGATGATGCTGAACCCGGCGCGCGTGGCCAGGGCGCAGGCAAGCTTCTGCCAGTCCACCTGCCCTGCGAGGCTGCCGCCCTCGAACAAGGCGTCCAGACGCGCCGCCAGGTCTGGGGGTACGGCGTCGGCCTGGGTCAGGCGTTGGCGCAGGGTGCTGTCGATGCGCCGTTCATAACTCCAGTAGCGGCGCAGGTAGAGGCGTTCGCCGCTGAGGACCAAGGGCCGTGTGTGCTGCCCGGGCGCATCGGCGGCTGCCACCAGCGGGCTTGCGGCAATGCGCTGGCGCCAGGCGTCCAGGTCAAGGCCGGCCAGCAGCTGGGAGGGCAACAGCAGCGGGCCGGTCAGCGCATCACCCTCAGGCGGTAACGAGAGCGCGAAGTCAGGTTCGGCCAAGGTCTGCTGCAAGTCCAGGCAGACGTGCCCATGCCCCAGTTGATGGCTGGCAAGGGCGGCGGCCAACAGCAACAGCGGGTCGCTGCCCGGCGCAAGCGTCTCCAGAAATGACACGAAAGCACGGTCCAGCGCCCGCAACCAGCCGCGTTCGACCCAGCGATCGAGCAGTTGCAGCAGGTCACTGCTGCGGTGTTGAGGGGCCAGGGCCAGTAGGTGCTCGGCTTGCAGGGGGGTGGGCAGCAGGTCGAGGAGGCTTCGGCTCATGGGGCGTCTCCGGCAAACAGGTCATGCGCAGCAGGCGCGTGCTCGCCGCGAAACAACACATCGAGGGTTTCGATCAGCTCGCGCGGGGGCTTGGCGTGATAAATGCCATGCCCGCTGCTGTTGGCCCCTCGCAGGAAAATGAAAAGGGCCCCGCCCACATGAAGGTCGTAGTCATAGTCCGGCAGGCGGGCGCGCAGCTGTCGGTGCAGGGCCAACAGGTACAGCACGTACTGCAGGTCGTAACGATGCTCGAGGATGGCTCGCTGCATCGCGGCAGGGTCATACGCCTGGATGTCCGGGCCCAACCAGTTGGACTTGTAATCGGTCACGTAGTAGCGCCCCTCCAGCTCGAACGCCAGGTCGATGAAGCCCTTGAACATGCCGTTGAGCAGCGTCGGCTGCGCGGCTGGGCGCAGTAGCCCTGGATGGGTGTAGTGGGCCACCAGGCGGTCGAGCTGCTGGGCATCGACCTGATGACTGGCAAACCAGAACTCCATCTCGACCTGATAGCGAGTGAGCTGGCTGAGGGTCACGGTGAGGCCGTTTTGCGCCACTGGCATCGGTGTGTCGAGCAGGCTTGTGAGCCACTGGGTCAGCGTCGGTATCCAGCCCTCCCAGCCGCGCCGGTTACAGCGCTGGCCCACGGTACGGGCCAGCGCTTGCGGGTTGTCGCGCACCTGGGCAAAGCCTTCGCGCCCGGCCCACTCCAGCAAACCGTGGAGGAACGTGCCGGGGTTGGGACCGCGCGGGAAACGGTGGATGTCTCCGCTATCGGCCGGGACCTCGCGCAGAACCTGGGTATCGACGCGCTCATCATCGAGCAGTTGTTGCGCCAGGGAACTGTCGACGCCCAGCGCCTGTTCGCCGATCCGCAGGGCGCTGTAAGAGGCGATCCACCACTGTTCGGCCGCCGCGCGGCGGGGCATACGGGCTGGAACCAGCTGATGATGCAACTGCGGTGTGTGGTAGGGCGCCCGGTCCGCCTCCGGAAGCCCTGGGCAGGTAATGTGCGCGCTGGTCTCGGCCAGTGCTTGCAACCAGTCTGCCAGTTGCTTGGAGTCGGCAAGCTCAGCGCCGCCGCCCAGCAGGTAGCCGAGCGCCGAGCGATGCAGGTTCGAGCGCTTGTGATTCCCGCGCTTGAGGTCGGCCACCCCCAGCCAGCAGGCGTGCTGGGCACGGGTAAGCGCCACATACAAAAGGCGCAAGTCTTCGGCCAAGCGTTCGTCATCGGCGCGCTCGATCTGCGTAGCGTCCGGCGTCAGGGTCAGGTGCGCATTGCCTTGGCTGTCGTGCCAGGCGAGCGGCAGGCGGCTGCCGTCCACCGGTTTGCTGGAGCAGATGAACGGGAGATACACCAACGGGTATTCCAGGCCCTTGGACTTGTGGATGGTCACCACCTTGACCAGTTGCTCGTCACTCTCCAGGCGCAGGATCTGCTCCTCGCCAGCCTGGCCTGAACTGGCCAGGTGATCGGCCAGGTGCCGGATCAGCGCCTGTTCACCGTCCAGCTCGCCTGCGGCCTGCTGGAGCAACTCGGCCAAGTGCAACAGGTTGGTGAGCACGCGCTCGCCGTCCGTGCGGCGAATGAGCGTTCGCGGCAGTTCGAAGTCATGCAGCAACTGGCGCAGCATGGGCAGCACGCCTTGGCGCTGCCACGTGTCGCGGTAGGCGCGAAACCGCATCACCCAGCTTTCCCACACCCGTTCGTCCTGGTTCAGGCGATCAAGCGCCGGCAGCGACAGGTCGAGCGTCAAGCTGGCCAACGCCGCCTTGAGCAGGCGCTCGGAGTCCGGCTCTGCGCAGGCTTTGAGCCAGGCCAGCAGGTCATGGGCTTCCTGGGCGGCGAACACCGAGTCCTTGTCGGAGAGGTAGACGCTGCGCACGCCTCGGGCAGCGAGCTCCGCGCGGATGCGTTGCGCATCGTGGCCATCGCGCACCAGGATGGCGATGTCCGAAGGCAGGCACGGGCGCAATTGGCCATTGGCGTGCGCAAAGCCTGCCGCGCCGAGTTGACTGGCGTTGAGCAGGCCCACGATGTGGCTCGCGCAACTGGCGGCCATCTGCTGCCGGTAAACGCCCACCGAAACCGGCTCGTCGCTTGGGAGCTGCCAGCACTGGAGTGCGGCGCAGGGTTGCCCCTGGAGCATCAGTTGCTCGCTGCGGCCCTGGGCGCGCACGGCAACGAAGGGCAGAGGGTTGTCGTGCGCCTCCCGAAAGAGGAAGGCGCCCCGCCCGCCGGAACGCGCCTCGGCCTGCTGGAACACCTGGTTGACCGCTGCGACCATGCCTTCGCTGGAGCGGTAGTTGGTGTCCAGGCTGTGCAAGCGCCCTTGAGTCGCGCGCCGGGCAGCGAGGTAGGTGTAGATATCGGCACCGCGGAAGGCGTAGATCGCCTGCTTGGGGTCGCCGATCATGAACAGGCCGGTGTCGCCGTGGTTCTCGCCGATGCGGTAGATGCGTTCGAAGATGCCGTACTGGACCGGATCGGTGTCCTGGAATTCATCGATCATCGCCACCGGGAACTGCTCGCGGATCAATCCGGCCAGACGCTCGCCTGCCTCGCTATGCAGTGCCTGCTGCAACCGCAGGAGCATGTCATCAAAGCCCATTTCCGCGCGGCGCCGCTTCTCCACTTCGAACTGCGCCGAAACCCAACTGGCGGCATGCTCAAGCAGCGCTGCATCCGGGCTGGCCAGGCCCTGCAGGTCCTGTTGCAGTGTTTGCATGGCATCGAGTGCAGGGTGCGCTGGCGGCTCGCCGACTTTCCAGGCCTCGGCCAGGCCCGCAGGGGTCAAACGGGTGAAGCCCGTGCCCAGGTCAAGTTCTACGCACTGCTCGTCGCTGCACCACAGGCACAACTTGTCGAACCAGGGCTCGAAATAGCGGGCCTGCATCTTCCTGCCATCCACCTGCTTGGCGGCCACGGCGTCGCGACAGAGCTGTCGCAGCTCCGGTGCCCAGGCAGCCCAGGGCTTCTTGAGCCGGGCCAACTGCTCGTCGCGGGCCTGCAACGCCTCAAGAATCAATGCCTCGGGCTCAGGCCCTTGGTGGGCAGCACGCACCCTGCCAAACAACGGGCGAATGCGGGGCAAGAGCGCAGCAGGGCTGACCCAATGGCTGCGTACCCAAGCCAGGGCCTGGCTTTGCATGCCGTAGCAGAAACGTCGCCAGTAATCGCGCACTACCTGCCCCAGCAGTTCGCTGTGGTCGGTTTCCAGGGTCTGGGTGAACAGGCTGCCGCTATCGAATGCGTGTTCACGCAGCATGCGCTGGCACCAGCCGTGAATGGTCGATACGGCAGCCTCGTCCATCCACTGCACAGCCGTTTCCAGCCGGGCGGCGCTGCTTGGCCAAGCGTGCTCTGGATAATCGTCACGCAGTTGCGCCAGCAACGGGTCGACTGCTTGGAGTTCGCCGCGGAAAAACCGCGCCGCCTCGGCCAGCCGAGTCCGGATACGCTCGCGCAACTCCTTGGTGGCAGCGTCGGTGAACGTGACCACCAGAATCTGCGGCGGCAGCAGCTCCCGTTCGAAACCCTGCTCGCCACCATGGCCGAGGATAAGGCGCAGGTACAAGGCCGAAATGGTGAATGTCTTGCCGGTTCCCGCGCTGGCTTCGATCAGCTGACTGCCGTGCAAGGGGAAATTCAGGGCCAATGGCCGAGCCTGGGTCATGCGTTTTTCTCCGGATTGCCCAGGGTTTGCCAGGGGGCGTCGAACAGGGGGCGGTACAAGGCCTCGCACCATCCCTCGAAGGTTTCGTCGGCCGTGAGCGCGGCGAAATCGCGGAACTGCCGGGCCAGGGCAACGCTTTCACCGCGCTCGCCGGCACTGGTGCGTTCGTCGCCTTCGTAAGCACGGGCAGCGGCAGCCATGGCTTTGTCCGGCTCGTCCTGGGCGAGCCAGGCGAATGCCGTCTTTGGCGCCACTGGCAGCGGTGCACACATGCCCGCCTGGCGTGCCACCAGCAGTTCTCCCAACAGCTGGGCTGCCGCTTGCTGGCCGACTGGCGCCAGTAGCAGGGTCACGTCACTGGCTACCAGCGCAGTGTGATAGGCATAACCTGCGGCGCAGGCGGCAAGGTGTGTCACCCATGGCGCGATGAGGCGATGCCATTTGAGGCTGTTGCGCCCTGCACTGATGGTGTTGGGGACCGTGGTGATGCTCAGCACGCTCTGGTCATCGCCTTGGAACACGCGGCCCAGCCAGCCCTCCAGCCGATGAGGACCGTGCTCGAAATGCACCGGCAGTGCGCCCTCAACCTGCCGCGGCCAGCGTTCGAGCAACTGCCCATGGCGTTGCAGCAAGTCAGGCAGCGGCTCGATGAGGTCGTGCTGCAAGAGCTCGCCAAAGCCGGCCAAGGGCAACAGGCCCTGGGCCTGCAGGCGGCGTGCTTGCTGATGCAGGGCACGCGGGGCATCCTCGGGTGCGCTCAAGGCTGCGCTGAGTAATGCTTCACTTGCGCCATAACGTTGCAAGGCGTCGAGCACGAAAGGCTCTTCGTCCGGCGTGGGCGCTTCGAGCGCTTCGAAGTAGACCTTGAGCCGCTGACTGAAGAAGTGCCGCACGGGGTGCCTGAGAAAATCGGCCAGCTGGTTCAATGTCAGCGGCTCATCATCCTGATAGGGCGTCAGCTCGGACAGGTCGTGAGGGTCGTCGCTGTGGGCCTGGTGTAGCACTTGCCACTCGTGCGCGTAACTGAACAGCACGCTGCCTTGTTCGAAATAGCGCAGGCTGAACGGCTGCAACGGGTGTTCCTGGGTCAGGGCGTGAAGCAGTTGCTGGCCCGGATCGTGTTTGGTGTCGGCTTGCGCATCGGCCAGTTGCCATCCCGCAGCGATGTGATCGCGAAGCTGGCCGATCAGTACCGAGGCAGGACGCTCGCTGTTGTCGCGGATACTGCGGCCCACCCAGCTCACGTAGAGCTGGTCCTGGGCCGACAATACGGCTTCGAGCAACAGGTAGCGATCATCTTCCCGACGCGAACGATCACCTGGGCGATAGTCGGTGGCCATCAGGTCGAAATCCAGCGGTGGCTGCGCGCGAGGATAGTCACCGTCGTTCATGCCCAGCAGGCAGACCACGCGAAACGGGATGGCCCGCATGGGCATGAGGGTACAGAAGTTCACCGAGCCTGCCAGAAAGCGCTGGGACAATTTGCCTTGATCCAGGCCCGACAACCAGGCCTCGCGCACCACCGTAAGGGGCAGTGGATCTTGCAGGTCCACGGTTTCGCAGACATCCAGCCACGATTCGCGCAGATCCTGCAACTGGATCAGCAAGAACTCATCCTGCTCATCCTCGGCCAGGAAGAAGACGTGCAGCAAGGCATTGAGGCGTTCGCTCCACTCGCCGGCGTTGGCCGGGGATGACAAGGTTTGGCACGCCACTTCCAGCGCATCGAGCAACGCGACAAGCGGGCCAATCAGCGCAGCGTCCAGCCCGCCTATCTCGTCATAAGGCTCGATGCCATCGCAGGCATCACCCACACCCACGGCATACCCCAGCAACATCCGCCGCAAACCAAAGCGCCAGGAGTTCTGCTCGAGCCCTTCCGGCAAGCCCAGGCTGGCCCGTTGCTCGGCATTGAGCCCCCAGCGAATGCCGGCCCCTTCGATCCAGCGGTGTAGGGTGGGCAAGTCGCCTTCGCGAATGCCGAACCGAGCCCGTACTGCCGGCACGTCCAGCAGGTCCAGCACTTCGCTGACGGCAAAGCGGCTTTCGGGAAGTTTGAGCAGGTGCTCCAAGGCGATCAGCAGCGGCTCGCGGCCACGCTGGCCTTGGTCGGTCAAGGTAAAAGGGATGTAGCGAGAGTCTTTACGCTGCACCTGGCCGAAGACGGCCCGAATGTGCGGTGCGTAGCTATCGACATCGGGCAACATGACGATCACGTCGCGCGGACGCAGTGTGGGATCTGCGCTGAAGCGAGCCAACAACTGATCGTGGAGAATCTCGACTTCCCGTTGCGGGCTGTGCGCAACGTGAAAGCGCACCGAACGGTCGCGGCGTGCGTTGACCGGCGGCCACTGCTCACGGGATTCGGCCAGCGGGCGCAATTGAAGGATGTCGTCCTGTAGCTGGTTGAGCAGCGTTACGGGTGAGCCTTCGGTGAACAGGTCGATGCGTCCATCGCTGAAGACACCCCGGTAACTTCCTGGGTCGTCGTAGCTGTCGAGCAGATTGATGTAGTCGCGGCCTTGCTTGCCCCAGGCTGCCAACAGGGGATGCGCGTGTTGGTGCAGTGACTGGTCATCGAGTTCCAATGGCATGCCGGGCCGGCGTTGCTGACGCTTGTACTGGTGCCGCAGCAAGTCCTTGTCGGCCACGATATCGGCCCAGTGATGGCGACAAGGATTGTGCACGCATAATAGCACCTGGCTGAAACGGGCGAGACCGGCCAGCGCTTCGAGCGTCTGGGCCGGCAGCGAGGAGATACCGAACACGATGACCCGCGCAGGCAGGTTTGCCGGGGCCTGCTTCAGGTCGTCGATACAGGCCATGAACCGCTGGTGGACACCGGCACGGCTTTGGGCCATGCCCTCCTCGCCTACGTCCTCCAACAAGGCGCGCCACAGTTCTGCCTGCCAGCAGTTATCCACAGGCAATGGCTTGCGTTCGCTGCGGGCAGTATTGAGCACATGTCGTCCTGCGGCCCACTCTTTCAACCAGTCGGCGCGGTAGACCTGATATTGGTCGAACAGGTCGGCCAGGCGCTCGGCGAGCTGATAGCGTTTGCGCAGATCGCTGTCGTCAGTGAGAAAACGCCGCAACGGCTCGAAGTGCGGCCGCTCGACCAGTTCGGGTAATAGGCGCATCAGGCGCCAGGTGAGCGGTGCCTTGTCGAGCAGCGACACTTCCGGTATCTGATCGCGGCCCAACACGGTGCGGTACAACTGCCACATGAAACTACCCGGGAGCTGCATCTCGATGGCAGCGGCAATGCCACAACCGCCCTGGTCATCTTCAAGGGGGTCTTCGGCCAAGGCGAGCTTGAGCCATTGGGCGATACCATTGCTCTGAACCAGCGCGATTTCGTTCTCTAGAGGCGCCAGGGGGTAACGGCGCATCCAGCTCACCACCAGGCTGCGCAGGTCGTCGGGACGATTGCCATGGACGATCATGAAGCCAGGCAGGAGGTGGGTACTGGACATCGGCAGGTCTCTTTGGGGCGCGTTGACTTGAGGAGGAACGATATCACGGCGCGGGTCAAGGGCGGCGAGGCCGTAGCAAGGTGTGGAAGCGTTGGTGCGGGGTATTTAATGCTCCAAGGCATAGCAGTCGCGTGCTTACACCTGCTGCTCAATGGCGGTTGCTCGTTTGACGACACCAACGCTGATACGTAAGTTTTTTCAGCCCAAAGACAAAACCCCTACCTGCATACGCAGATAGGGGTTTTGCGAAATGAATCTTGACGATGACCTACTCTCACATGGGGAAACCCCACACTACCATCGGCG
>NZ_VEJQ01000240.1:0-256 GCF_007680745.1 Pseudomonas sp. DE0010
GCCCGTGCTGAGTGTGATCAGCCGGGCCCCCATCGCCATCCATCCAAAGAGCGGTTTTGACGAGCGTTGGCGGCGGACTGCCTGGGTACTCGACCAGCAGCCACCGCGACGGCCAAGGCCGGGGCGCCATGACCCGGCCTTGGCGCGGGCGCAGGCCTAGCGATAGACGTGGTAGGTGGCGTATCTGCTCACCTCCACGCTACCGCTCCAGCTGCTGATCACCCGCTTGGAATCCCAGTCGTACCAGTGCATCCCG
>NZ_VEJQ01000241.1:0-255 GCF_007680745.1 Pseudomonas sp. DE0010
TGGCCGCCGCCAGCCAGGGCGTCGGCGTGGTGTTCCAGGAGCCGCGGCTGATGCCCTGGCTGGACGTGGCCGCCAACGTCGGTTTCGCCGACGGCGCGCGCTTCGATCGTGCCTGGACGGCGCAGTTGCTCAGTGACGTCGGGCTGGAGGGGCAGGGCGCCTTGCTGCCCAAGCAACTCTCCGGCGGCATGGCCCAGCGGGTCGCCATCGCCCGCGGACTCTATGGTCGCCCACGGCTGCTGTTGCTCGACGAGC
>NZ_VEJQ01000242.1:0-255 GCF_007680745.1 Pseudomonas sp. DE0010
TAAGCGGAATAATAGCGCCAATTTGGCTGTGAATGTTTTAAATAACAACAAATTTAGCCCGGTGGAGAATCGAAACCATGCATCCTCGCGTCCTCGAAGTCACACAGCGGTTGGTGGAACGCAGTCGTCCGACCCGTGAGCGTTACCTCGCCATGATCCGGGCCGCCGCCAGCGACGGTCCGCAGCGCGGCAAACTGCAATGCGCCAATTTCGCCCATGGCGTCGCCGGGTGTGGATCCTCGACGGATAAGCAGC
>NZ_VEJQ01000243.1:0-255 GCF_007680745.1 Pseudomonas sp. DE0010
GACGATCTCCAGCGGCAGTCGCAACAGCGTATAGCCGGCCGAGCGGGCGCCGTGATCGCGGGCCGCCTCCAGCAGGGCTTCGAGTTCATGGTCGTTGATCATGGGAAGCATCGGTGCCAGCAGGGCGCTCACCGGCACGCCGTGCTCGTGCAGGGTGCGCATGGCCCGCAGTCGGGCCTGGGGCGCCGCGGTGCGGGGTTCGAGGATGCGCTTGAGTTCGTCGTCCAGCGTGGTGAGGCTGAAGGCCACCCGCAC
>NZ_VEJQ01000244.1:0-254 GCF_007680745.1 Pseudomonas sp. DE0010
TCATCCCACGCGCGATGCGCTGATCGCCGAACTCACCGCCGACGGCGAAACCGACAACTGCACCCGCACGGTCATCGATCATCACCTGGTCGACAACGTGCTGTGGCAGGTCGTGAAGCTGGTCCCCAAGCGCGATGGCGTCTTTCCCGGCGTCGCCGCCGGTGAGGCTTGCGTCTTGATCGGTTGCGACCTACTGGACATTCACAGTGGTCAATGGGGCCATAAGTCCCTGGACGAAAGCTCGGGCCCCTTCT
>NZ_VEJQ01000245.1:0-254 GCF_007680745.1 Pseudomonas sp. DE0010
CCGTGAAGGATCCGAGATGCGCGTGACCGCCTTACTCTTCTTGCTGTTCCCCTTTGTGGAACTGGCCGTACTCATCAAGATCGGCAGCGAAATCGGCGTGCTCGCCACCTTCGCCCTGCTGTTGCTGAGCTTTCTGGTCGGCGTCGCCCTGCTGCGCGTCGCCGGCTTCACCACCCTCTGGCGCATCCGCATGCGCCTGGCCCAGGGGCAGATGCCGGAGCAGGAGGTCATCCAGGGTCTGACCCTGGCGATCG
>NZ_VEJQ01000246.1:0-253 GCF_007680745.1 Pseudomonas sp. DE0010
GTGCGCCCTGTCTTTTTCGAGGACAGCGCTATGCACCGACCATATCCCTCCCCGGCCCCTAGTCTTCCATTCCCCTTGGGAGACGTTCCATGCTGAAGCCGCTCATAGCCATCGCACTCGGTGCGACCTTGGGTGCCTGGCTCCGTTGGATACTGGGCTTGAAGCTAAATGCCTGGTTCCCGTCGCTCCCGCCTGGGACGGTCGTTGCGAATCTTGTAGGTGGCTACATCATCGGAATGGCCGTAGCCATCTT
>NZ_VEJQ01000247.1:0-252 GCF_007680745.1 Pseudomonas sp. DE0010
CTGTCCCGCCTGCGCGCCAAGCTGGTGAAAGGCGAGACCCTGGCCTTGCTGGCGCGCAGCTTCGAGCTGGGTGACTACCTGCGCCTGGGGTCCGGTGAGCTGAAGAGCGGCGGCTTCCGTCGCGAATCTATTCTTGCCGATGCCATGGAAGCCCTGATCGGCGGCATCTATCTGGATGCCGGCATGGATGCGGCCAAGGATCGGGTCATGGCCTGGCTCGGCCCGCAACTGCGCGAGCTGACGCCGGTGGAT
>NZ_VEJQ01000248.1:0-251 GCF_007680745.1 Pseudomonas sp. DE0010
CCCGCCCTCAGCCTGGAAGATCCCACACGCGAGATGGCCGTCTGACCAACCTTTTCTCCTGATTGGTGAACCGTCGGATTCAGCCCAGCAAATGCAACGATCGAAGCAGGGCTTTTGTACTTCAGCGGGTCGCCCAGCTCGGCAAGCAGCAAGGCTGCCGTGGTGTCGCCCAGACCTTTGATGGATGTGATCAGGTCGCGCCGCCCGCGCAGATCCGGGTCGTCATCGATGGTCTGTTTGATGGCCTCGCA
>NZ_VEJQ01000249.1:0-251 GCF_007680745.1 Pseudomonas sp. DE0010
CCATGACCCCGGACATCGTCAGCTTCGACGCCAAGACCCCGGCCGTGCGCAAGCACATCGCCATCGAATCGGGCGTGCGCGGCGAGCAGTTCGCCGTGGTCGGCATGCACCTGGACCCGGCGGTGCACAAGCTCTACGCCGTCAGCCTCAAGACCAACGAAGCCGCGGTGATCGACGCCAAGACCGAGCAGGTCGAGAAGGTCTTCCCGATCCAGGGCGCCAAGACCCCCATGGGCGTGGCCCACGATCCT
>NZ_VEJQ01000024.1:0-78953 GCF_007680745.1 Pseudomonas sp. DE0010
AACTTGCGCGGGTGGCGTTCGCCCTGATGAGAAATCAGGACGAATATGTCACCAGAAAGGGGAAACTGGCTTGCTGAAAACCATAGAATCTCCCACACGGGGGTTCGCTGGCCCTCAGATGCGGTCAAAGGCAGTTGCTCCCGCAATCGCGCTACTTCGGCCATACCACGATCACGGTAGGAGCGGCCTAGTGCCGCGATGGGCTGCGCAGCAGCCCCAGAGATGTGAGCATTATAGCTAAATGCCGGGAGCGGCCTTGCCGGGGCGCATCCGCAAAATCACTGGTTTCAAGTGCGAGACCAGGTAGGGGTTTGACCGCCTTCAGTACCACACTCAAACCAGAGCACAACGATCAAAAAACCGCTCCCGCCCCAGAATCATCAGCGCCGCCCGCTTGTGGGGGAAGTCGAACTCCTTGTCACAATGAAAGCACTGGTCCTGCATGTAGCCGATCATCCGCGCATTGTCGGCACGCGGCTCGGCGACAACGCGCTGGGTGCGCGGGTCGTCCAGGAACAGGTAGTGCACCAGCGCGCAGAGCCAGCTGGCGACCTTATGGGGGCCGCGGTGCTGTTGTTCGCCCACCAGCATGTGGATGCCACGGTCATAATCGTCGGCCTGGTAGAACGGGGCGATGCGGTCTTCCTTGGCCCAATAGGCCTCGAAGTAGGCAAACGGCTGGTCATCGAAGCAGCCGATCAGCGTGAGGGTATGGGGGTCCGCTTCGAGCTTGGCCAAGTACTCGCGGTGCTGCGCCAGGCTACCCCCTTCCTGCCAGAACGCCTCTACCCGCGGCTCGTTCTGCCAGCGGTTGAAGCGCTCAAGGTCGTGCTCGATGTCCAGGGTGCGCAGCGATACCCAGCTGCCAAGCCGCGCATCGAAGCGCCGGTACACTTCGCCTCGCGGCTTGGGCGCTCGCAGCGGGTGTCGTTTACCAGCGGTGATGCGCATCTGTTGCGGGTACACCGCGGCCTGCGCATCACCCAGCCACGGCTGAGGCAACTGCCAGAACAAAGCCCGCTCGCACAAGTACTGCCCTGGTTGCTCGCTGCTCACCAACAAGCCAGAGGCCAACGCCTGGGCGGGTACTTCATGCAGCTGCCAGGTCAACGTCTGGCAGGTGACGTGCTGGGACAACAGCCAGTAGCACGCCGCCCACAGCGCCTGGTAGGGCCGCTGCGAGCAGACGTATTCCACCTGCACCACTGGAGTGCCGTGGGTGTGCACCTGCAACGTGATCAAGGGTCGCGCTTCGAGCGACAGGCACAGCAAACCGTCGCGCTGCTCGGCGCTCAGGCTGCGCCAGCGTGGCGTGTGGGTTGTCTGCAAGGCGGCATCTGAGGGCATGGGTGATACTCGGTGACGTGAAAGAAAGGCTCACTCTGCAAGACGATGCCAGCTCCCCCGGATTTAGCCGCTGCCGTTGACGGGGCTACGGGCGCCCGGCAGTGACCGTGATGCCATAGGGTTCGAAAATGCGCGCCAGCTCGCCCTTCTCGCGCAGCGCCTGCAGCAACCCGGTGAAAGCAGTGGCTGACAACGGCCCACCTGCACGCAGCACGGCATAGTGGTGGTAGACCTGATCGATACGCCCCGATGCCGCCAGCCGGCCCTGACTAGAGGGGTTACGGGCCAGAAAGTCGGTGAGGTACGAGCGCGTCACCAGCGCGATGTCGGCGCGACCGGCCTGCACCATCAGCAGGTTGCTGTCGTGGGAGTAGGTCAAGGTAGCGTTGAAGGCTTTGCGCAGGTAGGTGGGGTCGGGATTGAACCCTGCAAAGGCATAGTGGTAGCCGTTGAACATGGCCAGGCGCTTGCCCTGCAGGTCATCCACATAGTGCGGGTCGGCCAGGCTGCTGGTACGCCCCACGAACACTTCGGCATCTTCAAGGCCCATGTCCACCGCCTCGTGCGGCACCTGTGCCCAACCCCAGTGCGGGTTCTCGAACACCGCCATGTCGGTGCGGCCTTGCAGCAGGTCGCCAAAGCGTCGTTGCACCGAGGTGGGCACCAGCACAAAGCGATAACGGGGTTGCGACAGGTTCAGCGCGTCGATCAACTGCGCCAGCAGGCCAGTGCCCGCCCCTTGCTCGGGACGCACGGTGTACGGCGGGAAATGAGCAGCCCCAACCCTGACCTCCACCCGTTCCACGGCCCGTGCCGACGGCGCCAGCCAGCAGGCGGCAGAAATAAACAGTGCGGACAGGACCTTGAGGCCGGGCGCTAGGGTCAAAACGAACACTCATCACATGCAAGAACGGAATCCGCTTACGCTAGGCGCTTTCCCGACCGGGCACAACCGCCGGGCCGCGCTCTTTATGCCAAAGCAGGCGGCAAAATGCCAGGGGTGTCGGGTGGCAGGACTTTGGCTACGCTCAAGCAAGATTTGGAAGGGAGCCTGACATGGGCCATTGGTTGGTGATCGACCTGGAAGCGACGACAGACGACGGCGGATGGCCGGTCGCAGACATGGAAGTGATTGAAATCGGCGCGAGCCTGGTGACTGGCGAAGGCCGCGAGGTCGACCATTTCCAGCGTTTCGTGCGGCCACGCAGGCGGCCTCAGCTGACGCCGTTCTGCCGCGAGCTGACCCACATCAGCCAGACGAACGTGGACTCGGCCGCCCCCTTTACCGAGGTGTGGCCCAGTTTCGAACGGTGGCTGGCGCACCATCAGGCGCAGTTGCAGGCCTGGGTGAGCTGGGGCGACTACGACCGTGTGCAATTGCTCCAGGAATGGCGGCAGCATGGCCTGGACAGCGCGCTGCGGGCACTGCCCCACATCAACCTCAAGCAGCGTTTTGCCAAGGCCCGTCACCTGCAGCGTCCCACCGGGCTCAACAGTGCCCTGCACATGGCCGGCATGCACTTTTGCGGCCAGCAGCACCGGGCCTTGGAAGACGCGCGCAACACCGCGCGCCTGCTGCCGTTGAGCCTGCCGAGCGGTTGACGGGCGGCGCCTTTCAAAGCGGATGACGGCGCCAGTGGCCTTGGGCATACTGGCCAGCCTTTTTGCCCTCTTCTGTTACTGGAGTCGCCCATGTTCAAGGTCAACGAGTACTTCAACGGCACCGTCAAGTCGATCGCTTTCACTGGCGAAGAAGGCCCGGCCACCGTCGGTGTGATGGCCCCTGGTGAATACGAGTTCGGCACGGCCAAGCGTGAAATCATGCACGTGGTCTCGGGCGCGCTGATCGTGAAGCTGCCAGGCAGCGACGCCTGGGAAACCTTCGCTGCTGGTACCCAGTTCAACGTGCCGGCCGACAGCAAGTTCCAGCTGCAAGTCAAGGTCGAAACGGCCTACCTCTGCGAGTACCGCGACTAAGCCTGCCGCAGGCCGAGTACCTTCACTCGGCCGCCACCCTTGATGAACGCGGGCCCGCTCACCGCGCACCGTCATTGCCCATTCAGAAAGCGCGCCACCTTGTCGGCCGCTGCCTGCAGGTGCTGTTCATGACTGAACCCGGAAGCCTTCAGGGGCTTTAGGTCATGATCGCCCGTCGCCAGCCACTGCACCTCGATCGCAGGTGACAAGGTGTACCGCTCGACCGCCTCCCGATTGCCCAAGGCATCGCGCTCACCCTGTACGACCAAGGTCGGGGTCTGCAACCCGGCCAGGTGTTCGACCCGTGGTTTTTCCGGCTTGCCTGCTGCATAGAACGGATAGCCCAGGCACACCAGTGCATCGGCTCCCAGCTCGTCAGCCACCAGGCTGGCCATGCGCCCGCCCATCGACTTGCCACCGATCGCCAATTTGCCCGCGACCAATGGTCGCACCTGTTGATACACCTCACGCCAGCACTGCAGCAAGGCAGGCTGCGGATTGGGTGGCCTTTTACTGCCGCCGTGCCGACGCTGGGCCATGTACGGGAACTCGAAGCGCACCACGGCTACGCCACGTTCTGCAAGCCTTTGCGCCATTTGCTCCATGAACCCGCTGTCCATCGGCGCCCCGGCGCCATGGGCAAGGATCAGGCAGGTCCGATACGGCTCACCGTACACCCCGTGTTCAGGTGTGCAGCGCAAGCCTGGGACATTTCCGACCTTGGCCCATTGATCCCCGTCAATGCAGGCATTTTGCCCATTACTCATGCTTGCCTCGCTCTATAGCCTGCCAATAACCGTGGATGGGAACCCATACATGAACACAACCAGCAGTACCGCCTATAACTACAAGGTGGTCCGCCAATTCGCCATCATGACGGTGGTGTGGGGAATCGTCGGGATGGGGCTCGGCGTCTTCATCGCCGCCCAGCTTGCCTGGCCTTTCCTGAACCTCGATCTCCCCTGGACCAGCTTCGGCCGCCTGCGCCCACTGCATACCAATGCGGTGATTTTCGCGTTTGGCGGCTGTGCGCTGTTCGCCACCTCCTATTATTCGGTGCAACGCACCTGCCAGACCACCCTGTTCGCGCCACGCCTGGCCGCGTTCACCTTCTGGGGCTGGCAACTGGTGATTCTGCTGGCTGCCATCAGCCTGCCGCTGGGTTACACCAGCTCCAAGGAATACGCCGAACTGGAATGGCCGATCGATATCCTGATCACCATCGTGTGGGTGGCGTATGCCGTGGTGTTCTTCGGCACCCTGATCAAACGCAACACCAAGCACATCTATGTGGGCAACTGGTTCTTCGGCGGTTTCATCCTGACCGTGGCGATGCTGCACATCGTCAACAACCTGGAGCTGCCTGTCAGCCTGACCAAGTCCTACTCGGTCTACGCCGGGGCCACCGATGCCATGGTGCAGTGGTGGTACGGCCACAACGCCGTGGGCTTCTTCCTGACCGCAGGCTTCCTGGGCATGATGTACTACTACGTGCCCAAACAAGCCGAACGCCCGGTGTACTCCTATCGCCTGTCGATCGTGCACTTCTGGGCGCTGATCACCCTGTACATCTGGGCAGGCCCTCACCACCTGCACTACACCGCCCTGCCCGACTGGGCCCAATCGCTGGGCATGGTGATGTCGCTGGTGCTGCTGGCTCCAAGCTGGGGCGGCATGATCAACGGCATGATGACCCTGTCCGGCGCCTGGCACAAACTGCGCAGCGACCCCATCCTGCGCTTCCTGGTGGTGTCGCTGGCGTTCTACGGGATGTCCACCTTCGAAGGCCCGATGATGGCCATCAAGACTGTCAACGCACTGTCCCACTATACCGACTGGACCATCGGCCACGTGCATGCCGGCGCCCTGGGCTGGGTAGCGATGATCTCCATCGGCGCCCTGTACCACACCATCCCCAAGGTCTTCGGCAAAGAGCGCATGTACAGCATCGGGCTGATCAACGCGCACTTCTGGCTGGCCACCATCGGCACCGTGCTCTACATCGCTTCGATGTGGGTCAACGGCATCGCCCAGGGCCTGATGTGGCGCGCTGTCAACAGCGACGGCACGCTCACCTACTCGTTCGTCGAAACCCTGGTGGCCAGCCACCCAGGCTTCGTCGTGCGCTTCGTCGGTGGCGCGATCTTCCTCAGCGGCATGTTCCTGATGGCCTGGAACACCTGGCGCACGGTGCGTTCGCCAGCGCTGGATACCGTCCCTGCGAACGCCCAGCTGGCTTGAGGAGACCTGCCTGATGAAACATGAAGTCATCGAGAAAAACGTCGGCCTGCTGGCCTTGCTGATGGTCTTCGCCGTCAGCATCGGCGGCCTTACCCAGATCGTCCCGTTGTTCTTCCAGGACGTAGCCAATACGCCGGTCGAGGGCATGAAGCCCTACACCGCGCTGCAGCTCGAAGGCCGTGACATCTACATCCGCGAAGGCTGCGTGGGCTGCCACTCGCAGATGATCCGCCCGTTCCGCGCCGAGACCGAGCGCTATGGCCATTATTCGGTTGCCGGTGAAAGCGTGTGGGACCACCCGTTCCTGTGGGGCTCCAAGCGCACCGGGCCAGACCTGGCGCGGGTCGGCGGGCGCTATTCGGACGACTGGCACCGGGCGCACCTGTACAACCCGCGCAACGTGGTACCGGAGTCGAAGATGCCGTCGTATCCGTGGCTGGTGGCCGACCAGGTCGACAACAGCCACACCGACACCAAGATGCGCGTGCTGCGCACCCTGGGCGTGCCCTACACCGACGAAGACATTGCCGGCGCGCGCGAGGCGGTCAAGAACAAGACCGAGATGGACGCCCTGGTTGCCTACCTGCAGGTGCTGGGCACTTCGATCAAGAACAAGAGGTGAATGCGATGGAAATGGACATCGGCATGATCCGCGGCCTGGGCACCCTGGTGGTGTTGATCGCCTTCATCGGCTTGAGCCTGTGGGTATTCAACCGGCGCCGCGACCGGGACTTCGCCGAAGCGCGCCTGCTGCCCTTCGACGACGACCGCCTGCCTTCTGTCGAGCAGGCACCTGAAACCCGTGCAGCTGCGAGGAGCAAAGCACAATGACCGCCTTCTGGAGTACCTACATCAGCGTACTGACCATCGGCAGCCTGATCGGCCTGACCTGGCTGTTGCTCGGCACCCGCAAGGGCCAGAGCAACAGCACGACCGACCAGACCATGGGGCACAGCTTCGATGGCATCGAGGAATACGACAATCCGCTGCCCAAGTGGTGGTTCTGGTTGTTCGTCGGCACCCTGGTCTTCAGCGCAGGCTACCTTGTGCTGTATCCGGGCCTTGGCAACTGGAAAGGCATCCTGCCCGGCTACGAGGATGGCTGGACCGGTGTCAACGAATGGCAGAAGGAGATGGACAAGGCTGACGCCAAGTTCGGCCCGATCTTCGCCAAGTACGCCGCCATGCCCGTGGAAGAAGTGGCCAAGGATCCGCAGGCACTGAAGATGGGCAGCCGCCTGTTCGCCTCCAACTGCTCGGTTTGCCATGGGTCCGATGCCAAGGGCGCCTATGGCTTTCCCAACCTGACCGACAACGACTGGCGCTGGGGCGGTGAGCCTGAAACGATCAAGGCGTCGATCATGAACGGCCGTCACGGCGTGATGCCGGCCTGGGCCGAGGTGATCGGTGAACAGGGCGTGTCGGATGTGGCAGCGTTCGTGCTGACCAACCTCGATGGGCGCAAGCTGCCCGAAGGCGTCAAGGCCGACCCGGTCAAGGGCAAGGAGCTGTTTGCGAGCAACTGCGTGGCCTGCCACGGACCTGAGGGCAAGGGCACCCCTGCCATGGGTGCGCCGGACCTGACCCACCCGCAGGCCTTCATCTATGGATCGAGCTTCGCCCAGCTGCAACAGACCATTCGTTATGGTCGCCAGGGCCAGATGCCGGCGCAAGCCGAGATCCAGGGCAACGACAAGGTGCACCTGCTGGCGGCCTACGTCTACAGCCTCTCGCAGGGCGATGCAGCCCAAGGCGTAACGGTCAAGTAACGCATTCTACGTCTTCCTGCCCCGCCCCACAGCGCCGCATTAGCGGCGCTTTTCATTTGTGCGCCTCCAGCACCTCAGCCGGTTTGCGACACCCCACCTCACTCAAGACACGCCCTCCCGGTACCCTGTCGCCAACTTTGGGGGCTCCCGAAAAAAGCCTGACCGTTCGATCAGAAAAAACCGAGAAACGGTACACATTACAAATATTTATTTGTGTACAATCCATGGCATCCCCCGTTCACTGCGTGCCATTGTCGAACAGGGCTGGACACGGGTCGGCGTACCAAAGTTGCGTTGCGGTAACCCAGGGGGTTTCCGATACTGATGCCGATTTCGACCAACAAGAACATAAAACCGTGGAACCTTAGAATGAGCACTGCAATCAGTTCGACTGCTTATAACTACAAGGTCGTCCGCCAGTTCGCCATCATGACGGTGGTCTGGGGGATCATCGGCATGGGCCTGGGCGTCTTCATCGCCTCGCAGCTTGTGTGGCCGCAGCTCAACCTGGACCTGCCCTGGACCAGCTTCGGCCGCCTGCGCCCGCTGCACACCAACCTGGTGATCTTCGCCTTCGGTGGCTGTGCATTGTTCGGCACCAGCTACTACGTGGTGCAGCGCACCTGCCAGGCCAGGCTGATCTCCGATCGCCTGGCGGCCTTCACCTTCTGGGGTTGGCAGGCCGTGATCGCCGGGGCCTTGGTCACGCTGCCCATGGGCTACACCACCACCAAGGAATACGCCGAACTGGAATGGCCGCTGGCGATCCTGCTGACCATTGTCTGGGTGGCCTACGGCGCGGTGTTCTTCGGCACCATCGTCAAGCGCAAGACCAAGCACATCTATGTCGGCAACTGGTTCTATGGGGCGTTCATCGTGGTCACCGCGATGCTGCACATCGTCAACCACATCTCGTTGCCGGTCAGCCTGTTCAAGTCGTATTCGGCCTATTCGGGCGCAACCGATGCCATGATCCAGTGGTGGTATGGCCACAACGCCGTCGGCTTCTTCCTGACCACGGGCTTCCTGGGCATGATGTACTACTTCGTGCCCAAGCAGGCCGAGCGGCCGATCTATTCGTACCGCCTGTCCATCGTACATTTCTGGGCGCTGATCACCCTGTACATCTGGGCAGGCCCGCACCACTTGCACTACACCGCCCTGCCGGACTGGGCGCAGTCGCTGGGCATGGTGATGTCGATCATCCTGCTGGCCCCAAGCTGGGGCGGCATGATCAACGGCATGATGACCCTCTCCGGAGCCTGGCACAAACTGCGCACCGATCCGATCCTGCGCTTTCTGGTGGTGTCACTGGCCTTCTACGGCATGTCCACCTTCGAAGGGCCGATGATGGCCATCAAGACGGTGAACTCGCTGTCGCACTACACCGACTGGACCATTGGCCATGTGCATGCCGGGGCCTTGGGCTGGGTCGCGATGATCTCCATCGGCGCCGTGTACCACATGATCCCGCGCCTGTACGGGCGTGAGCAGATGCACAGCATCGGCCTGATCAATGCTCACTTCTGGCTGGCGACCATCGGCACCGTGTTGTACATCGCCTCGATGTGGGTCAATGGCATTACCCAGGGCCTGATGTGGCGCGCCATCAACGACGACGGCACCCTCACCTACTCGTTCGTCGAAGCCCTGCAGGCCAGCCATCCGGGCTACATCGTTCGCGCGCTGGGCGGCGCGTTCTTCGCCAGCGGCATGCTGCTGATGGCCTACAACGTGTGGCGCACCGTGCGCGCGGCCAACCCGATTCAGGCTGAAGAAGCCGCCAAGATCGCTGTCGTGGGAGCGCACTGATGAAGCACGAAGCCGTAGAGAAGAACATCGGCCTGCTGGCCTTCTTCATGGTGATCGCCGTCAGCATTGGCGGGCTCACCCAGATCGTCCCCTTGTTCTTCCAGGACGTGACCAACCAGCCGGTCGAAGGCATGAAGCCGCGCACCGCACTGGAGCTTGAAGGCCGGGACATCTACATCCGCGAAGGGTGCGTGGGTTGTCATTCGCAGATGATCCGCCCGTTCCGGGCAGAAACCGAGCGCTACGGCCATTACTCGGTCGCCGGCGAAAGCGTCTGGGACCACCCGTTCCTGTGGGGCTCGAAGCGCACCGGCCCGGACTTGGCCCGGGTCGGTGGGCGCTACTCCGATGACTGGCACCGCGCCCACCTGTACAACCCGCGCAACGTGGTGCCGGAGTCGAAGATGCCGGCCTACCCGTGGCTGGTGGAAAACACCCTCGATGGCAAGGACACGGCGCGCAAGCTCCAGGTGCTGCGCACGCTCGGGGTGCCCTACACCGATGCCGACATCGCCGGCGCCCGGGATGCGGTCAAGGGCAAGACCGAAATGGACGCCCTGGTGGCGTACCTGCAAGGCCTTGGTACCCTCATCAAGAGCAAACGGTGACGGCGATGGATATTGGAATGATTCGCGGCCTGGGCACCGTGGTGGTGCTGGTGGCCTTCATCGGCCTGGCCCTGTGGGTGTTCAGCCCGCGGCGCAAGAAAGATTTCGACGAAGCGACCCAACTCCCCTTTGCCGATGACCCCAAGGCCCGCCAACACGTCGAGCACGCACAAGAAAAGGCATCCAGGAGCAAGAAACCATGACAACGTTCTGGAGTGTGTACGTCACCGTTCTGACCCTGGGCACCATCTTCGCCCTGACCTGGCTGCTGCTGTCCACCCGCAAGGGCCAGCGCGAGGAAACCACCAGCGAGACCGTCGGCCATGCGTTCGACGGCATCGAGGAGTACGACAACCCGCTGCCCAAGTGGTGGTTCTGGCTGTTCGTCGGCACTATCTTCTTCGCCCTGGGCTACCTGGCCTTGTACCCGGGCCTGGGCAACTGGAAAGGCATCCTGCCCGGCTATGCGTACCTGGATAACGACAAGCAGGCCGAGTTCTCGGACGGTCAGGCCGGCTGGAGCGGTGTGCACGAATGGGAGAAGGAAATGGCCAAGGCCGACGCCCGGTTCGGGCCGATCTTCGCCAAGTTCGCAGCCATGCCCATTGAAGAGGTGGCCAAGGACCCGCAGGCCCTGAAGATGGGCGGTCGCCTGTTCGCCTCCAACTGCTCGGTCTGCCACGGCTCCGATGCCAAGGGTGCCTATGGTTTTCCTAATCTGACCGACAATGACTGGCGCTGGGGCGGCGAGCCGGAAACCATCAAGGCCTCGATCATGAACGGGCGCCACGGGGTCATGCCGGCGTGGGCCGAGGTGCTGGGCGAACAGGGCGTGGCCGATGTGGCCGCGTTCGTGCTCACCAACCTGGACGGTCGCCGCCTGCCGGAGGGCATCAATGCCGACCCAGCCAAGGGCAAGGCGATCTTCGCCAGCAGCTGCGTGGCCTGCCACGGGCCGGAGGGCAAGGGCACCCCGGCCATGGGCGCACCGAACCTGACGCACCCGCAGGCGTTCATCTACGGGTCGAGCTTTGCGCAGTTGCAACAGACCATCCGCTACGGCCGCCAGGGGCAGATGCCAGCCCAGGCGCAGTTGCAGGGCAACGACCGGGTGCATCTGCTGGCCGCTTACGTGTACAGCCTCTCGCACACGCCAGAGGCAGGCGATAAAAGCGAGTGAGAGGGTTTTGCCAGGCGAGGCGTGAACCCAGCAACCGGGTTCTTGACCCGGTTGCGCTGACCCTCTGCGCAACCGGATTGTTCAACAGGTGGGCAACAAATGCGTCACCGGCTGACCTGGATCAATTGACACTTCCCATATCACGTTTCACAAGATCAACCCAATGCGGCCAAAGGTCGCACCCCGGTCTGAACGTCTGCCAGGGGCGTATCATGGCCGCGCAGCGCTAGGCTCTGTGTGAAGAGTCTTGAGACGAAGGTCAGGCAAGGCGAAAACAGCTGAGGAACGGTCGGAGTCGCGCTCGACTTTACGGGTTGTAAATGAGCATTCCGACCGGGCTGGCGATCCAGGCTGTTTTCAACGCAGCATCACCGAGTATCAAGGCTTTTCACACAGGGCCTAGCAGATTGCGCGAGACTGCGGCCGGCATGTACTGGCCGCGGCATTTCTCCACTGCCGTGGGACATGATGATGAGCAAGCATATTCCGGTACATGATGTAACCCCGCCTGCCAACACAGGAAAGGATTCCGTTGACCTCTACGCCTCGCGCGAAAAAATCTACACCCGTGCCTTCACCGGCCTGTTCCGACGCCTGCGCATGGTGGGCGGTGCGGTCTTGTTCTTGCTGTATTTCGGTACCGTCTGGCTGAACTGGGGCGGGCATCAGGCGGTGTGGTGGAACCTGCCGGAACGCAAGTTCTACATTTTCGGCGCAACCATCTGGCCCCAGGACTTCATCCTGCTGTCGGGCATTCTGATTGTGGCGGCCTTTGGCCTGTTCTTCATCACCGTGTTCGCAGGCCGGGTCTGGTGCGGCTATACCTGCCCGCAGAGCGTGTGGACGTGGATCTACATGTGGTGCGAGAAGGTCACCGAAGGTGATCGCAACCAGCGAATGAAGCTGGACAAGGCGCCCATGAGCGCCAACAAGTTCGCCCGCAAGCTCGCCAAGCACAGCCTGTGGCTGCTGATCGGCTTCGTCACCGGCATGACCTTCGTCGGCTATTTCGCCCCCATCCGCGAACTGGTGGTCGAGTTCTTCACGGGCCAGGCAGACGGCTGGGCCTACTTCTGGGTCGGTTTCTTCACCCTGGCCACCTATGGCAACGCCGGCTGGCTGCGTGAGCAGGTGTGCGTGTACATGTGCCCCTACGCGCGCTTTCAGAGCGTGATGTTCGACAAGGACACGCTGATCGTGTCCTACGACCCGCGCCGTGGCGAGACCCGCGGGCCGCGCAAAAAAGACGTGGACTACAAGGCCAAGGGCCTGGGCGATTGCGTCGACTGCACCCTGTGCGTGCAGGTATGCCCCACGGGCATCGACATCCGCGATGGCCTGCAGATCGAGTGCATCGGCTGCGCCGCGTGCATCGACGCCTGCGACAGCATCATGGACAAGATGCACTACCCCAAAGGGCTGATCAGCTATACCACCGAGCACAACCTGTCCGGGCAGAAGACCCACCTGCTGCGCCCTCGCCTGATCGGCTATGCCGTGGTGCTGCTGGTCATGATCATCGCCCTGGCCAGCGCCTTTGCCACCCGTTCGCTGGTAGGCCTGGATGTGAGCAAGGACCGCGTCCTGTACCGGGAGAATGCGCAGGGGCGCATCGAAAACGTGTATAGCCTCAAGGTCATGAACAAGGACCAGCGCGATCACGTCTACGTGCTCGATGCCACCGGCCTGCCCGACTTGATGCTCGATGGCCGACGGGAAATCCGCGTGGCCGCTGGCGACATCGTCAGCCTGCCCGTACAACTGTCGGTGGCCCCGGAAAAACTGCCCTCGACCACCAACGAAATCACCTTCATCCTCAAGAGCGCCGATGACAGCGACGCCCAGGTTGAAGCCAAGAGCCGTTTCATCGGCCCGCAGATTCGCTAAGAAGGATGAACACCATGCCTGCCACCGCCGCCAGCCCCTGGTACAAGCACCTCTGGCCCTGGATCATCATCGGCATCCTGACCACCTCGGTGTGCCTGAGCCTGACCATGGTCAGCATCGCCGTGCGCAACCCGGACAACCTGGTGAACGACAACTATTACGAGGCCGGCAAGGGCATCAACCGCTCCCTGGACAGGGAGCTGCTGGCCCAGCAACTGGCGCTCAAGGCCAGCGTTCACCTGGACGACCTGACCGGTGAAGTAGACGTGCGCCTGACCGGCAGCAGCGACCCGCAGAAGCTTGAGCTGAACCTTATCTCCCCCACCCAACCGGCCATGGACCGCCAGGTGCTGCTCAGCCGTGTCGAACAGGGTCGCTATGTCGGCCAGCTGGAAGACAAGGTCGATGGCCGCCGCTTCGTCGAGCTGCTGGGCAGCGAAGGCGATCAGGTGTGGCGCCTGTTCGAAGAAGAGAAGGTTGAGCATGGCGTGACCCTGGAGCTGGGTGACGAGGCGCTGCAAGGCGCTCAACACCTGTGATCGTGCTCGCGGTCGACCTGTGCAAGGCAATGATGCGATGACCCAACCCACCCCCTGCTACCACTGCGCACTGCCCGTCCCCGCCGGTCGCGCGTTCACCGCCGTGGTTCTGGGGCAGCCCCGGGCCTTCTGCTGCCCCGGCTGCCAGGCGGTGGCCGAGTCGATCGTGGCCGGGGGCCTTGAGCACTACTACCAGCACCGCAGCGACAACAGCGCCAACCCACAAGCCCTGCCTCGGCAGTTGCAAGACGAGTTGGCGCTATACGACCGCAGCGATGTGCAGCAGCGATTCGTGCGGCACGAGGGCGAGCTGGCCGAAGCCACGCTGTTGGTCGAAGGCGTCAGTTGCGCGGCCTGCGGCTGGCTGATCGACAAGCACCTGCGCAACCTGCCGGGGGTGGCCGAAGCGCGCCTGAACCTGTCCAATCATCGGCTGCTGCTGAGCTGGGACGATCGGCAATTGCCGCTGTCGCAGGTGCTGGCGGCGCTGCGCCGGATTGGCTACGCCGCCCACCCCTATCAGCCGGACCAGGCGGCCGAACAATTGAGCCGGGAAAACCGCAGCGCGTTGCGCAGGCTGGGGGTGGCCGGATTGCTATGGTTCCAGGCGATGATGGCAACCATGGCCACGTGGCCGGAATTCAACATGGACCTGTCCGCCGAGCTGCACACCATCCTGCGCTGGGTGGCCTTGTTCCTCACCATTCCCATCGTTTTCTACAGCTGCGCGCCCTTTTTCAAGGGCGCGGCGCGTGATCTGCGCACCCGCCACCTGACCATGGACCTGTCCGTCTCGCTGGCTATTGCCCTGGCGTTCGGTGCCGGGATCTGGACGGCGGTGACCGGCAGCGGCGAGCTGTATTTCGACACGGTCGGCATGTTCGCCCTGTTTCTCCTGACCGGGCGCTACCTGGAACGGCGCGCCCGCGAACGCACGGCCGCCGCGACGGCGCAGCTGGTCAACCTGTTGCCGGCATCCTGCCTGCGTGTCGACGCCCAGGGCCGCAGCGAGCGCATCCTGCTCAGTGAACTGCGCTGCGGGGACAGCGTGCAGGTGTTGCCTGGGTCAGTGATCCCGGCTGACGGGCGCATCGTGCAAGGGCGCTCGAGTGTCGATGAATCGCTGCTGACCGGCGAATACCTGCCCCAACCTCGCCAGGTGGGTGATCGGGTCACAGGTGGCACGCTGAACGTGGAAAGTGCCCTGCATGTGCAGGTGCAAGCCGTGGGCCAGGATTCGCGGTTGTCCGCCATCGTGCGCTTGCTGGAACGCGCCCAGACCGAAAAGCCGCGCCTGGCCCAGATCGCCGACCGCGCCTCCCAGGTGTTCCTGTTGTGTTCACTGCTGGCGGCCGTCGCGATTGGCGTGTGGTGGTGGCAAGTGGAGCCGCAGCGGGCGTTCTGGATCGTGCTGGCCATGCTGGTCGCGACCTGCCCCTGCGCGCTGTCGCTGGCCACCCCGACCGCGCTGACGGCGGCGACAGGCACGTTGCACAAGCTGGGCCTGCTGGTCACACGCGGTCATGTGCTGGAGGGCCTGAACCAGATCGACACGGTGATTTTCGACAAGACCGGCACGTTGACCGAAGGGCGCCTGACCTTGCGCAGCATCAGGCCGCTGGGCCGTGCAACGGCCGACACCTGCCTGGCCTGGGCCGCAGCCCTGGAAAACCGCTCCGAGCATCCCATCGCACGGGCCTTCGGTCAGGTGGCCACGCCGGCCGATGGTGTGCTGGCCGTGCCCGGTCTGGGCCTTGAGGGCGAGGTTGAAGGCCAACGCCTGCGCATAGGCCAGGCGAGCTTCGTCTGCGCTTTGAGCGGCACACCGCCGCCGGCGATACCCGAGCCACGGGGGCAGTGGCTGCTGCTGGGCGACCGCCGCGGCCCGCTGGCGTGGTTCGGGCTGGACGATCGCCTGCGCGAAGACGCCCCTGCCCTGCTCGCCGCCTGCAAGGCCTTTGGCTGGCGTACGGTGCTGTTGTCCGGAGACAGCTCGCCGATGGTCGGCGAGGTGGCCGCGCAACTGGGCATCGACGAGGCCGCTGGCGGCCTCAGGCCCGATGACAAGCTG
Source organism: Pseudomonas sp. DE0010 (assembly GCF_007680745.1). Taxonomy (NCBI): domain Bacteria; kingdom Pseudomonadati; phylum Pseudomonadota; class Gammaproteobacteria; order Pseudomonadales; family Pseudomonadaceae; genus Pseudomonas; species Pseudomonas sp. DE0010. Next base: position 15,432 of record NZ_VEJQ01000024.1, read on the forward strand.
GCGCGGCTCAAGGCCCTGCAAAAGGCCGGGCACAAGGTGCTGATGCTGGGGGACGGGGTCAATGACGTGCCGGTGCTGGCAGCGGCAGACATCAGCATCGCCATGGGCAGCGCCACTGACCTGGCCAAGACCTGCGCCGACGCGGTGCTGCTTTCCAACCGGCTCCAGGCGCTGGTGCAGACGGTCTCGCTGGCGCGGCGTACTCGGCGCATCATCATCGAGAACCTGCTGTGGGCCAGCCTGTACAATGGCCTCATGCTGCCGTTCGCGGCCCTTGGCTGGATCACCCCGGTGTGGGCAGCGGTCGGCATGTCGGTCAGTTCACTGGTGGTGGTGCTCAATGCCCTGCGCCTGACCCGTATGCCTGCTGCTGCGCCTGCCCTGGCCGCGTCAGCACCTACCCCTGCGAGGAACCTGCCATGCCCGCCCTCTATGTGATGATCCCCGCAGCGCTGCTGCTGGTCGGCGTGGCCGTCTACATCTTCTTCTGGGCGGTGGACAGCGGTCAGTACGAAGACCTCGAAAGCCCCGCTCACAGCATCCTCTTCGACGATCAGGATCCCCGTCACCAGGCCGCCGTCATGCCCGAACAAACGCCTGATTCCCATCCCGAGCCCCCGACGCGTGGCTGACCTGCTGCCCTTGCTGGGCTCGGCGCTGGTTCTCGGCCTGCTCGGAGGGGGTCACTGCCTGGGCATGTGCGGCGGCCTGATGGGCGCCCTGACCCTGGCCATTCCCCCGGCCCAGCGCGGCCGTCGCCTGCGGCTGCTGGTGGCTTACAACGTCGGGCGTGTGCTCAGCTATACCGTCGCGGGCCTGACGCTCGGTGTGGCGGGCTGGGCGGTGGCCAACAGCCCTGCAGTGCTGGTTTTGCGCACCATGGCCGCCTTGCTGCTGATCGCCATGGGCCTGTACCTGGCCGGCTGGTGGAGCGGACTGACCCGCATCGAGGCCATGGGTCGCGGGCTGTGGCGGCACATCCAGCCGGTGGCGTCGCGCCTGCTTCCGGTCTCTAGCCTGCCTCGTGCATTGCTGCTGGGTGCCTTGTGGGGCTGGCTGCCGTGCGGGTTGGTGTACAGCACCTTGTTGTGGGCTGCGAGCCAGGGGAACGCCTTGCACAGCGCAGCCCTGATGGCGGCATTCGGGCTGGGGACCTGGCCCGTGCTGCTGGCCACCGGGTTGGCGGCCGGGCGGGTAAACAAGGTGTTGAGACGACGCAGCGTGCGGGTGGCCGGTGGCATGCTCGTGGTGCTATTCGGCCTGTGGACACTGCCCGGGCCTCATCAACACTGGCTGATGGGCCATTGAAGCGCGCCAGGCGGCGCAGCGCATGGCTTATGGCCATTAACCGGCCGTGACGACCGCGCATCGCTTGTGCTAGACGCAGCGCCCTCAGGCCGTTTAGCGCTTGATACAAATCAACACAGATTCCTACAGACATCCCTAGACTCCGGAACATTGCTGCTCTTTCCGGGGACCGCCCTCATGCTCGACGACCTACGTTGGGACACCGACCTGATCCGCCGCTACGATCTGGCCGGGCCACGCTACACCTCCTACCCAACCGCCGTGCAACTGCACAGCGAAGTGGGCTCGTTCGACCTGCTGCACGCCCTGCGCGAAAGCCGGCGGGCCGTACGCCCGTTGTCGCTGTACGTGCATGTGCCGTTCTGCGCCAACATCTGCTACTACTGCGCATGCAACAAGGTCATCACCAAGGACCGGGCACGCGCTGCCCCCTACCTGCAACGCCTGGAACAGGAAATCCAGCTGGTGGCTTGCCACATGGACAGCAGGCAACGTGTGGAGCAGCTGCACTTTGGCGGCGGCACCCCAACCTTCCTGAGCCACGTAGAGCTGCGTCAACTGATGGCCACGCTGCGCCAGCACTTCAGCCTGCTCGATGACGATTCCGGCGACTATGGCATCGAAATCGACCCGCGCGAGGCGGACTGGTCGACCATGGGCCTGCTGCGTGAGCTGGGCTTCAATCGTGTCAGCCTCGGCGTGCAGGACCTGGACCCGGCCGTGCAACGCGCCGTCAACCGCCTGCAGAGCCTGGAGCAGACGCGGACCTTGATCGAGGCGGCTCGCACCTTGCAGTTCCGCTCGGTGAACCTGGACCTGATCTACGGACTGCCGCGCCAGACGCCCGAAGGGTTCGCCCGCACCGTTGAGGAAGTGATCCGCCTGCAGCCCGATCGCCTGTCGGTCTTCAACTACGCCCACCTGCCTGAACGGTTCATGCCGCAACGGCGCATCGAAGCCGGGGAGCTGCCCAGTGCAGCGGCCAAGCTGGACATGCTGCACGCCACCATCGAGCAACTGACCGTTGCCGGCTACCGCTACATCGGCATGGACCACTTCGCCCTGCCCGATGACGAACTGGCCGTCGCCCAGGAGGAAGGCACGCTCCAGCGTAACTTCCAGGGCTACACCACCCATGGGCACTGCGACCTGATCGGCCTGGGCGTGTCGGCGATCAGCCAGATCGGCGATCTGTACTGCCAGAACAGCAGCGACCTCGCCACCTACCAGGACAGCCTGTCCAACGCCCAGCTCGCCACCCAGCGTGGCCTGCTGTGCACCCCCGACGACCGCCTGCGCCGGGCGGTCATCCAGCAGCTGATCTGCCACTTCGAGCTGGACTTCGAGCCGATCGAACAAGCATTCGCCATCGATTTTCGTGGCTATTTCAACGACCTGTGGCCGGAGCTTCTGACCTTGCAGCGCGACGGCCTGATTCGCCTGGACGACAAGGGCATTCGGATCCTGCCGGCTGGGCGACTGCTGGCCCGCGCGGTGTGCATGGTCTTCGATGCCTACTTGGCCATGCACAATCGCCAACGGTTCTCCCGTGTGATCTGAGCGAGACATTTGGCCGCACTCACCACGCCCCGGCCATGTGGCTCTTGGCACACAGGCGATCGGGCAATGCGCTGGCGGGTCTGACAGGTCATCCTGCTGGTCGCGGCCACTGGCCTACACCCTATGTCGTGGGTTACCCTTACGACTTATGTGTGCTTTCCCACAAGGATCGAGTCAAATGTCCGAGCCAGTCAAACTGCGCCCACACAGCCAGGCCCATTGCAAGGATTGCAGCCTGGCCCCCCTGTGCCTGCCCCTTTCACTCAACCTGGAAGACATGGACGCACTGGACGAAATCGTCAAGCGAGGTCGCCCTCTGAAGAAAGGCGAGTTCCTGTTCCGCCAAGGGGATAATTTTGGCTCGGTCTATGCCGTACGCTCCGGCGCCCTGAAAACGTTCAGCCTGAGCGACAGCGGCGAAGAGCAGATCACCGGTTTCCACCTGCCCAGCGAGCTGGTGGGCCTGTCCGGCATGGACACCGAGGCATACCCGGTGTCGGCCCAGGCCCAGGAAACCACATCCGTTTGCGAGATTCCGTTCGAGCGCCTGGATGAGCTGTCGGTGCAGTTGCCGCAGCTGCGTCGCCAGCTGATGCGCGTGATGAGCCGCGAAATTCGCGACGATCAGCAGATGATGCTGCTGCTGTCGAAGAAGACCGCCGATGAGCGCATCGCGACGTTCCTGGTCAACCTGTCGGCGCGCTTTCGTGCCCGTGGTTATTCGGCCAACCAGTTCCGCCTGAGCATGTCGCGCAACGAGATGGGCAACTACCTGGGTCTGGCGGTGGAAACCGTGTCGCGCGTGTTCACCCGCTTCCAGCAGAATGGCCTGCTGCGCGCCGAAGGCAAGGAAGTGCATATCCTCGACCCGATCCAGCTTTGCGCGCTGGCCGGTGGGGCAATGGAGGCCTGAGGGTTGCATTAGCAGGTATACTGGGCCATTCGTTTTCCCAGGATACCTGCAACAATGCACAGCGACGCCTTCGACCTCAAAGCCCTGATCCGTCCGGTAGTGGACTTCCCCAAGCCGGGCGTGATCTTCCGCGACATCACCCCACTGTTCCAGTCGCCGCGCGGGCTGCGCTATGTGGCCGATCAGTTCATCGAGCGCTATGTCGAGGCCGAGTTCAGCCACATCGGCGCCATGGACGCGCGTGGCTTTCTGATCGGTTCGATCATCGCCCACCAGCTGAACAAACCCCTGATCCTGTTCCGCAAGCAAGGCAAGCTGCCCGCTGACGTGCTCAGCGAGGGGTACCAGACCGAGTACGGCGAAGCCTTCCTGGAAGTGCACGCCGACAGCCTGTGCGAGGGCGACTCGGTACTGATCTTCGACGACCTGATCGCCACCGGCGGTACGCTCCTGGCCGCCGCCAACCTGGTGCGCCGTACGGGTGCGCAGGTGTTCGAGGCGGCAGCCATCATCGACCTCCCCGAGCTGGACGGCTCGCGCCGCTTGCAGGCGGCGGGCGTACCGACCTTCTGCCTGACCGAGTTTTCCCTCAGCGAGCGCTGAGGGGGGGGCGGATGGGCGGCGATGGGGTGCGGGATCAGCTTCGCCGCTGGAACCCCTATGTCACGGCACTGCCAGTCGAACCCGATCGCTGCCTCAGAGCGAAATAGGACGACGCCCTGCAAAGGCATGGGCCAGCGTGCCGCCGTCCACCAGCTCCAGCTCGCCGCCCAAGGGCACGCCATGGGCGATACGCGAGGCGACCAGACCCTTTTCAGCCAGCAACTGGGCAATGTAGTGCGCCGTGGCTTCACCTTCCACCGTGGGATTGGTGGCAAGAATGACTTCGGTGAAGGTGCCCTGCTCCTGGATGCGTGCCATCAGCTGGGGAATGCCGATCGCCTCCGGGCCCAGTCCGTCGAGCGGCGACAGATGCCCTTTGAGCACGAAATAACGCCCGCGATAGCCAGCCTGCTCGACGGCATAGACATCCGTCGGGCCTTCGACCACGCACAGTTGCGTGTCGTCACGCCGTGGGTCGGCGCACTGGGGGCAGAGGTCCTGTTCGGTCAGGGTGCGGCATTGACGGCAATGTCCTACCCCTTCCATGGCCTGGGTCAGCGCCTGGGCGAGCCGCAGCCCCCCGCTGCGGTCACGCTCCAGCAATTGCAGGGCCATGCGCTGTGCCGTTTTCTGGCCAACGCCGGGCAGAATGCGCAAGCCGTCGATCAGCTGGCGGATGAGAGGACTGAAGCTCATGGGAAACGCCTGACAAGTCATTAAGAGGCGGTTTATACCCACCATGGGGAGTGGCGTCAAATCGGCACGGCGGCCATAAAAAAACCGCCGCTGTTACCAGCGACGGTTCGTCGGCGCGCAAATGCTCAGAACGGCATCTTGAAGCCTGGCGGCAGCTGCATGCCAGCGGTCATGCCGCCCATCTTTTCCTGGCTGCTCTGTTCGATCTTGCGCACGGCATCGTTCAGGGCTGCAGCGATCAGGTCTTCAAGTACTTCCTTGTCGTCTTCTTCGGTCGACATCAGGCTCTGGTCGATGCTCACACGCTTGACGTCGTGGCGGCCGGTCATCACCACGCTGACCAGACCACCGCCGGACTGGCCGGTGACTTCTGCGTTGGCCAGCTCTTCCTGCATTTTCTGCATCTTTTCCTGCATCTGCTGGGCCTGCTTCATCAGGCCGGCCATGCCACCTTTCATCATGGGGAATACCTCGATTGGGTCATGTGATGCGGCCTGGCACTAGGCTGGCCGCATGGTTATCCGTTACTGGCCCTGACTGGCCAGGGCCTCTACAGGCTCAATAGTATCGTGCCGCACCTTGGCGCCAAACAGCTTGATCATCTGCTGGATCAGCGGGTCGTGCTCGATTGACGCCTCGGCTTCGTGCTGGCGTTCAAGGCGCTTGCGGGCCGCGGCCTGGGCTGGCGTTTCCTGTTCGGGACGGATCAGCTCGATGCGCAGGTTCAACGTACGCCCCAGGTGCTGGTTGAGCGCCTCGTTCAGGCGCCTTTGCTGGGTGGCGTTGAACAACGCGCCTTGCCCCGGGTCCAGGTGCAGGAGCCAGTCATCACCGTCGGCGGCGATCAACGTGCAGTTGGCCGCGATGTTGCCCGTCATACCAGAGACAGGCAACTGCGGGAACAATTCCAGCCATTGCAAGGCCAACCCGGTCGCCGGCTTGGCAGCGGGCAGCGGCTCGGCGGGGGCCTGGGGCTGCTCCTGGACGTGCTCGGCCAGCTCATCGAGGTAGCTGAAGCCCACCGGATCGCTTTCGCCAGCATAGTAGTCTTCGTCGAGCGGCGGCTCATCGTCGCGGTCCATGCCCACCGACGCGTACGCACCTGGATCGAACGGGGGCACGTCATCGTGGGCTGGCGCCTGTTGGGCAGGCGCAGGTTTTGCAGCAACGGGTGCTGGGGCCGGCTGGGGCTCCGGCACGGCCGGTGCGGCAGGCTCTTCCCATGGCAGATCGACAACTGGCGCAATGGGCTCAGGCACCGAGATGGCGGAGATTTCCGCCTCGAGTTCGCGGTCACGCTCAGCTTCGGGTTCATGGTCGGCCGTTGCCGGCGCAGGCACCTCGATCACGGGCGCTGGCGGCGCCGACGCAACCGGTTCGCTTACCGGTTGGGCAACCGCTGCCGGGGGCGCCACCGGCTCGACGGAATCAGCTGTGGCCTGGCTGATCCCCACTGGCTTTAGCACCGGCCTCGGGGCCCCGTCCGCATCGGCCGGGCGGAACGCCAGCATGCGCAGCAGTACCATTTCGAAGCCACCACGCGGGTCGGGCGCCAAGGGCAGGTCACGCCGCCCTATCAGGCCCATCTGGTAATAGAACTGTACGTCTTCGGCCGGCAAGGCAGCAGCCAGGGCCAGCACGCGCTCCCGGTCACCCTGGCCGTTGTCCACCGCCTCGGGCAAGGCCTGGGCGATGGCCACGCGGTGCAGCACGTTGAGCATTTCGGCCAGCACCCCGGCCCAGTCCGGGCCCTGCTCGGCCAGGTTGCACACGGCTTCGAGCAGTGCGCGTGCATCCCCTTCGAGCAATGCCTGCAGCACCCCGTACACCTGGCCGTGGTCCAGGCTACCGAGCATGGCACGCACATCGGCAGCCAGCACCTTGCCTTCACCGAAGGCGATGGCCTGGTCGGTCAGGCTCATGGCATCGCGCATCGAGCCGTCGGCCGCACGGCCGAGCAACCACAGCGCATCGGCTTCGAACGGCACGTTCTCGGCCTCGAGCACGTGGCTCAGGTGCTCGACCACACGCTCCGGGCTCATGTTCTTCAAGGAGAACTGAAGGCAGCGCGACAGAATGGTAGCCGGCAGTTTCTGCGGGTCGGTGGTGGCGAGGATGAACTTGACGTAGGGCGGTGGTTCTTCCAGCGTCTTGAGCAACGCGTTGAAGGAATGGGTCGAGAGCATGTGCACTTCGTCGATCAGGTAGACCTTGAAGCGACCACGGCTCGGCGCGTACTGGACATTGTCCAGCAGCTCGCGGGTATCCTCGACCTTGGTACGGCTGGCGGCGTCGATCTCGATCAGGTCGACGAAACGCCCTTCATCGATTTCCCGGCAGACCGAGCAGGTACCGCAGGGCGTGGAGGTAATGCCGGTTTCGCAGTTCAGGCATTTGGCGATGATGCGCGCGATGGTAGTCTTGCCTACACCGCGCGTGCCGGTGAACAGGTAGGCATGGTGCAGGCGCTGGTTGTCCAGCGCGTTGATCAAGGCCTTGAGCACATGGGCCTGGCCGACCATTTCGCGAAACGAGCGCGGACGCCATTTACGTGCAAGAACCTGATAACTCATCGAAAAACCATCGTAGCCTGATCGAGCGGAAGATCGCTAATGCTAGCGGAGCGGGGGCAAAATTGCACTGCCTGACTGGCCGGGCGCGACGATGGACAGCGGATCATGGAGGACCTGCGGTGCGGACCCTGCTGACGTTGCTTCTTTTCTGGTCGGCCCACAGCCTGGCTGAACAGCCGGTACTGCGTTTTTCGGTGGCCGAGAGCTGGAGCATGCCGCTGATTCGCATCGAGAACGGCCAGCCGGTCGAGGGCCTGTTGTTCGATGTGATGCAGGCAGCCGCCGAGCAAGCCGGTGCACGCGCCGAATATCATGTGATGGCTCGAATGCGCCTCGAGGAGGCGATGAACCAGGGTGATATCGATGTACGTTGCTATGTCAGCGATCAGTGGCTGATGGCGCGGCCGAAGGACTTCATCTGGAGCGTGCCGCTGATTCACCAGCGCGATGTACTGGTAGGCCGCTTAGGCGAAGGCGGCCCGATTTCGCCGCAACGGTTGTCACCCCAGCCCATCGGTACCGTCCTGGGCTACACCTACACCACGCTTGAACCCCTGCTGGCGGCACACCGCCTTTACCGGGAGGACAGCCGCAGCCAGGAGCTGGCCCTGCAGAAGCTGCAAGCGGGACGGTATCGCTATGCCGTCAGCAACCAACTGTCACTGCGCTGGTTCAACCACCAGCGCCATGCGCAACTGCAGCCACTGGCGGTGCTGGACGAACAGGACCTGGGCTGTCTGGTACGCAACGACCCTGATATCCCCGCCCAAGCGCTTCTGCGCGCATTGGTGCGCCTCAAGCAGAGCGGGGAGATGGAGCGCTTGCTGCAACGCTACGGCAGCACCGAAGAGCCCCAACCCGCCGGGACGGAGACCTGACACCTACAGCGCCAAGGCCGTCACGTACATCCCGATACCGAATACCAGGTGGTTCACCAGGCTCTTGAACCGCGCACGCCAGGGGCTGGGCATGCGTGAAGCAAAAAAGCCCATGCCCATGGCAGGCTGCATCAGGCACAGGGGCGCCAGTACCGTACCTGAGCCCACAGCCAATGCCGGCCACAGGGTCGGGGCGCTCAGCCAGGGGGTGCCCGCCGTGATGACCAGCAGCATCGCGAACGCCACGCCAATGACGTAGTGCAGCGTCCAGCCCAAGATCCGCTCATGCTTGATGGGCGGGGCCTGACGGATTGCCTGGTGGCGCCAGCGCCCTCGCAGTGCATGCCCCGCCCAGCGACCCACCAAGGCGTAATCGAGCGTGCTAACGCCCAGGCGCCTGGAGACCGCCGACCAGCCGTCCATGAAAAGTGTGGCCCCGACGCCGATGCCTATTGCTGCAATCCACTGTTCGCTGATGCCCATGACGCTCCCTCTGATTTGACGTTGTCGGATACGCCGGTCAGCATGCAAGTTGAAGTCAACTTCAAGTCAAGGACTTGTACATGGACATTGCCGATGTGGCGAGGCGCACGGGCGTGCCGTCTTCAACGCTGCGTTATTACCAGAAGAAGGGTCTACTTACAGCGCGTGGCGAGCCTGGCCAACGCCGGCAGTTTTCGGCTGACGTGACTGAGAGGCTCGCATTGATAGCGCTGGGCCAGGCCGCCGGTTTTTCGCTGGACGAAATCAGCACCCTGCTGGTGGACATGAAGGTCGACCGTGGTCAACTGCTGGCCAAGGCCGATGAGCTCGACAGCCGGATCAAGACGTTGCAGGCCATGAGCAAAGGCTTGCGCCACGCGGCTGAGTGCCCTGCCGACGATCATCTGGCTTGCCCGAGGTTTCGCCGGTTGATGGCAGTGGCCTCAGCACGGTCAGCACATTCGAATGTATTGCGCGGCTTGAAAGGGGCAACCCCTTCAGCGGGCAAACCTAGGCTCTGTGTGAAAAGTCTTGAGACGAAGGTCAGGCAAGGCGAAAACAGCCGAGGAAGCGGAGTTTACGGGTTGTAAATGAGCATTCCGAGGCTGTTTTCAACGCAGCATCACCGAGTATCAAGGCTTTTCACACAGAGCCTAGGTGCTGAATACTGCCGACAACTGCCAAAGTCGGTTTCACCTGCATACCCCCTGAGTGCAACGCCCAAAGCGCTTTGTACTCAAGCCTCGATGCACCGCGAGGCAACATGGCATAATGATATTAATGATGGAGCGAAGCGCTGATCATTCAACATTCATTATCGACAAGGAAATCTCGATGCTGTCTCGCATCAAGCTGTTCGCTACTGCCATCAGCCTCGCCATTTTAACGGGCTGCGCCTCGGTACCCATGGAGAGCCCTGAAGCTGACGCAGCGCTCAAGACTTTTGCAGCACCGCCCGCAGATCAGGCCGGCCTCTATATCTACCGTGATAACTTCGTCGGCAAAGCCCTGAAGAAAATCGTCACTGTCGACGGCAAGATCGTGGGACAAACTGCAAATCGGGTCTACTTCTACCGCCTGGTCACCCCAGGGCTGCACAAGATCGGCACTGAGTCGGAGTTCAGTGACAATGTCATCGACCTGATGGCGGTAGGCGGGAAGAATTACTACATCCGCCAATCAATCAAAGTGGGCGTTTTCGTCGGTGGTGCGAAGTTGGAGGTGGTGCCTGAAAGCGTGGGCCAGGCCCATCTGCAAAAGTGCAAGTTGGCAAAATCGCAGTAACGCCAGCACCTGATGCTGCGTGTGCGATAGTGTGCGCAGCGTTAGAGCCAGTATTCGCAAGGTGGTGTTCGGGCTGCACTTACGACAGAAACGGCAAAGCCTGAGTGGCCAAGCGCTTGGCCTTGGAGAATTCAGGGCCTGAAATGGAGGCGGCCCCGCCAGCCACACCCCGGCACTCGATGTTCCCGCTATGGCTGCTCCCTTCCGGGCCTGACCAGGTTAACGGGTAATCAATGCGGGAGGACCGACAGGGCCACCACTACATGTCTCGCTGAACAGCGAGTGGCGCCATTGTACCGGTCCTGAGCCCAGATACAACCTCTGCAGCAGAAAAAGTCATCATTTCTCAATGACTTGTCTGGCTAGCGCGCGCCACGCGGTCAAACACCTCGCCAGCCACCCCCGCACGCCAAGATGGCCAAGTGCCGACAATCACGCACCGGGCCAACACGGCTCCAGGGTTATCAGACCTCGATGCCCTGCTGGGCAAGAAACGCCACGAACGCCTCTTCATCGAGCACCTTCACGCCCAGCTCGCTGGCCTTGGCCAGCTTCGACCCGGCACCCGGCCCTGCCACCACGCAGTGGGTCTTGCCAGAAACGGACCCCGCCACTTTCGCCCCCAGGCCTTCAAGCTTCTCCTTGGCGATGTCGCGGCTCATGCGTTCCAGGGAGCCGGTCAGCACCCACGTTTGGCCCGCCAGAGGCAGCCCCTCGGCCACCTTCTTCTCGCTGCGCCAGTGCATGCCGAAGGCCAGCAGCTGCGCCTCGATGGCATGGGCCAGACGCTGGTTGGCTTCATCCCTGAAAAACGCGCGTACAGCCTCTGCCTGGCGCGTATTGAGCGCCTGGCGCAGGTCGATGCCGTCGGCGGCGATGATCTTGTCCAGGTTGTCCAGGCGCGCCACCAGCTTTTGCGCGCCGGTCGGCCCTACCGAGGGGATGTCGAGCTTGGCGAGCATGTCGGCCAGGGTGGTACTGGCGGCGAACTCCGCGGCCAGTTCGCCTTCGTCCTGCAACTGCATGCCGCTGTCCAGCAACTGGCGGATGACCTTCTGGTTGTGTTCGTCTTCAAAGAAGTTGTGGATCTCATGGGCCACTTCCAGGCCAATGTCCGGCAGATAAGTGAGCACCTGCGGCAATGCCTGTTGCACGCGCGACAGGCTGCCCAGTGAGCGGGCCAGCACCTTGGCGGTTTCTTCACCGACATCGGGAATGCCCAGGGCATAGATGAAGCGGGCAAGAGTCGGCTGCTTGCTGGCGGCGATGGCATCGAGCAGCTTGCGGCTGGACACTTCGGCAAAACCTTCGAGGCCGACGATTTGGTCGAACGTGAGCGTGTAAAGGTCGGCGGGTGAGGCAATCAGGCCCTCGTCCACCAACTGCTCCACGCTTTTCTCACCCAGCCCGTCGATGTCCATGGCCCGGCGCGACACGTAGTGGATGATCGCCTGCTTGAGCTGCGCCCCACAGGCCAGGCGGCCGACGCAGCGGTACACGGCCCCCTCGCTGGTCACTTCCCTGCCCTTGCTGCGCTTGACCAGCTGAGTGCGCTCCACATGCGAGCCGCACACCGGGCACTGGCTGGGCACCTGCACTTCACGCGCCCCTTCCGGGCGACGCTCCAGCACAACCTGCATCACCTGCGGGATCACATCGCCTGCGCGGCGGATGATGACCGTATCGCCAATGCGCAAGCCCAGGCGAGCGATCTCGTCCATGTTGTGCAAGGTGGCGTTGGACACCGTGACACCGGCGACCTTGACCGGCTTCAGGCGGGCGACTGGGGTGACCGCGCCCGTACGCCCCACCTGGAACTCCACATCCAGCACCTCGGTGAGCTCCTCCATCGCCGGGAATTTATGGGCGATGGCCCAGCGCGGCTCCCGGGCACGGAAACCCAGCTCACGCTGTGCGGCCAGGCTGTTGACCTTGAACACCACGCCATCGATCTCGTAAGGCAGGCTGTTACGCCGCTCGCCGATGTCGCGGTAATAGTCCAGACATTGCTCGATGCCGGCCGCGTGCTTGAGTTCGCGACTGATCGGCAACCCCCATGTCTTGAGCTGCTCCAGCGTGGCGATATGGCTGTCGGCCACAGGTGCGGACACCTGGCCGACACCGTAGCAGCAGAACTCCAGCGGGCGACTGGCAGTGATCTTGGAGTCCAGCTGACGCAGGCTGCCTGCCGCGGCATTGCGCGGGTTGGCGAATGTCTTGCCGCCGAGGTCGGCCTGGGACGCATTGAGCCGGTCGAAGCCGGCCTTGCTCATGAACACCTCGCCCCGCACTTCCAGCACCGCAGGCCAGCCTTGCCCGTGCAGCTTCAAGGGAATGTTGCGCACGGTACGCACGTTGGCGCTGATGTCCTCACCCGTGGTGCCGTCGCCTCGCGTGGCACCCTGCACCAGGTGACCGTCACGGTAGAGCAGGCTGACCGCCAGGCCATCGAGCTTGGGCTCGCAGCTGAAATCCACCGCGCCTGGCTGGTCCAGCCCTTGCGTCACACGGCGACCGAACTCACGCAGGTCAGCCTCTTCGAAGGCATTACCCAAGCTGAGCATGGGGACCTCATGACGAACCTGGCTGAATGCGGCAAGGGCCGCCCCACCTACCCGCTGGGTGGGCGAATCGGGCGTGACCAGGTGGGGATGCTCGGCCTCCAGCGCCTTGAGTTCGTTGAACAGCCGGTCGTACTCGGCGTCGGGCACGCTGGGTTCGTCCAGCACATAGTAGCGGTAGTTGTGCTGGTCGAGTTCGGCACGCAGTTCGTGGATGCGGGTTTCAGCGGTCATTTTGGGCTTCTCTTGCAAAACGAAAGAGCAGCCTGGCAGCCTCTGGAGAGCCAGGTCTCGTCATCGCCTTGTGCCTTAGGCAGCGAGCCCGCTCCACAGGTTCGCCACAGCCTTCAAAGGCTGCGGTGAAACCGTGAAGCGGGCTCGCTTGCCGAAAGCCGAGTCGATGAGCAAGAGGCCTGAACCGACCAGCACGCCCCGAGGCTGCTCTTCGTCTGGATTTATCAGCGCTTCTGGGTCAGCGCACGGCGCTCGAATTCCACGATGCGCTGGCGGTAGTGTTCGATGGTCTGCGCCGTCAACACGCTGCGCTGGTCATCCTTGAGTTCACCGTTGAGCTCATGGGCCAGCTTGCGAGCCGCCGCCACCATGACGTCGAAGGCCTGCTTCGGATGGCGCGGGCCTGGCAGGCCGAGGAAGAAGCTCACCGCACGCGTGCTGAAATGGTCGATGTCATCCAGGTCGAAGATGCCAGGCTTGACGGCATTGGCCATGGAGAACAGCACTTCGCCGTGACCGGCCATGCTCTCGTGACGGTGGAAGATGTCCATCTCGCCGAACCGCAGGCCACTTTCCAGAATGTTCTGCAGCAACGCCGGGCCCTTGAACCCACCCTCGTCACGGGAAATAACGCTGATCACCAGCACTTCCTCGGCCGGCGGCAGCTCCTTGACGCTGTTGTTGGCCGCTGCAGGGGATGGGCTACGCCCCTTGTCCGCCGCGAAGTCGTCCTCGTCGTCGATCACGATATCCGCTTCACGGGAAGGCGCGCTGAAGCCTGCGTCAACGCGCGGCGCTTCTGCAGCCGCCGGGCGTTTGGGCCACTTGCTGACCTTGGCAGGTTTGGGTTCGCGCTCACGGTCCCGGTCCGAGGCACTGAGCGACGGAAGATCACTTTCGTCCAGCTCAGGCTCCCTGTGGGTGTCGAGCACGCGGGGTGGGCCGAGCACTTCGGCACCACCGCCTTCATCGTCCGCCGCATTGGCATAACTGCGGTCCAGACGGAATTTCAACTTACCCTTGCCGCCGCGCATACGGCGCCAGCCGTCGAAAAGAATGCCGGCAATGACAATGATGCCGATAAGGATCAGCCACTCGCGCAGACCGATTTCCATGTAATCCCGTGCCTCTAATGAATATGCTGAAAACAAAGGCTTCAAAGGCCTTTAACACGTGGCGCCAAGCCTATGTTCTGACAGGCGTTTTACCCACGCAGAAAACGAGTGACATAAAGCTAGCACGACCAAAGACAACTTTACACCGTCTGTCTCACATGACAGGGGCATTTCAATGAAGATTGTGCCGTTCGACCACAGGTTTCACGCATCGACCATCGCCATGGCCGCCTCTACATCCACGGCCACCAGGCGCGAACAGCCCGGCTCGTGCATGGTGACCCCCATCAGCTGGTCGGCCATTTCCATGGCGATCTTGTTGTGCGTGATGTAAATGAACTGCACGCTCTCACTCATTTCCTTCACCAGCCGGGCATACCGCCCGACGTTGGCATCGTCCAGCGGTGCGTCGACTTCATCGAGCATGCAGAACGGTGCGGGGTTCAACTTGAAGATGGCAAACACCAGCGCCAAGGCGGTCAGTGCTTTTTCGCCACCGGACAGCAGATGAATGGTGCTGTTCTTCTTGCCCGGTGGTCGCGCCATGATCGTCACCCCTGTATCGAGTAGATCTTCGCCCGTCAGTTCCAGATAAGCGCTGCCACCGCCGAAAACTTTTGGGAAAAGTGCCTGCAATCCGGCATTTATCTGATCAAAGGTATCTTTGAAGCGGTGGCGGGTTTCCTTGTCGATCTTGCGAATGACATTTTCAAGCGTGTCCAGCGCTTCGACCAGGTCAGCATCCTGGGCATCGAGGTAGCGCTTGCGCTCGGACTGCTGTTCGTACTCCTCGATGGCGGCCAGGTTGATCGCGCCCAGCCGCTGGATACGGGCATCGAGTTGCTCCAAGGCCTGCTCGGTGCCGGCCTCGGTAGCGTCGGGCTCTACCGTGGCGAGAACGCCCTGCAAGTCGTAACCGTCGGCGAGCAACTGCTCCTGCAATGTGGTACGCCGCACTTCCAGACCCTGACACTCCAGGCGCAGTTGTTCGAGTTGACCACGCAGCAACTGAGCCTGCTGCTCGGCCTGGGTGCGGCGCTTTTCGGCATCGCGCAGTTCGCGGTCGGCCTCGTCCATTTGCAGGCGTGCCTGGCGCATTTCTTCGTCGACACCCATGCGCCGTTCCAGCAGCTCTTCGAGCTTGAGCCGCAGCTCCTCCAACGGCGCCTCCCCCTCCTCCAGGTTCAGACTCAGTTGCTCCTGCCGCTCGCTCAGCCGGGCCGCTTGCAGTTCCAGGCGTTCCAGGGCCTGACGCGTGGAGTCATGCTGGGCGCGCAGCGACCCCAGGCGCACGGCCAGCTGGTGGGCATGGTCCTTGTGTTGCCTGGCTTCCTGACGAATGCGGTCCAGGCCCTCACGCAGCCGGTCGCGCTGGGCCAGCAGCACTTCGCGCTGATCGGTGTCCTGGGCCATGAGTTCGAGGGCATCCTGCAACAGCAAACGGGCTTCGCCCAGTTGCTCATGCTCGAGGGCGCGCTGCTCGTCGAGCTCAGCCAGCTCTTCTTCCAAACGGCGGCGGCGCAACGCGACCTGTTCGGCACGGGCCCGGTTGGCTGACAAGCTGGCCTTGAGTTCGGCCTGCAGGCGGCTTTCTTCCTGGGCGCGACGGCGTACCTGCTCGCGCTGCGCTTCCAGGTGCTGCTGCCTTTCACGCAGGGTGTGCAGCTGCTGGTCAAGCTGCTGCAGGGCGATGTGCTGCTCACGCTGACTGTGCTCGAGCCGTTCGATCTCCTGACCGCGCGCCAGCACCCCGCTTTCACCGCTGCCACCGCGGCGCACACGAAGGCTGTGGCGGGCGACCCAGTAGCCATCGCGGCTGACCAGGCTTTGCCCTTCGCCCAACGCAGCACGCAAGGCCAAGGCCTCGGCCAGGTCTTCCACGGGCCTGACCTGGCTCAGCCATGGCGCCAGGTCGACGGGGCCCTGTACCTTGTCCAGCAGGCTGCCGGAAGGCACCGCCTGGCTGGCGGAAGCTGCGAGCAGCAGGCTCACATCGCCCTGCTGCAAGCCAGCCAGATCCAACGGTGCAAAGTCGTCCACCAGCACCGCTTGCAAATCGGCGCCCAGCACGGTTTCCACCGCAAGCTCCCACCCGGGCTCCACGCGCAGCGCTTGTGCCAGGCGGGGGCAGTCTGTCAACCCCTGCCCCTGCAACCACTCGCCCACACCAGCACCTGGGTCCAGGGCTGCCTGTTGCAGGGCTTCCAGCGATGCCAGGCGCCCGCCCAGGCGTTGCACATCACCCTGGGCCTGTTGCTGAGCCAGCCCGGCCTCCTGCAGCGCCTGGCGCACCGTTTCCAGGCGCTCGATAACCTCCTCTTCCTCCAGTTGCAGTGCTTCGAGCGACACCTCGCTGCTGGCCAACTGCTCAACCTGCTCCAGCATGGCCGCGTCTTGCGGGTCTTCGCCCAACTGCACCTGTTCGTCGGTGAGTTTGCGCTGACGCTCGGCCAGGCGCTCCAAGCCGCTTTCCAACTGCTGCAAGCGCGCCTGCTGCACTTCGGCCTGGCGACGCGGTTCAGCCGAGCGACTGTTGAAGGTGTCCCACTGCTCCTGCCAACCGTGCATGCCTGATTCGGCCTCTTCCAGCACGGCAGCGCTTTCTTCGGCAGCCGCCAGGGTCAGCGCCTGCTCGGGCTCGAGCATGGCCAGTTCTTCTGCCATGGTTGCCAGCAGCGTACGGTCATGCCCCAGGTGCGATTCGGTTTCCTGGCGCGTGCGTTCGGCTTCCTTGAAATCGTCCTGCAACTGGCGCAAACGTTGCTGGCCGTGCTGGATGCTTTGCTCGACCCGGGCGATGTCGCCGGCCACCGAGTAGAACCGGGCCTGCACCTGGTTGAAGCGCTCGGACAGCTCATGATGACCGTCACGCAGCCGCTCGATGCTGGCATCGGCATTGCGCTGCTCGGCCACCAGCGCCTCGAAGGACACATCCTGGTTACCGATCACCGACTGACGCTGACGAACCCGTTCGTCCAGCTCGCGCCAGCGCAACGCCGCCAGGCGCGCCTTGAGCTGGCGTTCCTGCGCCTTGTATTCACGGTATTTCTCCGCCGCCTGGGCCTGGCGGTGCAGCCGTTCGAGCTGGCGTTCCAGCTCCTCGCGCAGGTCGGTCAGGCGCGCCAGGTTCTCCTGGGTTCGGCGGATGCGGTTTTCAGTTTCGCGGCGACGCTCCTTGTACTTGGAGATACCCGCCGCTTCCTCGATGAAATTGCGCAGTTCCTCGGGCTTGGCTTCGATCAGCTTGGAGATCATGCCCTGTTCGATGATCGAGTAGCTGCGAGGCCCAAGGCCTGTGCCCAGGAAGATATCGGTGATGTCCCGACGCCTGCACTTGGTGCCGTTGAGGTAATAGCTGTTCTGACTATCGCGAGTCACCTTGCGCCGAATCGAGATCTCGGCGTAGGCGGCATACTCGCCCACAAGGGTAGTCTCGCTGTTGTCGAACACCAGTTCGATGCTGGCTTGGCTGACCGGCTTGCGGCCGCTGGAGCCGTTGAAGATGACGTCGGTCATCGACTCGCCGCGCAGGTTCTTTGCCGAACTTTCGCCCATTACCCAGCGTACGGCGTCGATGATGTTGGACTTGCCACAGCCATTAGGGCCCACGACCGCCGCCATATTGCTCGGGAAGTTGACGGTGGTGGGGTCGACGAAAGACTTGAACCCCGCCAGGCGGATGCATTTGAGGCGCATCGGTCAGGGCCGGGCCAGCGCCGCCAGTACCAGTTCGCAACTGCGCTGGCCATAGGCGGTAAGTACTTCACGAATGCGCGGCAAGTCACGCAGCATCACCGCCTCGAGCAAGTGACCGAACAGGCCCAGGTAGTCGACCATGTTCGCCTGGCGCTGGTCCAGGGACAGGTAATAGGCGCGGCTCATGGCTGGCTGCAGGTTCTCGACGGTTTCCTGCAGGAACGGGTTGTCGGCGAAGGGGTAGGCAGCACGCATCACCTCGAAGCTCTCGGCCACGAACGCCTCGATGTCGCGTGCGGCATGCGCCACATGCAGACGCTGCTGAATGTCCAGAAACGGGCGCAGTTCGTCTTCGCTGCGCCAGCGTTGTGCAACCGCGTTGCCCAGCAGGATGTAAAACTCGCTCATGAGCGTGCACAGGCTGCGCACGCTGCGCTCGTCCAGTTCGGTGACGTGGGCGCCCCGGCGCGGCAATATCGCCACCAGGTGGCGACGTTCAAGGATCAGCAGCGCTTCGCGCACCGAACCCCGGCTGACGTTGAGCGCCTGGGTCACCTTCTGTTCCTGGATACGCTCTGCAGGCGCCAGTTCACCGCGGATGATGCGCTCGGCCAGGTAATCGGCAATCTGCTCGGCGAGGCTGTCCGGGGCCTTGAACGTCATGGTTTTCCTTCAAATCACTGAACGGGACACAAGGGGGCGGATTGTAGCCTACTTGCCCCTGGGAAGCGCAGCGGTGTATCGGGGTTTATTTGACCACCCGGACAGCTGCCGGGCCGGCGCGATCTATGCTTGGTGTAAGCATCATCAACCAGGGTGGGCCGGCCGCCGGACGATTTCCTGACCTTTGAGTCAGAAAAACATTGACCCGCGCGACAGGTGTTGCTTAGAGTCGGCCCAACAACAATAAAACCATTGCGAGGCCATCCCCGTGATCCAGTTTCTCGTCAACCAGGAGCTGCGCAGCGAGCACGCCCTGGACCCGAACATGACCGTGCTGCAATACCTGCGCGAGCAGTTGGGCAAACCCGGCACCAAAGAGGGCTGCGCCAGCGGTGACTGTGGTGCCTGCACCGTGGTGATCGGTGAACTGACCCAGGACGACGCCGGCAACGACGCCTTGCGCTATCGCAGCCTCAACTCATGCCTGACGTTCGTGTCCAGCCTGCACGGCAAGCAACTGATCAGCGTCGAAGGCCTCAAGCACCAAGGCCAGCTACACAGCGTGCAACAAGCCATGGCGGACTGCCATGGATCGCAATGCGGTTTCTGTACGCCAGGCTTTGTGATGTCGTTGTTCGCCCTGCAAAAGAACAGTCAAGGTGCCGACGTGCATCAGGCCCAGGAAGCACTGGCCGGCAACCTGTGCCGCTGCACGGGTTACCGGCCCATCCTCGACGCCGCCCAGCAGAGCTGCCGGCAGCCCTGCCGCGACCAGTTCGATGCCCAGCAAGCGCAGACCATCGCCCGCCTCAAGGCCATTGCACCGTCGCAGACCGGCGAGCTGAACAGTGGCGACAAACGTTGCCTGGTCCCGCTGACCGTCGCCGACCTGGCCGAGCTGTACAGTTCGCACCCCGAAGCCCGGTTGCTGGCAGGCGGTACCGACCTGGCGCTGGAAGTCACGCAAATGCACAAGACCCTGCCGGTGATGATCTACGTGGGGCATGTGGCCGAGCTCAAGCGGATCGAGCAGACCGCCACCCATCTTGAAATCGGTGCCGCTACCCCGCTCACTGACTGCTACCAGGCGTTGAACGCCCAATACCCGGACTTCGGCGCGCTGCTGCATCGCTTCGCTTCGCTGCAGATCCGCAACCAGGGCACCCTGGGCGGCAACATCGGCAACGCTTCGCCCATCGGCGACTCACCGCCCTTGTTGATCGCGCTGGAGGCCCAGGTGGTCCTGCGCCAGGGCGAGCGCCAGCGCACGATGCCGCTGGAAGCCTATTTCATCGACTACCGCATCACCGCCCGGCAGGACAGCGAGTTCATCGAGAAGATCCTGGTACCCCTCGCCCGACACGACTGGACGTTCCGCGCTTATAAGGTTTCCAAGCGCCTGGACGATGATATTTCGGCGGTGTGCGCAGCGTTCAACCTGAGCATCGAGCACGGGGTGGTCAGCGGCGCACGCATCGCCTTCGGCGGCATGGCGGCCATCCCCAAGCGCGCCCGTGCCTGCGAGGCGGCGTTGCTGGGCCAACCCTGGAACAAGGCCAGCGTGGAGCGCGCCTGCCAGGCCCTGGCCGAAGACTTCACCCCGCTCAGCGACTTCCGCGCCAGCCAGCAATACCGCCTGCTGACCGCGCAGAACCTGCTGCGCAAGTACTTCATCGAACTGCAAACGCCGCACATCGAAACCCGGGTGACCGCTTATGTCTAACCATCACGTGCCCGAAAGCCAGGCCGAAATGGCCGACCTGTTCCGCCAGGACCTGACCACCGGGGTCGGGCGCAGCGTCAAGCACGACAGCGCCGACAAGCACGTGTCCGGCGAAGCGCTGTACATCGACGACCGACTGGAATTCCCCAACCAGCTGCACGTCTATGCACGTACCGCAGACCGTGCCCATGCGCGCATCCTGCGCATCGACACCACGCCCTGCTACGCCTTCGAAGGGGTGCGAATCGCGATCACCCATCAGGACATTCCCGGGCTCAAGGACATCGGCCCGGTGGTGGCAGGCGATCCCTTGCTGGCCATCGACAAGGTCGAGTTCTTCGGCCAGCCGGTCCTGGCCGTGGCCGCACGTGACCTGGACACCGCACGCCGCGCCGCCATGGCCGCCGTCATCGAATACGAGGACCTCGAACCGGTGCTCGATGTGGTCCAGGCGCTGCGCAAGCGGCACTTCGTGCTCGACAGCCACACCCATCAGCGCGGCGACAGCGCTGCAGCCCTGGCCAGCGCCCCGCATCGCCTGCAAGGCACCCTGCACATCGGCGGCCAGGAACACTTCTACCTGGAGACCCAGATTTCCTCGGTGATGCCCACCGAAGACGGCGGCATGATCGTCTACTGCTCGACCCAGAACCCCACCGAGGTGCAGAAACTGGTGGCCGAAGTGCTCGATGTGCCCATGAACAAGGTGGTGCTGGACATGCGCCGCATGGGCGGCGGATTTGGCGGCAAGGAGACCCAGGCCGCGAGCCCGGCTTGCCTGTGCGCCGTCATCGCCCGCCTGACCGGGCAACCGACGAAGATGCGCTTGCCGCGGGTCGAGGACATGACCATGACCGGCAAGCGACACCCCTTCTACGTCGAGTACGACGTAGGCTTCGACGACCAGGGTCGCCTGCACGGCATCAACCTGGACCTGGCCGGCAACTGTGGCTACTCCCCGGACCTGTCCGGCTCGATCGTCGACCGCGCCATGTTCCATTCCGACAACGCCTACTACCTGGGCGACGCCACCGTCCACGGGCACCGCTGCAAGACCAACACCGCGTCGAACACGGCCTACCGGGGCTTTGGCGGGCCGCAGGGCATGGTCGCCATCGAGCAGGTGATGGACCACATCGCCAGGCACCTTGGCCGCGACCCGCTGGCCGTGCGCAAGGCCAACTACTATGGCAAGGACGAGCGCAACGTCACCCATTATTACCAGACCGTCGAGCACAACATGCTCGAGGAGATGACCGCCGAGCTTGAAGCCAGCAGTGACTACGCCGAACGGCGGGCGGCCATCGGCCGCTTCAATGCCGGTAGCCCGATCCTGAAAAAAGGCCTGGCGCTGACCCCGGTCAAGTTCGGCATCTCGTTCACTGCCACCTTCCTCAACCAGGCAGGGGCGCTGATCCATATCTACACCGATGGCAGCATCCACCTGAACCACGGCGGCACTGAAATGGGCCAGGGCCTGAACACCAAGGTGGCGCAGGTGGTGGCCCAGGTCTTCCAAGTGGATATCGACCGGATCCAGATCACCGCCACCAACACCGACAAGGTACCCAACACCTCCCCCACCGCCGCTTCCAGTGGGGCTGACTTGAACGGCAAGGCCGCACAGCATGCAGCCGAGATTCTCAAGAAGCGTTTGACCGAATTCGCTGCCAGGCACTACCAGGTCACCGAGGAAGACGTGGAGTTCCGTAATGGCCACGTGCGTGTGCGCGACCAGATCGTCAGCTTCGAGCAGTTGGTGCAGCAGGCTTATTTCGGTCAGGTGTCGCTGTCGAGCACCGGGTTCTACCGCACGCCAAAGATCTTCTATGACCGCAGCCAGGCACGGGGGCGCCCCTTCTACTACTACGCCTTTGGCGCGGCCTGCGTGGAAGTGATCGTCGACACCCTGACCGGCGAGTACAAGATGTTGCGCGCCGACATCCTGCACGATGTGGGCGACTCGCTGAACCCGGCCATCGACATCGGACAGGTCGAGGGAGGGTTCATCCAGGGCATGGGCTGGCTCACCACCGAGGAGCTGGTGTGGAACGCCAAGGGCAAACTCGTGACCAACGGCCCGGCCAGCTACAAGATTCCAGCGGTGGCCGACATGCCGCTGGACATGCGGGTCAAGCTGGTGGAGAACCGCAAGAACCCGGAGGACACGGTGTTCCATTCCAAGGCCGTGGGCGAGCCGCCGTTCATGCTCGGGATCGCCGCCTGGTGCGCGATCAAGGATGCGGTGGCCAGCCTTGCCGACTACCGCGTGCAACCGAACATAGATGCCCCTGCCACGCCGGAGCGGGTGTTGTGGGGCTGCGAGCAGATGCGCAAGGCGGCCACCCTGCAACCTGCGGTGCAGGAACTGGACGCAGTGAACAATTGAAGGTGCGTTGCCTGTTCGGGCCCATTGCCGGCAAGTCGGCGAGAAGGCCCGAACAGGCACCCACAGATGAGGATCTTGCATCATGCACCAATGGATCAACGCCCTGGCCGAACACCAAGCCCGCGGCGAGGCCTGCGTACTGGTGACCATCATCGAAGAACGCGGCTCCACCCCGCGCAATGCCGGTTCGAAGATGGTGGTCAGCGCCTGCGGATCATACGACACCATCGGCGGCGGCCATCTGGAATACAAGGCGCTGCACATCGCCCGGCAGATGCTCGGCGAGCACCGCGGTACCCCGCACCTGGAACGCTTCAGTCTTGGCGCCAGCCTCGGCCAGTGCTGCGGGGGTGTGACGGTGTTGTTGTTCGAACCCATGGCCGCCGTGCAGGCGCAGATCGCCGTGTTCGGCGCGGGCCATGTCGGCCGGGCTCTGGTACCCTTGCTCGCCGCGCTGCCCTGCCGGGTGCGCTGGATCGATTCGCGCGAGCAGGAATTCCCTGCCCAGATTCCCGCCGGCGTGACGCGCGTGGTCAGCGAGGAACCGGTCGACGAAGTGGCAGACCTGCCGCCGGGCAGCTACTGCATCGTCATGACCCATAACCATCAGCTCGACCTGGAGCTGACCGCTGCCATCCTCAAGCGCAACGATTTCACCTGGTTCGGCCTGATCGGCTCGAAGACCAAGCGGGTCAAGTTCGAGCATCGCCTGCGCGAGCGCGGTTTCGACCCCGCCCTGGTGGCGCGCATGCGGTGCCCGATGGGCCTGACCGAGGTCAAGGGCAAGCTGCCCATCGAAATCGCCGTGTCCATCGCCGGCGAAATCATCGCCACCTACAACGCCCGCTTCGGCCAGCACGACGCTGCCGCCAACGCCGGCCCCATTGCCCAGTTGCTGCCGCCTTCACGGCGCAGCCAAGCCATTTGACGAGTGAGATATGACCGTTACCCGCAAAGTCTACCGAGCCGCCATCCTGCACAGCATCGCCGACCCGGCCGAGGTAGGCCTGGACGCTTCCCATGAGTACTTCGAAGACGGCGTGCTTGTGATCGACGGTGGACGCATCCAGGCCGTGGGCCATGCCAGCGACCTGTTGCCGACCCTGGACGCCGACATACCGGTAGAGCACTACCAGGACGCGTTGATCACCCCAGGTTTCATCGACACCCACATCCACTTCCCCCAGACCGGCATGATCGGCTCCTACGGGGAGCAGTTGCTGGACTGGTTGAACACCTACACCTTCCCTTGCGAGAAGCAATTCGCCGACAAGGATCATGCCGACCAGGTGGCGCAGATCTTCCTCAAGGAGCTGCTGCGTAACGGCACCACCACCGCCCTGGTGTTCGGCAGTGTGCACCCCGAATCGGTCAACGCCTTGTTCGAAGCAGCCGAGCGCCTGGACCTGCGCCTGATCGCCGGCAAGGTGATGATGGACCGCAATGCCCCCGATTACCTGACCGACACCGCCGAGTCCGGTTATGCCCAGAGCAAAGCGCTGATCGAGCGCTGGCATGGCAAAGGCCGCCTGCACTACGCCGTCACCCCGCGTTTCGCACCGACCAGCACGCCAGAGCAGCTGGCACGGGCCGGCCAACTGCTCAAGGAACACCCAGGCGTTTACCTGCACACGCACCTGTCGGAGAACCTTCAGGAAATCGACTGGGTCAAGTCGCTGTTCCCCGAACAGAAGGGCTACCTGGATGTGTACGACCACTTCGAACTGCTGGGCGAGCGCTCGGTCTTCGCCCATGGCGTGCACCTGTGCGACGAAGAATGCCAGCGCCTGGCCGAGACGGGCTCGGCGGTCGCGTTCTGCCCCACCTCCAACCTGTTCCTGGGCAGCGGGCTGTTCAACCTGCCTCAGGCGGAGCGCTTCAAGGTCAATGTCGGCCTGGGCACCGACGTGGGCGCCGGCACCAGCTTCTCGCTGCTCAACACGCTCAACGAGGCGTACAAGGTGATGCAACTGCAAGGCGCACGCCTGCACCCTTTCAAGTCGCTCTACCTGGCGACCCTGGGCGGTGCGCGCGCGCTGCGCCTGGATGACCGGATCGGCAGCCTGCGCCCGGGCAATGACGCGGACTTCGTGGTGCTGGACTACAAGGCAACGCCGCTGCTGGACTATCGCCTGCAGCAGTCCAGAAGCATTGAGGAAACGTTGTTCGTGCTGACCACCCTGGGCGACGACCGCACGGTTCGTGAAACCTATGCGGCCGGGCGCTGCGTGCATCAGCGCGAAGGGTAAGGTTCGTTGGGTGCGAGCCCAGGCGAACGGTCAGTTCTTGACCGCGACCTTGGGCTTTTTCAGCAGATGGGAGAACACCGCATGCAGATCGTCCGAGGCGCTCTCCTCGTCCAGGTTCAGCTTGCTGTCGATGTGGTCCATGTGATGCATCATCAGGCTGACGGCCTGGGCGGCGTCACGCGCTTCGATGGCATCGATCAGTTGCAGATGCTCGTCGTACGAGCAGTGGGAACGATTGCCGCTTTCGTACTGGGCGATGATCAGCGAGGTCTGCGATACCAGGCTGCGCTGGAAGCTCACCAGCGGCGCATTGCCCGCCGCTTCGGCAAGCTTGAGGTGAAACTCGCCGGACAGCCGGATGCCGGCGCCGCGATCCCCTCGGGAAAAACTGTCGCGCTCTTCGCGGACCATCTGCCGAAGCTCGGCCAGCTGCTCGGCGGTGGCGTGCTCCACGGCAAGCTCGGTGATGGCACGCTCGACCATGCGCCGCGAGAAGAACACCTGGCGCGCCTCCTCCACGGTTGGGCTGGCGACCACGGCACCCCGATTGGGCCGCAGCAGCACCACGCTCTCATGGGCCAAGCGTGACAGGGCCCGGCGGATGATGGTGCGGCTGACGCCGAAAATCTCGCCCAGCGCCTCTTCGCTGAGCTTGGTGCCCGGCGCCAGACGTTGCTCCAGGATGGCCTCGAAGATGTGCGCATAGACAATGTCGTCCTGGGTACCACTGCGACCGGCCTTGCCAGCACGCGCGGGTTTTTTCAGGGGTTGCAGCTGTTCGTTCATGGGCTCTCGAGGCACGAAGGAAAGTATGGCGTCATTGTACACAGGCTGAGCCGTTTCTGCAGGCGCGCTTTAACGCATATAGCGATTGTTCACCTCACGTGGCATACAAAACATAAAACAGTATTTGCTTTCTTTGTACACAAAAGCATAATCGCTCAGGCAACTTCCTGACCTTCCGGTCAACAATACGCCACGGCACTGCATGCCGCTGGCCAGTTGCCGCCCTCGCGGAGCCGCCAAGTGCATTGCTCAGGACCACGGGCTCCATAACAACAAGAAAGACTTGAGGAGTACTCGCTGTGGAAAGCCGCAAAACCGAAGTCCCTACGCTGGACATCGCCTCACCGCCCGCCACGGGTTGGCTGGAGCGCATTTTCAAACTCAGGCAACACGGCAGTACCGTCAAGACCGAGCTGATCGCCGGGGTGACCACCTTCATCACCATGGCCTACATCATTTTCGTCAACCCCAACATCATGGCCGATGCCGGCATCGATCATGGCGCAGCCTTCGTGGCGACTTGCATCGCCGCCGCCCTTGGCTGCCTGCTCATGGGGCTGTATGCCAACTGGCCAGTGGGCCTGGCCCCGGGCATGGGCCTCAATGCGTTCTTTACCTACACCGTGGTCGGTACCATGGGCTACAACTGGGAAACGGCACTGGGCGCAGTCTTCATCTCCGGCGTGCTGTTCATGTTCCTGACGCTGTCCAAGGTGCGCGAATGGCTGCTCAACAGTATCCCCGTCAGCCTGCGCCACGCCATGGGCGCCGGTGTGGGGCTGTTCCTCGGCCTGATCGGCCTGAAGACCGCAGGCATCATCGTCGACAGCCCCGCCACCCTGATCAAGCTCGGTTCGCTGCATGAGCCAGGCCCGCTGCTGGCGGCAGTGTGTTTTCTGATGATCGCCATCCTCAGCTACAAACGGGTATTCGGTGCGATCCTGATCAGCATCATTGGCGTGACGCTGGCGGGCTGGGGCCTGGGGCTGGTGAAGTTCGGCGGCGTGGTGTCGATGCCGCCCAGCCTGGCGCCGACCTGGATGGCCATGGACGTGGCGGGCGTGTTCAACGTGAGCATGATCAGCGTGGTCCTGGCGTTTCTGTTCGTGCATATGTTCGACACAGCGGGCACGCTGATGGGCGTGGCGCAGCGGGCGAACCTGGTGGCCCCCGACGGCCGTATCGAAAACCTGTCCAAAGCGCTCAAGGCCGACAGTGCTTCGAGCGTGTTCGGCGCCGTAGTCGGCGTGCCGCCGGTCACCAGCTATGTGGAAAGTGCCGCGGGGGTGGCCGCCGGGGGGCGCACCGGCCTGACGGCGGTGGTGGTAGGTGTGCTGTTCATCGCCGCCATGTTCTTTGCACCGCTGGCTGGCATGATCCCCGCCTATGCAACCGCTGGCGCCTTGATCTACGTCGCGATGCTGATGATGGGCAGCATGGCGCACATCAACTGGGACGAGGCGACCGACAGCATTCCGGCAATCGTCACCGTGATCATGATGCCACTGACGTTCTCGGTAGCCGATGGCATTGCGCTGGGTTTCATCACCTACGTGGCGCTTAAAGCCGGTACGGGTAAATACAAGGAGATCTCTGCCAGCCTGTGGGTGCTGTGTGCGATCTTTATTGCCAAGTTCATCTTCCTCTGAAACTTTCGCAACAGCCAAGGGCGCTTCGGCGCCCATTTGTCATTACCGGCGCGATTGGCGTGCAAATCAATCAAACTAGGATTCTTGCCAGGTGCAAACTGAATCGGTGCTTGTTACAAGTGAAAGCCTTTACGGAGGCCTGCCGATGCACATACCTACCTCTGCCTTACCCACCTATACCCCATATGGTCATAGCCTATGGAGCAAGAGCTCATTGGGCTTCAACGGCGAGTTCAGTGATCCGATTTCCCGCCTGTACCCTCTAGGCAAAGGCCACCGGCTCTACGACCCAACGCTGATGAGGTTTCAGAGCCCTGACCACTGGAGTCCATTTGCTCAGGGTGGGCTCAATCCATACGCCTACTGCCAGGGCGATCCGGTGAACATGGCCGACCCGTCGGGTCGAGCGCCCTTGATGTTCAGCGCAATCAAGAAGTGGTGGAGGTCAAGTCATGAGCTCGCGGCCGAAAGCTTGGATGTCACCCGAAAGTCGCTATCGCCAAACCCGCAGTTCATACCTAGCTTCAATGGGGGACGGGCCGTGATCCATGAATACACGAGGAAACTCTCAACCAGTACGCCTTTCATCCACAAGCTTGGCGTGGTCAACAGCAACCTGGCCAGCCACGGTGATAATTCCCTGAGCATCGAGCACGCGCAAGCCTATGTAGACATCGCCGATCGCACTAGACGCGCTAGCATTTCCAACACATCTGCGCATTTACTGGCCAGTCAGGAATGGATGAAGGAACGGGGAGCACCGCGCCTGATCGGCACGAGTTTCAATCTGCTAGGTGCGTTGACCGCAGGCGCGGAAGACCACGCATTGTTCAAGACCGGCAAGTCGTTGGCACATATGCAACAGAGCATTCGTACCGAAACCACCTAGACCTAGGCGAAAAAAAGCCCGCCAGTGTGAGAGCGGGCCAAGGACCTACGAAGATTCGTCTAGCGACCAACTAGCTCCCACGATAGGTCGAATAACTGTACGGCGAAATCAGCAGCGGGACATGGTAGTGCTCCTGCTGCGCATCGATGCCAAAGCGCAATACCACCACATCCAGAAACGGTTGCTCAGGCAACGCCACGCCACGCCCGCGGTAGTAGTCACCGGCACTGAACTGCAGCTGGTAAACACCCGAACGGTAGTCATCGCCTTGCAACAATGGCGCGTCGACGCGGCCATCACTGTTGGTGAGCGCCGAGGTGACCAACGTCAACTGGCTGCCTTCGACACGGTACAACTCCACCTTGATTGCGCTGCCTGGGCAGCCGTGGGCTGCGTCCAGTACGTGAGTGGTCAAACGTCCCATCTGCTTGTCGCCTCTTGTTTGCCAGGGGCAAGTACGCACGCCAGTGATCCGAACCGGGGCAGCATGCGCCTTGAACTGGCCTAATTAAGACATTCGCTAGGAAAATTGTACACAATTTTTTTGCTTTCCCGGTCAAGGGGGGTAACGGGCCATGACACCAGCAGCAATAAAGCGGCGCGCTGCGTTTTCGTCAGGCTTAGCTGACCAAGTGGGCAGGTTTCTTGCAAGGTATCCAGACACGACTCCTGGACAGAAATACGGAAATTCAGACTTACAAAAGAATTCATAAGTTGTATACAATCATCGCATCCGGTGGTGCGACACAGCGACGCGGCCCGCCACCCTGCCCACACGTACAAGAAGGAAGACTGCAGTGAGCGCTGACTACCCTCGCGACATGATCGGTTATGGCAATAACCCTCCTCACCCGCAATGGCCAGGCAACGCCCGCATTGCCCTGTCATTCGTGCTCAACTACGAAGAAGGCGGCGAGCGCAACATCCTGCACGGCGACAAGGAGTCCGAAGCCTTCCTCTCCGAGATGGTCGCTGCCCAGCCGTTGCAGGGCGTGCGCAACCAGAGCATGGAGTCGCTCTACGAATACGGCAGCCGCGCAGGCGTGTGGCGCCTGCTCAAACTGTTCAAGGACAGCGGCATTCCCTTGACCATCTTCGCCGTGGCCATGGCCGCCCAGCGCCACCCCGACGTGATCCGCGCCATGGTCCAGGCCGGCCATGAAATCTGCAGCCACGGCTACCGCTGGATCGACTACCAGTACATGGACGAGGCCCAGGAGCGCGAGCACATGCTCGAAGCCATCCGCATCCTCACCGAAATCACTGGCGAACGCCCGCTGGGCTGGTACACCGGCCGCACCGGTCCCAACACCCGCCGACTGGTCATGGAAGAAGGCGGCTTTCTCTACGACAGCGACACCTATGACGACGACTTGCCCTACTGGGAGCCGAACAACCCCACCGGCAAGCCGCACCTGGTCATTCCCTACACCCTGGACACCAATGACATGCGCTTCACCCAAGTCCAGGGTTTCAACTGTGGCGAGCAGTTCTACCAATACCTCAAGGACGCCTTCGACGTGCTGTACGCCGAGGGCGCCGAGGCGCCGAAGATGCTCTCCATCGGCCTGCACTGCCGCCTGGTCGGTCGGCCGGCACGCCTGGCAGCGCTCAAGCGTTTCGTCGACTACGCCAAAAGCCACGAGCAGGTATGGTTCGCCCGCCGCGTCGACATCGCCCGCCACTGGCAAGCCACCCACCCGTACCAGAAAGAGACCGTCTGATGACCACCTTCAAGACCCTCAAGCCGTCCACCCTCGACCGTGACGCGTTCGTCCACGCCTTCGCCGACATCTACGAGCACTCGCCCTGGGTCGCCGAGAAGGCCTACGACCTCGGTCAACTGGACGAACTGGATAACGTGCACACACTGCACCAGCGTATGAGCGACATCCTGCTGAGCGCACCCCACGCCGACCAATTGGCCTTGATCAACGCCCACCCGGACCTGGCTGGCAAGGCTGCCGTCCAGGGTGAACTGACCGCCTCGAGCACCAACGAACAGGCCGGCGCCGGTATTCACCAATGCACCGCCGAGGAATTTGCGCGCTTCACCTCGCTCAACGAGGCGTACAAGGCCAAGTTCCAGTTCCCGTTCATCATGGCCGTCAAGGGCAGCGACCGGCACCAGATCCTGGCCTCGTTCGAACAGCGCATCCACAACGATGCCAAGGCCGAATTCGCCGAGGCGCTCAAGCAGATCAACCAGATCGCCCTGTTCCGCCTGCAACAGCTGTAAGCGACCGACGATTCTTAACAGAACAACGAACAATAGAAGAGATAACCGCATGCGCACCCTGATGATCGAGCCCCTGACCAAAGAAGCCTTCGCCCCTTTCGGTGACGTGATCGAAACCGACGGCAGCGACCACTTCATGATCAACAACGGCTCGACCATGCGCTTTCACAAGCTCGCCACGGTCGAGACCGCCGAGCCCGAAGACAAGGCGATCATCAGTATTTTCCGCGCCGACGCGTTGGAAATGCCGCTGACCGTACGCATGCTCGAACGCCATCCGCTGGGCAGCCAGGCTTTCATTCCGCTGCTCGGCAACCCCTTTCTGATCGTGGTCGCGCCACTTGGCGATGCACCTGTATCAGGCTTGGTCCGCGCCTTCCGCAGCAACGGCAGGCAGGGCGTCAATTACCATCGCGGCGTCTGGCACCACCCGGTGCTGACGATCGAAAAGCGGGATGACTTCCTGGTGGTTGATCGCAGTGGTTCTGGCAACAACTGCGATGAGCATTACTTCAGCGAGGAACAGATGCTGATCCTCAACCCCCACCAATAAGAAAAGGTCGGTCATGCCAGGGCACTGCCCGCGCCTGTGACCGGCAAGAGGTACATACTGTGGAAGCACACCTTCACGAGTGGCTGAACCTGAGCATTCGCTGGGTTCACATGATCACCGGCGTGGCCTGGATCGGTGCATCGTTCTACTTTGTCTGGCTGGAGAACCACCTGAATCGAAGCAACCCGCGCGATGGGTTGTCAGGTGACCTCTGGGCCATCCATGGCGGTGGTATTTACCACCTGGAAAAATACAAGCTCGCCCCGCCGAAAATGCCCGAGAACCTGCACTGGTTCAAATGGGAAGCCTACTTCACCTGGATGTCCGGCATTGCCCTGCTATGCGTGGTGTTCTACTGGAACCCCACCTTGTACCTGCTGGCACCTGGCAGCACCCTCAGCGGCGCCGAGGGCGTGGCGATCGGTATCGGATCGCTGGTCGTGGGCTGGTTCGTCTACGACTTCCTCTGCGACTCGCCCCTGGGCAAGCGCCCTGCCCTGCTGGGTGCGGTGCTGTTCGTACTGATCATTGCCGCCTGCTGGGGCTTCAGCCTGGTGTTCAGCGGCCGTGGGGCCTACCTGCACACGGGCGCGATCATCGGCACCATCATGGTCGGCAACGTGTTCCGCATCATCATGCCGGCCCAGCGCCAGCTGGTGGCTGCCATCGAGAACAACCAGACCCCGGACCCGGTGTTGCCGGCCAAGGGCCTGCTGCGTTCACGCCACAACAACTACTTCACGCTGCCGGTGCTGTTCATCATGATCAGCAACCACTTCCCCAGCACCTACGGCAGCCAGTACAACTGGCTGATCCTGGCGGGGATCGCAGTGGCGGCGGTGTTGATTCGTCACTACTTCAACACCCGCCACGACAGCAACAAGTACGCCTGGACGCTGCCGGTCGGCGCCCTGGCCATGATCTGCCTGGCCTATGTCACAGGTCCCAAGCCGATGCCGGTCAGCCCGGAACAGGCCGCTGCCAAGATCGAGTACCAGCCGTTGCCAGCCACTGCCGTGGGCGGCAAGACGGCGGCCGAGCGCCGCGCCGAAGACGCGGCCAAGCCCGCCGAACCGGCAGTGCCGGCCGAGGCGACGGCGCAGGCCGGCGGTGACAGCTTCGAGAAGATCCACCACGTCATCCAGGAACGCTGCACCGTGTGCCACTCCTCCAAGCCGACCAGCCCACTGTTCAGTGCCGCCCCAGGTGGCGTGATGTTCGACACCCCGCAACAGATCCAGGCCCAGGCCGCGCGCATCCAGGCGCAAGCGGTTGCCAGCCAGATCATGCCGCTGGGCAACATCACCCAGATGACCACCGAAGAGCGCAAGCTGGTAGGCGACTGGATCGCCAAGGGCGCGCCTGTCAACTGACCGCAATTGGCTACACCGCATAACGTCGTACGCAAGCATCGAGCGCAGGCGCTGGCCCAGGCTTAAAGCAACGCGATCTTCATGTCGAAGATCGCCGCTTGAACCTTGGGCTCGCCCGCCGCTTGGATCCGAGAATAAAAACAAAACTCGAGGTGCTGCATGTCCGAGTCATCCAAGGCGTCTATCCCGGTAGCGCCGCCGCGACAGCCCCTGCCCCTGTTCCAGCTCTTTCTGGTTGGCCTGCAACATGTGCTTCTGATGTACGGTGGCGCCATCGCGGTACCGCTGATCATCGGCCAGGCCGCAGGCCTGTCCCGCGAAGAAGTCGCCTTTCTGATCAACGCCGACCTGCTGGTCGCTGGGGTCGCCACCCTGGTGCAATCGCTGGGCATCGGCCCGGTGGGCATTCGCATGCCCGTGATGATGGGGGCCAGTTTTGCCGCCGTTGGCAGCATGGTGGCCATGGCCGGCATGCCCGGTGTGGGCTTGCAGGGCATCTTCGGGGCCACCATTGCCGCAGGCTTCTTCGGCATGCTGGTCGCACCCTTCATGTCCAAGGTGGTGAGGTTTTTCCCGCCGCTGGTGACCGGCACGGTGATCACGTCCATCGGCCTGTCGCTGTTCCCCGTGGCGGTGAACTGGGCCGGAGGCGGCCAGCAAGCGACCACCTTCGGCTCACCGATCTACCTGCTGGTCGCCGGCCTGGTGCTGGCAGTGATTCTGTTGATCAACCGCTTCATGCGGGGCTTCTGGGTCAACGTGTCGGTGCTGGTAGGGATGGGCCTGGGTTACCTGCTGGCGGGATCGATCGGCATGGTCGACCTCTCGGGCCTGGGGGCCACGCCCTGGTTGCAGGTGGTCACCCCGCTGCACTTTGGCATGCCCACCTTCAGCCTGGCCCCGATCCTGTCGATGTGCCTGGTGGTGGTGATCATCTTTGTCGAGTCCACCGGGATGTTCCTGGCCTTGGGCAAGGTCACCGACCGCGACGTCACCCCAGGCATGCTGCGCCGCGGGCTGCTGTGCGACGCTGGCGCTTCCTTCATCGCAGGTTTTTTCAATACCTTCACCCATTCCTCGTTCGCCCAGAACATCGGCCTGGTGCAGATGACCGGCGTACGCTGCCGTTTCGTCACGGTGGTGGCCGGCGGCTTGCTGGTGGTGCTCAGCTTGCTGCCCAAGGCGGCCTACCTGATCGCCTCGATTCCGCCAGCGGTGCTCGGCGGCGCGTCCATTGCCATGTTCGGCATGGTCACTGCCACTGGCATCAAGATCCTCCAGGAAGCGGACATCGGGGATCGGCGCAACCAGTTGCTGGTGGCGGTCAGCGTCGGTTTCGGACTGATCCCGGTGGTACGGCCGGAATTCTTCGCTCAGATGCCCCAGTGGATGGAGCCCATCACCCATAGCGGCATCGCCATGGCCACGGTCAGTGCGCTGGTGCTCAACGTGCTGTTCAACATTCTCGGCGGCGCGGACCGCGCGGCGCACAACGCGCCCTGCCACCCCCACTGAGCCAACGGGCGGCGCCCTGCCCGCCCGTGCTTTACGCCTGAATCACTGCTGTGCCGTCGGCCCACCCCGCGTGGGCCGCCCGGGGCGCGCACGCGCCTGACAACCCACAAGAACAACATCCGGGAGCTGTCACATGAACCACATCCCCACAGCCTTGTTGCTGGGCACCAGCCTGCTGGCCAGCGTACCGAGCCAGGCCGGCCAATGGCTGCAATGGCACGGCGAGAGCCTGACCTACTTGTACGGCAAGGATTTCAAGATCAACCCTGGCATCCAGCAGACGCTCACCTTCGAGCACGCCAACAAGTGGAAATATGGCGACACCTTCCTGTTCGTCGACAAGATTTTCTACAACGGCAAGGCCGACCCCGGCAAAGGGGTGACCACCTACTACGGCGAGTTCAGCCCTCGTTTCTCGCTGGGCAAGATCCTCGACCGCAAGCTCGCGTTCGGCCCGGTCAAGGACGTGCTGCTGGCCATGACCTATGAGCGTGGCGAAGGTGACAATGAAGCCTACCTGATCGGCCCTGGCTTTGACCTCGACGTGCCAGGCTTCAACTATTTCGTGCTCAATTTCTACGTGCGCAATACCGAAGGCAGCCGCCCCGGCGACAACGTATGGCAGATCACGCCTGCCTGGTCCTACACGGTGCCACTGGGCAAGTCCGACATTCTGATAGACGGCTACATGGACTGGGTGACCGACAATGACCAGAACCGACGGGGTACCTACCACGCCAACCTGCACTTCAACCCGCAGGTGAAATACGACCTGGGCAAGGCGCTGAGCCTGGGTGACAAGCAGCTGTACGTGGGCTTGGAGTACAGCTACTGGAAGGACAAATACGGCATCGACAGCCGGGGCGCCCTGGACAGCAATCAGAGCGTGGCCAGTGCCTTGATCAAGATACACTTCTGACAACCTGACCACATGCACAGGTTTGCTCCACCGTGCTCCACGACGGAGCACTTGAGGCCAGGCGCGCAAGCCAGTAATCTGCGCGCCCCCTCGATCAGGGCAGGACGGATTCTGCCTGCGTTTACTGACCGCTCAGTCAATGAATTCGGGCGGTTGGCCAACGTGTTGCCAGCCTGAAAGACCCTTTTCATCCGTTCAGAACGACGTCGAGCAGGACGGTTTCGCCAACCGGGAGAAAGTTGGCTCAACCCTTGCCAGACAGCTGTGGCCCATCGAAAAAAGCTGACTAAAAAGACAGAAAAAGCGCCAACACCGAGCGCTGACAACAGATCAACCAAGGGAGCGACATCCGCAATGCGTACCATCAACAGCCTGATCCTCGCCGGCGGCCTGCTGGCCTGTGGCACCACCTTCGCCGGCGACCTGCTGCAGTGGCAGAGCAACAGCCTGACCTACCTGTGGGGCAAGAACTTCAAGGTCAACCCGTCGACCCAACAGACCCTGACCTTCGAGCACGCCGACGGCTGGAAGTACGGCGATAACTTCCTGTTCGTCGACAAGATCTTCTACCAAGGCCAGAAGGACGCCGGCAACGGTCCCAACACCTACTACGGCGAGATCAGCCCGCGCCTGTCGTTCAACAAGATCTTCGACCAGAAGCTGTCCTTCGGCCCAGTCAAGGACGTGCTGCTGGCCATGACCTATGAGTTTGGCGAGGGCGACACGGAAGCCTACCTGATCGGCCCCGGCTTCGACCTGGACATCCCAGGCTTTGACTACTTCCAGCTGAACTTCTACCAGCGCACCACCGATGGCAGCCGCCCTGGCGACAATGTCTGGCAGATCACCCCGGTGTGGGCCTACACCATCCCGGTCGGCTCCTCCGACGTGTTGATCGATGGCTTCATGGACTGGGTGGTGGACAACGATGAAAACCGCCGTGGCACCTACCACGCCAACCTGCACTTCAACCCGCAGATCAAGTATGACCTGGGCAAAGCCATGCACCTGGGCGAGAAGCAGCTGTACGTGGGTGTTGAGTACGACTATTGGAAGAACAAGTACGGCATCAAGGACTCCGGCGCCTTCACCACCGACCAGAACACCATGAGCTTCCTGGTCAAGGTGCTGTTCTGATCACGGCATGATGACGGGGCCGCCAGGCGGCCCCTTTGCCCAAGCGGTGTCGCTCAACCGGCAGCGCGTGCGCGAACCCAAGAGAATCCGCCGACCACCAGTGCCGTCAGGCCTCCGGCGACAGCCCCGACAACCCCGAACACGACGTGCTTGGCAACCGCTTCCCAGCTTCCGCTGTGCGCAACCCAGCCTTCGATGACATGCTCCAGGGGCGCAATGCCTTCGGCAATGAATGTCCCGCCGACCAAGAACATCGCGACCGTTCCGATCCAGGACAGCGCCTTCATCAGGAAAGGCGCGGCCGACACCAGCACTTCACCCAACTTTCTGACCGCACGACCCCACATACCCTGGGCCTTGGATTTGGCCAAGGCGAACCCTGCGTCGTCCAGCCGCACGATGCCAGCGACCAGCCCATAGACCCCCATCGTCATGACCAGGGCGATCAGAACCAAGGTCAGGATCTGCTGGTACAGCGGGGCCTCAGCCACCACGTTGAGGGTGATGACGATGATCTCCGCACTCAGGATAAAGTCGGTCTTGATCGCCCCTTTGATCTTGCGTTGCTCATACGCGGCCAGTTCCTCGGGGGTTTTGGGAAGCGCCTTTTTTCCTTGCGCCTTGGCGCCATGCTCGCTGCGGGAAAACTTGTCCTTGATCGCCTCGAAGCCCTCGTAGCACAGATACAGGCCGCCGGCCATGAGCAGCCATTTGACCGCTGCCGGCAGCACCGCACTGAGGATCAGGGCGCAGGGCACCAGGATGGCCTTGTTCTTCAGAGAGCCCTTGAATACGGCCCATACCACCGGCAGTTCGCGATCGGCCTTCATGCCCGTCACTTGCTCGGCGTTAACGGCCAAGTCATCGCTCAGCACGCTGGCCGACTTCTTGGCCGCGACCTTGGTCATCAACGAGATGTCATCCAACAGGGCCGCGATGTCATCCAACAACGCAAAAAAACTGCTGCCAGCCATTCCATTCACCCTTAGTAGACGCGTGCGATTTCATCATCCTGAAACGCCTGAATAGCCAGACGTGCTCCCAGGGCAATCACGATGGCATACAGACCGGCCGGTGGCTGAACAGTTCTGCCGGGCACGGGTGCCCTGGCCTGTCGGCAGCAGATGAGCCCGGGACGCGCACAGGGGGTTCAGGGCAGCGTCAGGCACGGGGCAGCGCGCATGACGATTCGTTCATGGACGCAAACGAACAGCCGTGGCCAAGCGCCTGTCTCTATCCCATCGATCACGTCTTTTCATTCGCACCAGGAGTCTTCATGGCAAAGCTCAACATGGCCCAGCAGTTGGCCTCGACACTCGAACAGGCTGGTATCAAACGGATCTGGGGCCTGACCGGCGACAGCCTCAATGGCCTGACCGACGCCCTGCGCAGCATGGACAGCATCGAATGGATGCACGTGCGCCATGAGGAAGTCGCCGCCTTCGCCGCCGGTGCCGAGGCGGCGGTCACCGGTGAGTTGACGGTGTGCGCTGGCAGTTGCGGGCCGGGCAACCTGCACTTGATCAATGGCCTGTTCGACTGCCACCGCAACCGGGTGCCCGTGCTGGCCATCGCCGCGCAGATCCCCTCCTCGGAGATTGGCCTGAACTACTTCCAGGAAACCCATCCGCAAGAACTGTTCAAGGAATGCAGCCATTTCATCGAACTGGTCAGCAACCCTGCGCAGATGCCGCAGGTGCTGCACCGGGCCATGCGCTCGGCCATCCTCAATCGCGGTGTGGCGGTGGTGGTGATTCCCGGTGACGTATCGCTGCTGGAGGTCGAGCAGAAACCGGCGGCCTGGCCTTCCCTGCAGCAGCCACGCATCCTGCCAACCGAAGTCGATCTGCAGCGCCTGACCGAGTTGTTGCAGGACAGCCACAAGGTGACCCTGCTGTGCGGCAGCGGCTGCGCCGGTGCGCATGACCAGGTCGTGGCCCTGGCCGATGCACTCGGCGCACCGGTGGTCCATGCGTTGCGCGGCAAGGAGCATGTGGAATGGGACAACCCCTTCGACGTCGGCATGACGGGCTTGATCGGCTTCAGTTCCGGTTACCACGCAATGCTCGGCTGCGACACGCTGGTGATGCTGGGCACCGACTTCCCCTACCGGCAGTTTTTCCCAAGCGACGCCAAGATCGTGCAGGTCGACCGTGATCCGCAAGCACTGGGACGACGCGCCACGTTATCGCTGGGCATCGCTGCCGATGTCGGCGAAACCCTCAACGCCTTGCTGCCACGCCTGACGCGCAAGACCGATCGGCGCTTCCTGGATGATGCACTCAAAGCCTACAGCAAGGCGCGGCAGGGGCTGGACGATCTGGCGGTACCCTCCAAGGGTGACCGGCCGATCCACCCACAATACGTCACGCGCCTGCTCAGCGAACTGGCCAGCGAAGACGCGATCTTCACCGCCGACGTCGGTTCGCCCACGGTCTGGGCGGCGCGTTACCTGAAGATGAATGGCCAGCGTCGCCTGGTCGGCTCGTTCAACCACGGCTCGATGGCCAACGCCATGCCACAGGCCATGGGCGCACAGGCGGCCTTCCCGGGGCGCCAGGTGATCTCGATGAGTGGCGACGGTGGGTTCAGCATGCTGATGGGTGACTTCATCTCGCTCGCCCAGCTCAAGCTGCCTGTGAAGGTGGTGGTGTTCAATAACGCGTCACTGGGCTTCGTCGCCATGGAAATGAAGGCTGCCGGTTACCTGGATACCGGCACCGACCTGCACAACCCCGACTTCGCCGCCATGTCCAATGCCATGGGCATTCTGGGCATTCGCGTCGAGCGCTCCGAAGACCTGGAGCAGGCCCTGCGCCGTGCCCTGGCCCACGACGGCCCCGTACTGCTCGATGTGGTCACCGCCACGCAAGAGCTGGTCATGCCGCCGGCGATCAAGCTGGAGCAGGCCAAGGGCTTTAGCCTGTACATGCTCAAGGCAGTGATGAGCGGGCGTGGCGACGAGGTGCTGGACCTGGCGAAGACCAACCTGCTGCGCTAGCGCCCACGCGCGCCACTGGATGCAAAGGCCTTGCCCAAAGCCGCTGCCTTGAGCCGCCCTTGGGCACGGTGCTACCATGCCGGCTGCCTCCTAGGCTCTGTGTGAAAAGTCTTGAGACGAAGGTAAGGCAAGGCGAAAACAGCTGAGGAACGGTCGGAGTCGCGCTCGACTTTACGGGTTGTAAATGAGCATTCCGACCGGGCTGGCGATCCAGGCTGTTTTCAACGCAGCATCACCGAGTATCAAGGCTTTTCACACAGAGCCTAGAGGTGGCCTGACACGAGGAAAATCCCTGACCATGAGCACCATTCGCGAGCGCAACAAGGAATTGATCCTGCGCGCGGCCAGCGAGGAATTCGCCGACAAGGGCTTCGCAGCCACCAAAACCAGCGATATCGCCGCCAAGGCTGGGCTGCCCAAGCCCAACGTCTACTACTACTTCAAGTCCAAGGACAACCTGTACCGCGAGGTGCTGGAAAGCATCATCGCGCCGATCATGCAGGCCTCCACCCCGTTCAACGCCGATGGCGATCCTCGCGAGGTGCTGAGCGCATACATTCGCTCCAAGATCCGCATCTCCCGCGACCTGCCCCATGCGTCGAAGGTGTTCGCCAGCGAAATCATGCACGGCGCCCCGCATTTGTCGCCCAGCCAGGTCGAACAGCTCAACGAGCAGGCGCGGCACAACATCGAGTGCATCCAGCAGTGGATAGACCGCGGCCAGATCGCCCACGTCGATGCGCATCACCTGATGTTCAGCATCTGGGCGGCAACCCAGACGTACGCCGATTTTGACTGGCAGATCTCGGCAGTGACCGGCAAGGCCAAGCTGGCCGACAGCGACTACGACGCGGCGGCCGAAACCATCATCCGCATGGTGCTCAAAGGCTGCGAACCCGAGCCGGCCTGAGCAGTACCGCCTTGCCCTTCGCCCTGCACGTGCCCAGGCCCGCTGGGGGCTGGGGCATCGAGCAACGGCAGTTGATGCGGGTCAGGCCACCGCGCCCGCATCGGCACGCAGCCCCAGCGCCTCGATGGCACTGATCGCACACTGCTCGTCGATATCCGATGTATCCCCGCTGATCCCCACCGCACCTAGCACCCGCCCATCCTGATCACGCACCAGCACGCCGCCTGGCGCCGGCACGACCGCCCGTTCGCCCAACCCGTTGAGCGCGGCGAAGAAGGCCGGCCGTTGCTGCGCATCCAGCGCCAGCAGACGCGAGCCCTTGCCCAGCGCTATCGCACCCCAGGCTTTGCCAGTGGCGACCTCGGGTCGGATCAGGCTCGCCCCGTCTTCACGCTGCAAGGCGAGCAAGTGCCCACCGGCATCGAGCACCGCCACCGTCAGTGGCGCCGCCTGGATGGTACGCCCGGCAGCCAATGCGGCGTTTACCAGGCTCAGCGCCAGGTTCAGGTTCAGGTTCAGGTTCAAAGCATTCATGGGAAGGTCCTCTTTTTATTGTGAGAAGCCCTGAGGGCAGTTGAAAACCGATACCGCAATAGAACACAACCGAAAATATTTTTGTATACAATATTTAGATCCAATCGTATTCGATAACGCAAACACCCTATTTCACGGCCGCATCGACTTGCCCGATCAAAACCCATTGACCAGATCACCTGAGCGTGAATACACTGAATCGCAACGCAGGTTGTATACAATTACAAAATCGATGAGGCACAAATCATGAGCAAAATGAGAGCAATCGATGCAGCCGTACTGGTCATGCGCCGTGAAGGTGTGGTGACTGCGTTCGGCATCCCAGGGGCTGCCATCAACCCGTTGTATTCGGCCCTGAAGAAAGTGGGTGGCATCGATCACGTCCTCGCTCGCCACGTCGAAGGCGCCTCGCACATGGCAGAAGGCTACACCCGTGCCAACCCTGGCAACATCGGGGTTTGCATCGGCACCTCCGGCCCGGCGGGCACGGACATGGTCACCGGCCTCTACAGCGCCAGTGCCGACTCCATTCCGATCCTGTGCATCACTGGCCAGGCGCCACGCGCTCGCCTGCACAAGGAAGACTTCCAGGCCGTGGACATCACCAGCATCGTCAAGCCCGTCACCAAGTGGGCAACCACCGTGCTGGAGCCTGGCCAGGTGCCGTATGCGTTCCAGAAAGCGTTCTTCGAAATGCGCAGCGGCCGGCCCGGCCCGGTACTGATCGACCTGCCATTCGACGTGCAGATGGCTGAAATCGAGTTCGACATCGACGCCTATGAACCGCTGCCCGTGCACAAGCCCTGCGCCACGCGCGTCCAGGCGGAAAAGGCCCTGGCCATGCTCAACGAGGCCGAGCGGCCCTTGCTGGTGGCAGGCGGCGGCATCATCAACGCCGACGCCAGCGACAAACTGGTCGAATTCGCCGAATTGACCGGTGTGCCAGTGATCCCGACGCTCATGGGCTGGGGCACCATCCCGGATGACCACCCGCTGATGGTCGGAATGGTCGGCCTGCAAACCTCGCACCGCTATGGCAACGCCACCCTGCTCAAGTCCGACCTGGTACTGGGCATCGGCAACCGCTGGGCCAACCGCCACACCGGTTCCGTGGACGTGTACACCGAAGGCCGTAAATTCGTGCATGTGGATATCGAGCCGACCCAGATCGGCCGCGTGTTCACCCCGGATCTGGGCATCGTTTCCGATGCCGGCAAGGCCCTGGAGGTGTTCCTGGAAGTCGCCAGGGAATGGCAGGCCGCTGGCAAACTCAAGTGCCGCCAGGCCTGGCTTGAAGACTGCCAGCAGCGCAAGGCCAGCCTGCAGCGCAAGACCCATTTCGACAACGTGCCAGTCAAGCCCCAGCGCGTGTACCAGGAGATGAACCAGGTGTTCGGCAAGGACACCTGTTATGTCAGCACCATTGGTCTGTCGCAGATCGCCGGTGCGCAGTTCCTGCACGTGTACAAGCCACGGCACTGGATCAACTGCGGCCAGGCCGGCCCACTGGGCTGGACCATCCCTGCGGCACTGGGTGTGGTCAAGGCCGACCCCACGCGCCAGGTAGTGGCCTTGTCGGGCGACTACGACTTCCAGTTCATGATCGAGGAACTGGCCGTCGGGGCGCAGTTCAACCTGCCCTACGTCCACGTGCTGGTGAACAACGCCTATCTGGGGTTGATTCGCCAGGCCCAGCGTGGTTTCGACATGGACTACTGTGTACAACTGGCGTTTGAGAACATCAACGCCACCGACGCTGCCAGCTATGGCGTCGATCACGTCGCCGTGGTCGAAGGCCTGGGCTGCAAGGCCCTGCGGGTATTCGAGCCGGCCGACATCGCCCCCGCCCTGCTAAAAGCTCGGCAAATGGCCGAGCAGTTCCGCGTGCCGGTCGTGGTCGAGATCATTCTTGAACGCGTTACCAACATATCCATGGGCACCGAGATCAACGCGGTCAACGAGTTCGAAGACCTCGCCCTGGTCGGCAACGATGCGCCGACCGCCATCTCGCTGCTGGACTGATCGCCTGACGCCCCGGCTGGCCCGGGGCTCTCAACGCAAGGAGACAACCATGCCTCGCTTCGCTGCCAACCTGTCCATGCTGTTCACCGAGCAGGACTTCCTGGCCCGCTTCAAGGCCGCCGCCGACGCCGGTTTCAGTGGTGTCGAATACCTGTTCCCCTACGATTTCAGCGCTGCCGAAATCCAGGCGCAGCTCAAGGCTCACGGCCTGACCCAGGTGCTGTTCAATCTTCCCGCGGGGGATTGGTCCAAGGGTGAGCGTGGCATCACCTGCCACCCAGACCGCGTCGAAGAATTCCGTGCAGGTGTCGACAAGGCCATCGAGTACGCCAAGGTGCTGGGCAACACCCAGGTCAACGCCCTGGCTGGGATTCGCCCAGACGGCCCGGACTGCGCCACCGTGCGCAAGACCTTCGTGGAAAACCTGCGCTATGCCGCCGACAAGCTCCAGGCCGCCGGTATTCGCCTGGTTATGGAAATGATCAACACCCGCGACATTCCGGGCTTCTACCTCAACACCACCGAGCAGGCATTGGCCATCCAGGCCGAAGTGGGCAGCGACAACCTGTTCCTGCAATACGACATCTACCACATGCAGATCATGGAAGGTGACCTGGCGCGCACCATGGAAACCAATCTGCCGCTGATCAACCACATCCAGCTGGCCGACAATCCGGGCCGTCACGAGCCGGGTACTGGCGAGATCAACTACCGCTTCCTGTTCGAGCACCTGGACCGCATCGGCTACCAGGGCTGGGTGGGCGCGGAATACAAGCCCAAGACCACCACCGAAGCGGGCTTGGGCTGGCTGAAAACGCACAACGCGATCTGAATCCCTCCGGGAACGCGAACAACGATAAAAGAGGTAATTTCTGATGGCTAAAATCGGTTTCATCGGCACCGGCATCATGGGCAAGCCCATGGCCCAGAACCTGCAAAAAGCAGGGCACAGCCTGTTCGTCTCCACCCACCACGATGCAGCTCCAGCCGACCTGATCGCCGACGGCGCCGTGGCCCTGGCCAACCCCAAGGAGGTGGCCCAGGAAGCCGAGTTCATCATCGTCATGGTCCCGGACACCCCACAGGTCGACAGCGTACTGTTCGGGGACAACGGCGTTGCCCAGGGCGTGGGCCCGAACAAGGTGGTGATCGACATGAGTTCGATTTCCCCAACCGCCACCAAAGCCTTTGCCGAGAAAATCAACGCCACCGGCGCTACCTACCTCGATGCCCCGGTGTCCGGGGGTGAAGTGGGCGCCAAGGCCGCGACCCTGAGCATCATGGTTGGCGGCTGCCCGAAAGCCTTCGAGCGCGCCCTGCCCCTGTTCCAGAGCATGGGCAAGAACATCACCCTGGTAGGCGGCAACGGTGACGGTCAGACCGCGAAGGTGGCCAACCAGATCATCGTCGCCCTGAACATCCAGGCCGTCAGCGAAGCATTGCTGTTTGCCGCGAAGAACGGCGCAGACCCGGCCAAGGTGCGCGAGGCACTGATGGGCGGCTTCGCATCGTCGAAAATTCTGGAAGTGCACGCCGAGCGCATGATCAAAGGCACCTTCGACCCAGGCTTCCGCATCAACCTGCACCAGAAGGACCTTAACCTGGCCCTGCAAGGCGCCAAGGAACTGGGCATCAACCTGCCTAACACTTCCAATGCCCAGCAAGTGTTCAACACCTGCCAGGCCCTGGGTGGCGGCAACTGGGACCACTCGGCGCTGATCAAGGGCCTGGAGCACATGGCCAATTTCTC
Source organism: Pseudomonas sp. DE0010 (assembly GCF_007680745.1). NCBI lineage: Bacteria > Pseudomonadati > Pseudomonadota > Gammaproteobacteria > Pseudomonadales > Pseudomonadaceae > Pseudomonas > Pseudomonas sp. DE0010. Next base: position 59,637 of record NZ_VEJQ01000024.1, read on the forward strand.
GATCCGCGACGACCGCTGATCCGAGCGCCGGGGCTGCCTTGCAGCCCTGCTGCCGGTAACCCGGCACACCTGTTACGCCCCTTGGCTGAGCACAGCCAGGGGTGAACCCGAGCAACACCGCCCCTGGTTCGGCCTGCACGGAGGCTGTTCCAGGGGCGTTCTCGATTGTGCAGAACAACAATAAAGGGAGCCTGCCATGTCGGTCGATCCACACAAACTGCTGCGTGAGCTGTTCGACACAGCCATCGCCGCCGCCCATCCCAGCCACGTGCTCGAACCCTACCTGCCCGCCGACCGCAGCGGTCGAGTGATCGTCATCGGCGCAGGCAAGGCTGCCGCCGCCATGGCCGAGGTGGTCGAGAAGCACTGGCAAGGCGAGGTCAGCGGCCTGGTCGTGACCCGCTACGGCCATGGTGCCAACTGCCGGCACATCGAAGTGGTCGAAGCCGCCCACCCGGTGCCTGATGCGGCCGGCCTGGCGGTTGCCAGGCGCGTGCTGGAACTGGTCGGCAACCTCAGCGAGCAGGATCGGGTGATATTCCTGCTGTCCGGCGGCGGCTCTGCCTTGCTGGCCCTGCCCGCCGCCAACCTGACCCTGGCGGACAAACAGCACATCAACAAGGCCCTGCTCAAATCCGGCGCCACCATCGGCGAGATGAACTGCGTGCGCAAGCACCTCTCGGCGATCAAGGGTGGGCGCCTGGCCAAGGCCTGCTGGCCGGCCACGGTCTACACCTACGCGATCTCGGACGTGCCGGGCGACCTGGCCACGGTCATCGCTTCAGGCCCCACCGTGGCCGACCCGAGCACCTCGACCGAGGCACTGGCGATCCTCAAGCGCTACGCCATCGACGCCCCACAGGCCGTCATCGACTGGCTCAATGACCCGGCCTCGGAAACCCTCAAGGCTGGCGACCCAGCCCTGGCCCGCAGCCATTTCCAGCTGATCGCCAAGCCTCAACAGTCGCTCGAAGCTGCGGCGGTCAAGGCGCGCCAGGCAGGTTTCAGCCCGTTGATATTGGGCGACCTGGAAGGTGAGTCACGGGAAGTGGCCAAGGTGCATGCAGGCATTGCCCGGCAGATCTTCCAGCATGGCCAGCCGCTCAAGGCCCCTTGCGTGATTCTGTCCGGCGGCGAGACCACGGTCACCGTGCGCGGTAATGGCCGCGGCGGGCGCAACGCGGAATTTCTGCTCAGCCTCACCGAAAGCCTCAAGGGCCTGCCGGGCGTCTACGCACTGGCAGGCGACACCGACGGCATCGACGGCTCGGAAGAAAACGCCGGCGCTGTCATGACGCCTAGCAGCTACGCACGCGCCCAAGCCTTGGGCCTGTCGGCCAGCGACGAGCTGGACGACAACAACGGCTACGGCTACTTCGCCGCACTCGATGCGCTGATCGTCACCGAACCCACGCGCACCAACGTCAATGACTTTCGCGCCATCCTGATTCTCGAGACCGACCCCTCATGACGCCTGACAAGAAAGTGAAAATCCTCGCCACCCTGGGCCCGGCTACGGGTGGCATCGACGATGTGCGGCAACTGGTGGAAGCAGGCGTGAACATTTTTCGCCTCAACTTCAGCCATGGCGAGCACGCCGACCATGCGCTGCGCTATCAGTGGATCCGCGAGGTGGAGCAGCAGCTGAACTATCCACTGGGCATTCTCATGGACCTGCAAGGCCCTAAGCTGCGGGTGGGTCGTTTTGCCGAAGGCAAGGTGCACTTGCAACGCGGTCAAGCCTTGCGCCTGGACCTGGACAAGACCCTAGGCGACAGCAGCAGGGTCAACCTGCCGCACCCGGAAATCATCGCGGCGCTGGAACCTGGCATGGACCTGCTGCTGGACGACGGCAAGTTGCGCCTGCGCGTTACCGCCAAACACAGCGATGCGATCGACACCGAAGTGTTGAACGGTGGCGAGCTGTCCGACCGCAAGGGCGTCAACGTGCCGCAAGCGGTGCTCGACCTCTCCCCGCTTACCGAAAAGGACCGCCGCGACCTGGCTTTTGGCCTGGAGCTGGGTGTGGACTGGGTGGCCCTGTCGTTTGTACAGCGCCCCGAGGACATCCTTGAAGCGCGCCAGCTGATTGGTGACCGCGCCTTCCTGATGGCCAAGATCGAGAAACCTTCGGCGGTTGAACAATTGCAAGCCATCGCCGAACTGGCAGACGCGATCATGGTGGCCCGTGGTGACCTGGGCGTGGAAGTACCGGCCGAGAGCGTGCCGCAGATTCAGAAGCGCATCATCGGCACCTGCCGGCAGCTGGGTAAACCGGTGGTAGTGGCTACGCAGATGCTCGAATCGATGCGTTTCTCGCCAGCACCGACCCGTGCCGAAGTCACCGACGTGGCCAACGCCGTGGCCGAAGGTGCGGACGCTGTGATGTTGTCGGCGGAGACGGCCTCGGGTGACTACCCGCTGGAAGCCGTGCAGATGATGAGCAAGATTATCCGCCAGGTGGAGAATGGCCCGGACTACCAGGCCCAGCTCGACGTTGGCCGGCCGAAGGCCGAGGCCACCGTATCGGACGCCATCAGCTGCGCCATCCGCCGCATCAGCGGCATCCTGCCGGTGGCGGTGCTGGTCAACTACAGCGAGTCGGGCGCCTCGACCCTGCGTGCTGCGCGCGAGCGCCCACGGGCACCGATCCTCAACCTGACGCCGAACCTGAGCACCGCTCGCCGCCTGAGCGTGACCTGGGGCGTGCATTCGGTAGTGAATGACCGCCTACGCCAGGTGGACGAAGTGGTTTCCACTGCGCTGGAAATTGCCCAGGCCCAAGGCATGGCCAGCCGTGGCGACACGCTTCTGATCACTGCCGGTGTGCCTTTCGGCAAGCCAGGGTCGACCAACACGCTGCGGATCGAGGCGTTGAACTGAGATCCCCGGGGGCGCCCTGCGCCCCAGTCGCGGGCCAAGCCCCCTCCCACAGGATGCGCGCCGCTTCATGGCACAGCGCAGACCTTGTGGGAGCGGGCTTGCCCCGCGAATGGAGGGCGCAGCCCTCCCCGAACACCGATGTACCAGACCTGCGGTCAATCGAGGCCCAAAGAGGCCCACCGCCCTTCCATCCACCTCACTGACTGCCCCATGTACACCAAAAATTTCGTAAACCCGTGCCCCGACTGGGCCACGGCGCTGCTCAACGGCTTCAGCCAGGTGCTGTTGCTGCGTAACCCCTTGTGCGGGCTATGCTGCCTGCTGGCGATCTTGTTGACCGCACCGGCGCTGCTGGGCGGCGCGCTGCTTGGCGCGCTGGCAGGCCTGCTGGCGGCACAGGCCCGCGGCTACGACCGCGCCGATCGACAGGCTGGGCTGTACAGCTACAACGGCGTGCTCATCGGTTTGTTGATCAGCGCTGTGCTGCCCTGGTCGATCATCCAGCCACCGCTGGTAATCGCTGCCGCCGGCCTGTCCAGCATCATCACCCACCAATGGCGCAAGCGGGGGGGCAAGCTGCTGGTCGCCTACACGGCGCCCTTCGTACTGCTGGGCTGGGGCACGTTGCTATTCGTGCAGACGGCTAGCGCACCCGTGGTGGTCGAGGCCGACCTGGCGAGTGCCCTGGCAAGAGGGGTCGGGCAGATTTTCCTGCTCGATCAACCCCTGGCCGGGCTGCTGATCATCGTCGGCCTATTGATCGCCAATCCGTATGCCTGTCTCTGGGCGGTCATAGGCTCTGCCGCGGGTGCAGGCCTGGCACTGCTCGTGGGTAATGCGCAGTCAGCATGGATGGGGCTGTATGGATTCAACGCAGCCCTGGCAGCCCTGGCCTTCAGCCGACAAGGGGAAAAACCCTGGGTCACGCTGCTGGCCATCGGCCTGGCGCTGGCGTTGCAGCCGCTTTTGAGCAGGCTGCCGGTCCCGGCGCTCACGGCACCCTTCGTCGCCGCCTGCTGGCTCATCCACTTCGGTCGTCACCTGAAGCTTGGCAAACGCCAGTCACCGGGGCGCTTGCATAGCTGAAAGGCACCCCATAGGCTCAGCCGACTTCACGATGGACAGAGCCAATGAACAAACCTGCAAGCCTGCGCGAGCGGCTTTACGTGATCGTCTTCCAGAGCGATACCGTGGCCGGAAGACGCTTCGACAAGACCCTGTTGCTGATCATCCTGGCCAGCCTGGTCACGGTCATCCTGGACAGCATCGACGAGGTGCATCGCGGGTACGGGGGCCTGCTGGCCGCGATCGAATGGGGCTTTACCGCCATTTTCCTGTGCGAATACCTGACACGGTTGTACTGCTCGCCCCGGCCCTTGCGCTACGCGTTCAGCTTCTACGGCCTGGTGGATCTGCTGGCGATCGTGCCGGGCATCATCGCGCTTTACTACAGCGACGCGCAGTACCTGCTGATCGTGAGGGTCATCCGCATGTTGCGGATCTTCCGTGTGCTCAAGCTCAGCCCGTACCTCAAGCAGGCCAATTACCTGCTCGATGCCCTGCGCGGCAGCAAGCAGAAGATCATCGTGTTTCTGGTCAGCGTTTCGACGCTGGTCACCGTGTTCGGCACCCTCATGTATGTGATCGAAGGCCCGGAACATGGCTTCACGAGCATTCCCAAGGGGATCTACTGGGCCATCGTCACGCTGACCACGGTCGGGTTCGGCGATATCGTGCCCAGAACGCCATTGGGCCAGGTGCTGTCTTCACTGGTGATGATCATCGGCTACTCGATCATCGCGGTGCCGACCGGGATCTTTACGGCCGAGCTCGCCAATGCCATGCGTGGAGAACAACTGCAGCACGCCTGCCCGACCTGCAGCAAGAAATCCCATGAAAGTGGCGCGGCGTTTTGTGCCCGGTGTGGCAATGCGTTGTTCCCGAAATCCGGTTGACTAAGGCGCCCCTGACGATCTGAAGGGCTCGCTCACCTTGAAGGCTGAGCGAGTCATTAAGTGGGCAAAGCCCCTGGACAACTGCCAGAACCGCCAATTGGCCAGCGCATATAAGCAAAGACGCATTGATTCTTTAATACCTGAAGAACAAGACGCTATAGTCGCTGGCAAATTGCCCAACATTCATACCCATAAGGAATGCGTCGTGAAAAAGTTCTTCACCGTCTCGCTGGCCGCCGCCAGCCTGGCCTTCGGCACCCTGGCCCACGCTGCCCCGACCTTGCTGAACGTTTCCTACGACGTGATGCGTGACTTCTACAAGGATTACAACCCCGCCTTCCAGAAGCACTGGGAGGCCGAGCATAACGAGAAGGTCAATGTGCAGATGTCCTTCGGTGGCTCGAGCAAACAGGCGCGCGCGGTGATCGATGGCCTGCCGGCCGACGTGATCACCATGAACATGGCCACCGACATCAATGCCTTGGTCGACAACGGCAAATTGATCCCTGACAACTGGGTCACGCGCCTGCCGAACAACAGTGCGCCGTTCACCTCTGCCACGGTGTTCATCGTGCGCAAAGGCAACCCCAAGGCATTGAAAGACTGGCCCGACCTGCTCAAGGATGGCGTACAGGTCATCGTACCCAACCCCAAGACCTCGGGTAACGGCCGTTACACCTACCTGTCGGCGTGGGGCTATGTGCTCAAGCAAGGCGGTGACGAGAACAAGGCGCGCGCGTTCGTCGGCAAGCTGTTCAAGCAGGCGCCGGTGCTCGACACCGGTGGTCGCGCCGCCACCACCACGTTCATGACCAACCAGATTGGCGATGTGCTGGTGACGTTCGAGAACGAAGCCGAAATGATCGCCCGCGAATTCGGTCGCGATCAGTTCGAGGTGGTTTACCCAAGCGTGTCGGCCGAAGCCGAGCCGCCGGTGAGCGTGGTCGATAAAGTCGTCGCCCGCAAAGGCACTCAGGCGGTGGCCGAGGAATACCTGAAATACCTGTGGTCCCCGGCCGCCCAGGAACTCGCCGCCCAGAACTACTTGCGCCCACGCGATGCGACTGTGTTGGCCAAGTACACCGACCGTTTCCCCAAGGTTGAATTCCTCTCGGTCGAGAAGACCTTTGGTGACTGGCGCACCGTGCAAAAGACCCACTTCAATGATGGTGGGGTGTTTGACCAGGTCTATACCAACCAATAACTGTCGGCCGTGACGGGGCTTCTAGCCTAATGCCAGTCAGTCAAGCTGACTGGCATTTTCATCATCGGGTCAAGCATTAAGCTGGTCGTCGCTTCCCTTCTCCGAGGCGCTGGGTGCCACGAGTGGCCGCTTGCCGGGCGGCATGATATACATGTGATTAACGACATCCCACGCCGGCACCCGCCGGAATAGCACTATGCCGATTATGCATAACACCAGATTTAAGCGAGAGACGGCGTTTGCGGAAGGTCGAAACACTGCGGCTTCAAAAACCTGCTTTACAATGTTCGGATCAAGCAAAGCACCTAGCTCCTTAAGAGCATTTGGCCTTAATGCCATTCGGAGTGGCAGACAGCGCTTTTGCTTGGCGCATGTTAAAACTGATAACTTTTCCCCAAGTATTCGGATTTTGCACCCTAGGGGATAAAGCTCAATGCATCAGCCTAAACTCACTGGCATTAGCTTCTAGGCTCTGTACGAAATCCCGAGAAACCCAATCGCCGCGCCTTGAGTGCTGAGATTTTGTAGAGCCCCCCGCCATCGACGGAAAGGAATTCTGTGATGGCAAAGCGTTACGAACTCTCGGACGAGGCCTGAGGCGTAGTCTCCGATCTCTTTATGCAAACTCATGGCCGAGGGCGGCCGCGCTTGAGCGATCGCCTGATGCTTGATGGCGTGCTCTGGGTGCTCTGCTCGGGTGCTGCGTGGCGAGATATGCCGGAGCGTTTCGGCCCGTGGTCAACGGTGTATCAACGGTTTCGGGGCTGGCGAAATCAGGGGGCGTTCGATCAGATGCTCAAACGCCTGCACCTGGGATTGAATGAGCAAGGCTTGATCGACCTACAAACCTGGATGATCGACTCCACCGCAATACGCGCAACCCGAGCCTCTTCTGGCGCCGGGAAAAAAGAGGGCCTAACGAGCCTGCCGATCACGCTTTAGGCCGCAGTCGCGGCGGCCTGACCACCAAAATTCACATGCTCTGCGACGCCAACGGGACACCGTTGCGCTTCCTTCTCTCTGGCGGTCAAGCCAGTGACATCAGCTACGCGCAGCCACTGCTGGACGAAGTCAGCATTCCAACGAGCCAACGTGGCCGCCCGCGCAAACGCTGTAAATGGCTGCTTGCTGACAAGGGCTACGACGCCAAAGCGCTACGCCGTTACTGCGACCAATATCGAATGCAGCCCGTCATCCCACTGCGGTCAATGAAGCGCAAACCCAAGCCTGGTTTACCCAGGCTGTTTGATCGACCAAAGTACCGACAGCGCAACATCATCGGCTGACCCACATCATCAGCGCTACCGAGCCGTGAGCCTGGATTTGGCTCAGCACTTGCAGCCAGCAACCGAGCATGTAGTCGCTAAAGCTCACCTGCCACTCGGCCGCGCATCGACGTAGCTCATCCACGGCCTCAGGTTCCAACTGCAGGCAGTGCCGCACGAGGGTATGCTCCAGGACCTTGCCAGCCTGTTCTCCTGCCGCCTGGTCGAGTACCCCGACAAGTGCCGGGGCGCCGAGCGCTGGCGACACCTCGGCGGGCAGTGCCCGGTAGCACTGGGCAAGTTCCTGTGCGAAAGCCGGATAACTGTCGCAGGCCTCGTCGTCGAGCGGGCAGCCCTGCATCAAGGCGCGATAGGCCCTGGAAAGGTCCCGCCAGAGTATCCGGCTAGAGATGCCATCGCAGACCAGGTGATGGAAGATAAGCACCAGGCGCTGGTCCTCGGCCTGGTCGGCATCATGCAGGATGTACCTCAGCAAGGGAGGGACCAGGGTCGAGGTCGCGAGCAGTGCGTTGACGCTGGCCTGGGCCTGTGCATCAGGCAACACCCCGGGTGCGGCGGCAACTACCTGTAACGCCTGATCCACGGGAAATTCGTCCACAGTAAGAAAGTCCATGCGCCATTCGCCTTCGCTGCGCGTGAAACAGCCGCGAAGTGCCGGATACTTCTTCACGACAAACCGGACGGCCTCACGCAGATGATCAGCATAAAGATGCTCCTGCGGTATCAGGACGTCACCGACATAACGCTGTTCCAGATGCGAGGCCGCACGCTGATCATACAATTGCCCCAACAATAGGCGCATGCCATCCTTCCAAATTTAAAGCAGCACAAATCCGGGCCTGGAACTAACCGAACAGTTCCGAGCCAAGCATTATTTGACTGAATTAAGAAGAAACTTGCTGTTCGGCAGAGGCTGTCGGATACCTTCGAAAGTTTACAAACACCAACAGTGCGATCACCACCAGCACCCCCACGGTGGCCATCATTACCGATGACACCGCCTGGTCGAACGCCAATCGCGCATTCATCGCGATTTCCTGCCCCAGCGGTGCGGGCATCTGCGCGGCAGCAGCCAGCGCGCTGTCGATCCCGTCCTGCAGGCGCACCGCGTCGGCGGCCTGCTCGGGCACTACTAGGGAGCGGCTGTATACCACCGACATCAGGCTACCCATGAAGGCGATGCCCAACCCCCCTCCCAACTCGTAGGAAATTTCCTCGGCCGAAGCGGCCATACCCGCTCGCTCCGGCGGCGCGCTGGCCATGATGGTGGTGGACGCCCCGGTCATGCTCGCCCCTACGCAAGCGCCCATGACGAACAGTAGCAGCAGTTGCAGGGCGACCGAATGGCTGAAACTGTACATGAACAGGCCAATGGCACCGGCGTAGATCAAAAGTGCAAGCACCAGGAACCGGTCACAGCGAACCCTGGGCAGCAACCAGCCGCTCAACGGACCTGCCACGATCGCACCCACAGAAAGGGGCAGGAAATACAGGCCGGTCTCGAGCGGAGATAGCCCGACCACCAATTGCAGGCGCTGGCTCAGTACCAGGTTGATGCCCATCAGGCAGCCGGCCGCGGCCAGGCTGGCGATGACCGCGGAAGAGAACGCGGGGCTGCGGAAAATCTGCAGGTCGATCAACGGAAAACCGCGCTTGCGCTGCCCGCGCACGAACAACCAGCCGAAGCCCGCGCAGACGACCAACGCCCCCAGCGCCGCTGCCAGCGAGGGCTCGGGCTTGGCGAATTCCTTGATCAGGTACGCCAGGCTGATGAGCCCTACCATTGCCTGCAGGGAACCAAGCAAGTCCCATGGGCCGGCGTTGGCCTGCGGCGTGTTCCTGATCAGGAGCAAGGACAGCACCAAGGCCACCAGCACGATGGGCACGTTGATCAGGAATACCGAGCCCCACCAGAAATGCTCGAGCAGCGCCCCCCCTATCAGCGGGCCTACCGCTGCTCCACCGGAAGCCACGGCCGTCCAGACGCCAATGGCCAAACCGCGCTCACGCTCATCCTCGAAGGTCAGGCTGATGATCGCCAGCGTGGCTGGCATCATGGCCGCCGCACCGACGCCCAGTGCCCCCCTGGCCAGGATGAGCAGCGCGGAGGATGGCGCGAATGCCGCTAGAAGCGACGCCGCCCCGAACAGCGCAAGGCCCACCACGAACAGGCGCTGGTGACCGATACGATCACCCAAAGTGCCGGCGCCTAGCAATAGGCCAGCAACTACCAAGGGATACATATTGATGATCCACAGTTTTTCGGAGGTAGATGCCCCAAGCGCATGGGTGAGTGTGGGCAAGGCGATGTAAAGGACCGTCATATCGATCGCAACTAATAGCAACGCGAAGGACAGGACGGCCAACACGAGCCATCGCTGGTAATTGTTAAACATTGGCATTCCCCCTGCCTTGATCAAGCCGACCGCTGATTGTCAGCGCCGCCAAATAGGAACTCGGATCCTAGTAGACGGCCAACTACATTGCAAAACTTCAGATATAAAAAATTGTAAAATACTTGATCTTCATGCAATAAAGATTAAATAAGACATTATATCTGTAAGATAGCTCTTACAGTGAAGGTTCAATAATGGCGTACTTACAATACAGCTTCATCATCTTGAGTACTCCTTCCCGCAGCATCTGAAACATCAGGCGGACTTCCTTGCAGCCCGGCGAAGGCCTACACGGGCGCATGCAAGGACAGCTCTTCGATCAGCACATGCGGCCCGATGCCTAGGTTGTTAGCACAGGTCAGTAAAATGCCGAACAGCTGGGAATCGCGCCAGTTGGACAACAGCATGCCCTTCACCTCAGCTCTTTAAAGGGATGCGCCGACATTCCATCGAAATCTTTCCCTTGCGAATCAGTTCCTTGAGCAACCGAGCCCTGCTCACCTCGGACCAAGGAGTACGCCAGTGCTGCATTTTCTTTCTACCCTGATGCTCGGCTGCCGAGCCCCCACCTATGGCGCTGATCCCACCCTCATTAAAGGACAACCCGCAGAACCCTAACCGGTATTGCAAGGTGGACTGCTTGGCGCTCTGGCAGACGGTCTGGACGGCGCCGAGCAGGGGCTGGACCTAGCCCTCCACTTGATGAATGCCTGGCGCTTGCGTACCGACCGCGCAGTCAAGGAAGTCAAGCGCCTGGGCAACCGCTTTCGGCCCCCGACTCGCTGCTACTGGCCGGTAACTTCCTGATGCTCACCCTCGCGTGGGCTGCCAGCTTATCAATATTCACCACCTTCGGCCGTTCGGCCGCCAAACGCACTGCAGGCACGCCCTGCCTGGTGAACCTGCTCGATGCTGGACACGGGCGCGACGCCGTGGCCACGGACCTTTTCGCCAACTTCATCTTCGCCAGCCTGGTGATTCGATGGCGCTGCGCGGTCGCGTCTCTGATCAGCAAGCGCACTTACAAAGACCGCGTGCAGCATTGCGCCATGCAGTAAACCCTGTAGATATTCTCGGTGCTGTGGTATTTGCCGATCCTGCTGACGATCTTGGTATCTGCCCACACCTAAACGGACATTTCTTCAGTTGCCGTGCACAGTAAACGCCCCGCACGACTGTGGTCCCTATGACGGACCGCCCGCCCCATCAACCCAACCGAAACACCAACGCCTTCAACCCCCCAGCCGGATCCACATCCGGAAACTCGGGCGGGTTCTGCAGGCGTTCGACGAAGGCAAGGCCGGGCGCGTGCTCGGCCATGCCCTCGATCAGAAACTCAGGCCCGATGCCCGGGTCGTTCACACAGGCCAACACCGTCCCACCTTCATTCAACAGCTCAGGCAAGCGCCGCAGGATCTTCGCGTAGTCCTGGGTCAGCACGAAGCTACCGCGCTGGAACGTAGGCGGATCGATGATGATCAGATCGTAAGGCCCGTATTTGCGCACCTTGCCCCACGACTTGAACAGCTCATGGCCCAGGTAGGCCACCCGGGACGGGTCGTGCTGGTTAAGGCGGTGGTTCTCGCGCCCTCGGGACAGTGCCGATTTGGCCATGTCCAGGTTCACCACCTGCTCGGCGCCACCTGCAATCGCCGCCACCGAAAAACCACAGGTGTAGGCAAACAGGTTCAGCACGCGCTGCCCCTTGGCCTGGGCACGCACCCACTGGCGACCAAGGCGCATGTCCAGGAACAGGCCATTGTTCTGGCGTACCCCCAGGTCCAGCAGGTAGGTCAGCCCGTCCTCGATCACTTCACGTTGCTGACACGGCTCGCCCACCAGCCATTGACCGGGGCTGTCGGGCAGGTAGCGGTGTTGCAGCAGGATCGCCTGGCCTGTCCACTGCTCAAGGCGCGACAGTCGCAACAGCATCGCCTCAAGCTCTGCCAATTGTCCTTCCGGGGGCTCACGGAACAAGGCGACCGACAACACGCCTTGAAGCCAGTCCACCGTGATCTGCTCAAGGCCAGGCCAGCAACGGCCACGACCGTGGAAAAGACGACGGGTTTCTTCAGGGGCGGGGTTCAGGGCGGCAAGCAGATGCTGCTCAAGGGCGGCAATCGGAGAGGTCATGTCAGGTCACATCGGTAAGCGGAGGCGTATTTTACATGGCAAGGCCGCGAAGGTGAGCCACCCAGGATTGTCTATTTTTTGTACACACTAATGTCACCTTAAGTGCCATTTTTGTGTGCACTTGCACCAATTAGGCCTCGATGTGTTACATGAAGCGCCCACTTAATGCTGACCAACTGATCAACTAAGCCCATGAATTCAAACAATTATTGACTTTATGGTCAGTTTAAAAGCCTGATTTTTCAGCTTGTTACCCAAATCCATCCGCTTCCTGAAGAATAACCGTAGCGAGGCGCAACTCGAGCTGGCATGGAACTGGCTTTCCTGTGCCTGTGTTTTGTATACAAGTTTCACTGAACATAAATACACAAGAACCCGCGACGCCGATTGACCGTCGGCCGCCGCGCCCAGAACCCCGAGATGCCAACGCTGCACCGACGAGATGGCGAGCCCGTGCGCTGCCCGCTCATCGCAGTCAACGTGCATCAGGAGCCCGCCGGAATGAGTAGCAGCCTCAACCTTGCCCCTGAACTATCCGTCGCCAGCACCCAGACCCACCCAACCCCGGCCGACACGATGCCGGACATGGCACTAAGCCCCCGCCTGCACAACCGGGACCTGGCCCCCACGCGCATCGCCGGACGCCGCTGGGGCCGTTACAGCATCTTCGCGCTGTGGACCAACGATGTGCACAACATCGCCAACTATTCATTCGCCATGGGCCTGTTCGCCCTGGGCCTGGGCGGCTGGCAGATATTGCTGTCGTTGGCCATTGGCGCGGCCCTGGTGTACTTCTTCATGAACCTGTCGGGCTACATGGGGCAGAAAACCGGCGTACCCTTCCCGGTCATCAGCCGCATCGCCTTCGGCATTCACGGCGCGCAGATCCCGGCGCTGATACGTGCGGTCATCGCCATCGCCTGGTTCGGCATCCAGACCTACCTGGCCTCGGTGGTCCTGCGCGTGCTGCTCAGCGCCGTCTGGCCGCAAATGGCAGCCTATGACCACGACAGCATCCTTGGCCTTTCGAGCCTAGGCTGGGCCTGTTTCGTGGCTATCTGGCTGGTGCAACTGGTGATCCTCGCCTACGGCATGGAGATGGTGCGTCGCTACGAAGCCTTTGCAGGCCCTGTCATCCTGGTAACGGTCGCGGCACTGGCGGTGTTCATGTACTTCAAGGCCGATACCCGCATCGCCTGGTCGGTGGCAGAGCCCCTGAGCGGCTACGAGATGTGGCGTAACATCTTTGCCGGCGGTGCCTTGTGGCTGGCCATCTACGGCACGCTGGTGCTCAACTTCTGCGACTTCGCCCGCTCCTCGCCGTGCCGCAAGACCATTCGCGTCGGCAATTTCTGGGGCCTGCCGGTGAACATCCTGGTGTTTGCCGTGATTACCGTCGTGCTGTGCGGTGCTCAATTCAAGATCAACGGCCAGATCATCGACAGCCCCACCCAGATCGTGGCAGCCATTCCTAACACCACCTTCCTGGTGCTGGGCTGCCTGTCGTTCCTGATCGTCACGGTCGCGGTCAATATCATGGCCAACTTCGTGGCGCCGGCCTTCGTGCTCAGCAACCTGGCACCGCGTCACCTCAACTTCCGCCGCGCGGGGCTGATCAGCGCCACGCTGGCGGTGCTGATCCTGCCGTGGAACCTGTACAACAGCCCCTTGGTGATCGTCTACTTCCTCTCCGGCCTGGGTGCATTGCTGGGCCCGTTGTACGGGGTGATCATGTCCGACTACTGGCTGCTGCGCAAAGGCTGCATCAACGTCCCGCAGCTCTACAGCGAAGACCCGGCCGGCGCGTATCACTACACCAAGGGCATCAACCTGCGCGCGGTCGCGGCGTTCGTGCCGGCGGCCCTGCTGGCCATCGTGCTGGCCCTGGTCCCCAACTTCCACAGCGTCGCGCCGTTCTCGTGGCTGATCGGGGCTGGCATCGCCGCCGCCCTGTACCTGTTGATCGCGCCGCGCAACCGTCATTACCACGACGTCAGCGGCGAATGCATCGCCGTCGACCACAGCAGCCACTGAACAAGGAGGACTGCCCATGCGAATCCTGATTGCCAACGTCAACACCACCGAAGCCATCACCGAGGCCATCGCCGAGCAGGCCCGCGCCGTGGCGGCGCCGGGCACCGAGATCATCGGCCTGACGCCGTGGTTCGGCGCAGAATCGGTGGAGGGCAACTTCGAGAGTTACCTGGCCGCTATCGCCGTGATGGATCGGGTACTGGCCTATGAGGGTCCCTATGATGCCGTGATCCAGGCCGGTTATGGCGAGCACGGCCGTGAAGGCTTGCAGGAGCTGCTGAACGTGCCGGTGGTGGACATCACCGATGCCGCCGCCAGTACCGCCATGTACCTGGGCCACGCTTACTCGGTGGTCACCACCCTGGACCGTACCGTGCCCTTGATCGAGGACCGCCTCAAACTCTCCGGGCTCTACGATCGGTGCGCCTCGGTACGCGCCAGCGGCCTGGCGGTGCTGGAGCTCGAGGCCGATCCGCAGCGGGCCGTCGAGGCCATCGTCGAGCAGGCCGAACGGGCCGTACGCGATGACAAGGCCGAGGTCATCTGCCTGGGATGCGGAGGCATGGCTGGGCTGGACGAGCAGATCCGCCAGCGCACTGGGGTACCGGTGGTCGATGGGGTCAGCGCGGCGGTGACCATCGCCGAGTCGCTGGTGCGCCTGGGTCTGAGTACGTCCAAGGTCCGCACCTACGCGACCCCTCGGGCAAAGAAGGTCATAGGCTGGCCGATGCGGCTCGGCCGCTAGGGCACCACGGCGCAACCTGCGCGGGATCGGCAACCGACCCCGCGCAGGGCCTGCTTAATCGATCATTCTGGCCAGCCGCTGGCCACTGCCGCAGGCCAGGGTGAAGCCCAGCGCGCCATGGCCAAGGTTGAGCCAAAGGTTGCGATAAGGCGTTGCGCCGATGATCGGCACACCGGTGGGCGTCGCCGGTCGCATGCCGGCCCACTCCACCGCGTGGGCATAATCGGCGGCGTGGGGCAGTGTCTCCAGCGCCAGGCGTCGCATGCTCTGCAACCGGCGCTTGTCCAGCGCCTCGTCCTGCCCCACGATGTCCACCATGGCCGCAACGCGCAGTTGCCGATCCAGCCGGGCATAGACGATCTTGCGCTCGTAGTCCGTCAGGCTGATTTCAGGCGCACGCTGCCCTGATGCTAGCGGCGCAGTCAGGCTGTACCCTTTGAGTGGATAGATCGGAATGTTCACCCCTGGCACCTTCAACGCAGCGCTGCGGTAACCGGCGCACAGCACCAACTGATCGACTGCCAGTTCTTCGTGGCCAAGGCGCAGCGCTACCACCTGATGCCCACGGTGAAGCAGCTGGGTCACCGGCTGACCGAGCCGGAACCGGCATTGGCCAGAGGCTTGCAGCGCGGCGGCCAGGCGCAGGCAGAAGGCATGGCAGTCGCCCACCTCTTCGTCCGGGGTGAATACGCCACCTACGAAGGGCGACTCCTGCAGCGCAGGTTCCAGTGCCCGCAGCTCAGCAGCGCCCAGTACCTGCTGGTGATCAGGATCGGTCAGTTGCAGACGGCTGCGCTTGAACTGGGACTCGCTGCGAAACGCTACAAGCTTGCCATTGCGGCGCCAGGCAAAGTCGCCGAGGTCCTGGACTTGGCGCCACTGGGCCAACACCGCCTGGCTGTGCAGGGCAAGGTCAAGCAAGACGGCGGCGTTGCGCCGGTTGACGCTGCGTCGACATGCCAGGGTAAAGGCCAACAGCCAGCGCCACTGCGCCGGGTCCAGACGCAGGCGCAGACGCAGCGGGGAATCGCCCTGCAGCAACCACCCCAGCGCCTGCCACGGCACGCCCGCATCAGCCAGTGGCGCGACGTAGCGGTAGGACAATTGACCGCCATTGGCAAAGCTGGTGGCCGCCCCCAAGGTGTCGTGGGCCTCGATCAATTCCACGCAATGGCCTTCCTGCACGAGCGCATAGGCCGTAGCCAGCCCGACCACGCCGCCCCCTATCACCGTCACCTGCCCCTTCATCGTTCATCCCTGTTCAGCATCCTGGCTCAACAGTACCAGCGGATCAGGTCGGGCAGCTATGCTCACCGTCATCGAGCCCCTGACGCACGTTACGACTGCGCAGGCTGGCCTTGCCATCGTGCCAGTCCAGGGTCAGGACATAGAGGGTGTCGAAATCCCCATCCTGCCAATCCTCGGTGATGACATGCTCCTTGCCGACAGCCTTCTCCGCGACGGTATTGATCAGGTCCGGCAGGTAGCCGTGAGACCACGCGGTATAGATGGTCGCGTTACGGTACTTGCTGCTGAGCAGTTCGTCGGCCAGGTCATCGGTGTCGTTGGCGCTGTAGTCGATGTTGACCGGCAGGCCAAGGCGAATGGCACTGGGGCTGATGGTCATGAGCGGACGCAGGTAGCTGTAGCTTTGATCATCGGCGCCCTCCTCCACGTGCCGGGACGGGTTGGCGGCAAACACGTAATCGGCCTTGCCGAAACGTTCGGGTAAAACCGTGGCCAGGTCCAGTGCACGGTTCAGGCCCTGGCAGTTCAATTGGCCTAAGCCTTCACCGGGTTTTTCGGCATGGCGCAGAAACACCAGGGTCTGGGTGCCATCGACCGGTTGCGCGCGGCTCTCGACGGCATCCAGCGCCAGCGGTACGCCTACGGCGGTCAGGGCCAGGCCCAGCAACCAATGACGGCGACGATGCAGGTGTGGAATCAACTTCATCAATGCAGGCTCGTGTGACAAACGGGTCACCCGCGCATCGCCCGGACGGGCACAGAGCGCCTTTTGCAGTGAGTGCCTTCCTTGACGACGGGTTCGGTTCAGAGTGCCGAAAACCGGTTTTGTTCCCCGCTGCCAGGGTGCCAGGCGTCTGGCACGGGCATTACGGGGCCGTCCTGTCAGTCGTCGCGCGTCAGCACTTCAAGCAGCTCGATTTCGAACGCAAGGTCCGAATCAGGTGGAATCGATCCGACGCTACGCGCCCCGTAGCCCAAGTGCGCCGGCACCAACAGCTTGCGCTTGCCGCCAACGCGCATACCCATGATGCCCTGGTCCCACCCCTTGATAACGCGCCCGGTACCAATCACGCATTGAAACGGCTTGCCGCGTGACCAGGAGGAGTCGAACTCGGTGCCATCGGCCAGCCATCCGGTGTATTGGGTAGTGATCAGGGCACCTTTGACGGCCGCTTTGCCGTCACCCTCGACCAGGTCGATGATCTGCAGTTCTTGGTTCATGCGCAGGCTCCAGCCGCTACGAAAATGCCGTCCTTTTCGCAGCATTGCCAGGATTTGGCAAGCCTTGGTGTCGGCTCGCGCATTGTCCGTGACGACAGGGCCGTCCTATAGGTAGACGGTACCGCGCATGAACAACGCCGCCCGCCCACTGATGATCACCCGGCCATTGCCCGGCAGCACGCAGCGCAGCTGGCCCTTGCGCGCACCGCCCTGCTCGCACTCAAGCGACTGCTTGCCTAGCCGTTGTGCCCAGATCGGTGCGAGCGAGGTATGGGCCGAACCGGTCACCGGGTCTTCATTGACCCCCACGCGTGGCCCGAACCAGCGCGTTACGAAATCGAACCCACGCCCCGCCGCCGTCACGGCGATGCCGCGCACGTCAAAGCCGGCCAGCGCGACAAAATCTGGCGTGAGGGTGTCGAGCAACCCAGGGTCATCGACCACCACCACGTAGTCGTCGCTGCGATATACCGCCAACGCCTGGTGCAGGCCCAACGCCTGCAGCAGGCCGGCTGGCACTGGCTGGGCCTCTGGTTGGCGAGCAGGGAAATCCATGGCCAGCAGGCCGTCCGCTTGACGAGTTACCCGCAGTTCACCGCTGCGGGTATTGAAGCGCAGCACCTGCGCCGGTTCATTGAGGTGTTCGAACAACACGTAGGCCGAGGCCAGCGTGGCGTGGCCGCACAAGTCCACTTCCACGGTGGGCGTGAACCAGCGCAGGTCGAACGCCTCGCCGTTGCGTACGAAATACGCCGTTTCGGAAAGGTTGTTTTCCTCGGCGATGCGCTGCAGCACGGCATCGGGTAGCCAGTGATCGAGCGGGATGACCGCAGCCGGGTTGCCGCCGAAGGGTTCGGCACTGAAGGCGTCGACCTGGAAGATTTCAAGTTGCATGGATACGCTCCTTGTTGCCTGCCCTTGTGCAGGCACTTGGCAGTGTGAGGCTTAGTGAAGCACTGGTGTCAGCACTGGCTTGCCGGCGAAAAAAGCATCGAGGTTACGCAGCACCAACGTCACCGTGGCTTCTGCCGCTTCTGGCGATTGTCCGGCGACATGGGGCGTCAATACCGTGTTCGACAGCGACTTGAGGGTGTCGGGAACGTCAGGTTCCTCATCGAACACGTCCAGGGCCGCACCGGCCAATTGCCCGCCCCGCAGTGCCTGGGTCAGCGCCTGGGTATCGACGACGCTGGCCCGCGCGATGTTGACCAGGTAGCCCTGGGGGCCGAGTGCGTGCAGCACCTGTGCATCCACCAGGTGGCGTGTATCGGCGCCGCCGGGTGTGGCGACCACGAGAATATCGACTGCCCCGGCCAGGGCCAGGACGCTGTCATAGCCGGTGTAGGGCAATGCCGGACGTGGTGTTCGGTTGTAGTAGCTTATGGGCATGTCGAACCCTTGATGCGCGCGCTTGGCGATGGCCCGGCCAACGGCGCCCATGCCCAGAATGCCCAGGCGTTTGCCAGTGACCGATGGGCTGATCACGCGCTGCCATTGGCCGCGCCGGGTACTGGCGTCGGCTTGTGGGATGTTGCGCAGCAGGGCCAGGAGCATGGCCATGGCGTGATCGGCTACGGCATCGGCGTTGGCGCCGGCGCCGTTGGTGACGGTGATGTGGCGGGCGTGGGCCGCTTGCAGGTCGACCTGCTCGTAGCCGGCGCCGATGACGCAGATGATCTGCAGGTTGGGCAGTGCGTCGATTTCCTGGGCGGTCAGGCCGAGGGGGCCGCGGGTGAGGACGGCGTCGATGCGGGGGCCGTTTTGCTCGATGGCTTGGGCGCGCAGGTCGGGGGTTTGGGCGAGGATCAGGTGGTAGCCGGCGTTGGTCAGCAGGGGTAGGTAGGTGTCTACGGTTTCGACCAGGACCAGGATTGTCTTGTGCATGGTGCCTCCGGGTGGGTTGGGGATTATGCGGAGGGGGTGGGTGGTACAGTCAATGGGTATTGTCGGTGGGGACTTTATGGGAGGTGGGAGTGGGGTTTGTGGGCGGGCGCTTAGTAGTCACCCGGATTTTGAATCAAACTCGGCGGGATTTGAACTTTGAACTTTGAACTTTGAACTTTGAACTTTGAACTTTGAACTTTGAACTTTGAGTATAAGTGTGGGCATTTATATTGAGTTGGTATTCAATAGTTAGGGTGGCGCACAGTCACCTTTCCGCCCTTACGGCGGCTCACTTTTTGTCTTGTCAAAAAGTGAGCAAAAACCGCCT